>QHBM01000096.1 GCA_003244145.1 Chthoniobacterales bacterium
CGGAGCGGCCGGCGCTGCTCTTCACCTACGTTTTCGTCGTCGACGCCGGACTGCTCTCACTCATTTTCGGCCGGGATTATTTCGCGCGTCTTCTCACCGCGGCCGGTGGCGCTGTGTTCGTGCTCCTGGCGTTGTGGACGCAATCCCATCTCACCGCGCACAATCTTTACGCCGCGCTCGCGGCCTACTTCATCTTCGCCGCGGTGCATTCCTCCGCGCCGCTCTTAATGCAGCGGCTCGGCAAACCATCGCCGATCTGGGCGACACATTTGTTTCCCGCAGCCACATTGCTTCTCGTCCTGCTGCCGATCTTCAAACTCGCCACCGCATCATTTCTTATCTGGCCGCTCGTCCTGTGCGTGAACGTTCTCGCGCTTTTCGCCGTCATCGCCGCCGGCACGCTCGCAGCCATGGTCATCGTGCTCGTGCTCACCCTCGTCGCGCTTGGCGCGTGGCTGCTTCAACTTCCAACGACAACACTGAGCGGCCTCGACTCCGCACTGTTTCTCATCGGGGGCTTCGCTGTTTTCTTCGTGGCAGCGGCGATGTGGGCGACGCGTCGATTCCAACCAGCCGCTCCTGCCCCCGCTGCGTTTTTCGATCCAGCGAAGCTCCGCATTCAGCTTCCAGCGTTGTCCGCATCACTCCCATTCGCCCTCCTCATCATGGCAGTGCTGCGATTGTCGCTGGCGAATCCCAGTCCGGTTTTCGCTCTCGCGCTCTTTCTCGTCGTGCTTCTGCTCGGGCTGACGAAAATCTTCGCGGCCGATCTCCTCGCTTGGGTTGCGCTCGTTTCGACCGTGCTGCTCGAGTTCGCCTGGCACTCCGCGCATTTCGATAAAGCGCACGCAGCGCTTCCACTCCTCTGGTATCTGGGATTCAGCGCGCTCTTCACCGCGTTCCCGTTTTTCTTTCATCGACAATTCGCGAATCGCACTCTCGTCTGGGCCAGCTCAGCGCTCGCGGCCCCGCTCCATTTCTTTCTCGTTTACGACCTCGTTCGCTCCACTCATCCGAACGGAATGCTGGGCCTGCTCCCGGCCGGCTTCGCCCTGCCGGCATTGCTCTGTCTGTTCCTCATTCTCAGACTCACACCGGGCGCGAGCCCGGCGAAGACCGCGCAGCTCGCGCTCTTCGGCGGAGCCGCGCTGTTCTTCATCACCCTCATTTTCCCCATCCAATTCGATCGCCAATGGATCACACTTGGCTGGGCGCTCGAAGGCGCGGCACTCTGCTGGCTTTTCCGGCGCGTCCCGCATCCAGGACTGCGCCTCACCGGCGTCGCGCTCATCGTCATTGCCTTTGCGCGATTGGCCTTCAATCCCGCCGTGCTTAGCTATTATTCGCGCGCAGCGACGCCGATCTTCAATTGGTATCTCTACAGCTACGGCATCGCCGCCGGCTGCGCCTTTTTCGCGGCGAAACTCCTCGCGCCGCCGCGCCATCGCGTCCTCAACTTCAGCGCACCGCCGTTGCTCTACGCGCTCGGCACCATTCTCGTCTTCCTCCTGCTCAACATCGAGATCGCGGATTACTTCAGCAAACCTGGCGCGGCCGCGCTCACCTTTCACTTCAGCGGCAATTTCGCGCGCGACATGAGCTACTCCATCGCCTGGGCCATGTTCGCGCTCGCTCTGCTCATCGTCGGCATTCGCCAGCGCGCCGTCGCCGTCCGCTGGGCCGGCCTCGCGCTCCTCGCCCTCGTTATTCTCAAACTCTTCCTGCACGATCTCTCCCAGCTCGATCAGCTCTACCGCATCGCGGCGTTCATCGTCGTAGCCGTCATCGCCATCATCGCGTCCTTCCTTTACCAGCGCTTTCTCGGCGCGGCGGAAACGCAACCCACTTCATGAAACCGCTTCTCGTCGCTCTGCTTCTTGCCGCCGCATTCGCTCCGGATGAGTGGCAATTCCGTCAAACCATCAACGTCCCCGCGGCTGGCCTGGTTCGGGTAAATCTTCCGGCGGAAACGTTGAACGCCGCGCGCCCTAATCTCGCCGACCTGCGGGTGATCGATGCCAGCGGCAACGAAGTTCCGTATTTCATCGATCAGCCTGCGCCACGCCGCGAAGCGACTGCGCGGGTCAAAGATTTCCGCGCTGAGCTCGCGTACAGGCAAACCATCCTGCACATCACCACCGGCACGGGTGCGGCGCTGGCTGGCGTCACTCTCGATCTGCCGCCCGGCCCGCGATTCACCAAAGCCGCGCGGGTGGAAGGTTCCTCGGATGAGATTACCTGGCGCGTCCTCACTGAAGGCGTCCCGATTTTCCGCAGCGATAACGCAGCCGCGCGGTTGCGCGTTTCTTTTCCCGAAGGCGCTTGGCGATTTCTCCGCGTCATCATCGACGACTCACGCTCCGAGCCGGTGCCGGTGACCGGCGCGGATCTAATCCTGAGCGGCTCACAAGGACCGGCCGAGCTAACGACGTTGACGATCAAATCGCGCGAGGAAAACGGCGCGGTCACGCACCTCGAGCTCGATCTCGGCGCGGCGAATCTGCACGTCGCATCTCTCCTCATCGGCACGCCCGAAGGACTCTTCACGCGTCATGTTTCCGTGGCGACGCCGGTGCTCGGTGCAGAGCGATTGCAGGAGCAAACCATTACGACGGCGGTGATATACCGGACTGAAACGAACGGCAGCCTGACTGCACGATTGGATGTTCCGATCGAGAAGCAGATCGCCGGACACAACCTGATCCTGTTTATTGAAAACGGTGACGATGCGCCGCTCGCGCTGAGCTCCATCACAGCGACCCGCCGCGCCACACGGCTGTTCTTTTCCGCGCCAACGCCGGGCGCATACACGTTGGCGTGCGGCAGTGACCGCGCCGTCGCTCCGCGTTACGACGTCCCCTCACTGCACGATGAAGTACGCGACGGCAAAGCGGTCGACGCAACGCTGTCTTCACTAACGGCAAACCCGAACGTGAAGCCAGCGCTTCAGCCCGTCCCCGGCGCCCCAATCGATCTCGCCGGCTGGAGATCTCGCAAATCTCTCGTCATCACCAACCCTGGCCCGCAGCAGCTCGAGCTCGACACCGACGTGCTCTCGAAGAGCGCATCAGACGGCTGCGATCTGCGCCTCGTCCGCGAAAAGACGCAGCTTCCATTTGTGCTGGAGACGACTTCCAGCCAGCACGCGATTCCGCTCTCGTCCACGGAAGCTAACGATCGCGACCGGCGAACCATCTCGCGCTGGTCGCTGAAGTTGCCACGCGCGCATTTACCCATCAAGCGCCTGACCTGCGCCGCCAGTTCTCCGGCTTTCGAACGCACCGTCCGCCTGTGGGAAGAGGTGACTGACGTGCGCGGCGAGAAATATCCGCGTGAGCTCGGTCGCGCCATCTGGCACCAGCCGGCAGCGCGCGCTCATGCCGAACTCACTCTCGAGCTTAACGCCAGGCCTCAAACCGACACGCTCCTTCTCGAAACCGACAACCGCGAAAACGCCGCCATCGACCTGCGCGATTTCCGCGGCCACTATCCGGTCACACGATTGCTCTTCCACGCCTCAGCTACTGGACCTCTTTGGCTCTTTTATGGCAATGTTGACGCTCTTGCGCCGCATTACGATCTCAGTGCAATCGACGGCGGATTGCTCCGTGCCGACCCCGCAATCGCCACGCTTGGCGCCGAAGAAAAATTGAAGACCGATCGCGTGACCGAAACGCTGACCGGCTCCGCCCGCTACATTTTCTGGGGCGTTCTCGCCCTCGTCGTCATCGTGCTCCTGGCCTTGATCTCACGGCTGCTGCCGAAGCCGAGGTCGGCGTAGTGAAGACCCTGGCGTGCGTCGAGAGAAGCGTTTCGCTCGCTCACTTGAGGCGATCACAGCCGCGTTCCACGAGCCGAACAACACGCGCGCACGCTTTAGCAACGCGGTGCCCCACATTAGCCGTTCGAGCGCGGGCACGCTCAGTGTCTCGCCCGTGCGCTTTCGCCGCCTGATCTCGGCCAGCATGGCTGCTTTATCCGCTTTTGCCCAAGGGCTCATCAGGCCGGGCGGCAGATCGACGCCAGCGGCGACGAGCGCTCCGGCCCACGAACCGAAGAATGTTTTTGCGCGGGTAATCAGAACGCCGCCCCATTTTGTCCGCTCGACTTTTGTCGTGGCCAGCGATTCTCCCGCATCGTGACGCCTTCGGATCCCGCGGAGAATGGCCGCGCGATCCGCCTTTCGCCATGGGCTGTCTTCTTTCATCGGCTCAACGCCGGCTGCGCGTAGTGCCGCGTTCCATGTACCGAAAACAACCGACACACGATTCTGCAAAGCGCGACCGTGCTTTTCCTTTGCAGCGTGGCTGCAACGCAAGGACTCGCCTGCGGATTGGCGACGGCGAATTTCCGCCAGTATCTCGCCTTTGCTTGCGTGAGCCCAGTGCGTTTGTCCCGCTTCGGGCTCAATGCCGGCGGCGCGAAGTGCAGCGTTCCACGAGCCGAACAGTTGGCTTGCTCGCCTGGCCGTTGGCTGCCCTCCTTTTTCTCTCCACACCTGGCTGAAGCGCACTGCTTCCCGCGCTCTTCTGCGGGAATGAATTTCCGCCAGAATGTCATCTTTGCTGGCCTGTCCCCATAAGCTAATTGCCCCCCCTGTGGGATCAAAACCGGCGGCAGCCAGCGCGGCGCCCCACGAACCGAAGACCTTCTTCGCTCGATTCAGCAACGCTGGTCCATGTTTTTCCGGGAGAATCTTTTTCCACGAGAGCGGCTTTCGCTCTGTGTCCCTCCGCCGGAGTTCCGCGACGATTGCAGCTTTATTCGCGCGCCGCCAGCCGCTATAGCCAATCCACGTCGGCCGGAACAAACGAATTCGCGCCGGATCCAAACCGATGTGCCGCAGCGCGGCGTCCCATGAGCCGAAATAACGGATAGCCTTGTCCGTCAGTGCCGCCTCGTGCTCCTTGGCCCAATCGAAGTTCAGTGGAAATTTTCGCCGGCCAAGTTCTGCCATCCGATCAAGGACATACTCCGGACTCCACACCTCTTCCCACTGTGGCACCGATGGGGGCGTGCGCAGTTTACGGCGGCTGATTCCCGCGCGGATGGTTTCAGACACCAACTCCGCCCCGGGGTACTCCTCGCAATATTCTTCCGGAGTGATCTGGTGCTGGCTTATCAGGTGGTATCCCAGACCGCCCAGGTCCTTCCCGCAGATCTTGCAGTCAACGTAGTCGCGTAATTCCGCGTGGATGTCTGAATAGCTCAGACCGGCGTCTTCCAGCGCGCGTTTCCATCCCCAGAACGGCCGCACCTCGTAGGCGCGCCTGATCAGCGGCGGGTGATTACGTTTAAGCGCCGAAATGTTGAGAGGCTCACGCCTTGCATGCAACCGCCGAATTTCGCGGATGATCGCTTGTTTACTCCTGTCCATCAGCTCAGGCGTGTCTGGCTCAGCGCACACCAAGCGCGCGCGCTGCCAGTTCTTCATCCAATAACAGCTATGAGATTTTGCGTCAGCACAGTTGATGTTTGCGTCGACAGCCCCCCGCCTACAAGACTGAAGGGCGCGTGACTGTTTTCCTCGGCTGCGGGTTCGCCGCAAAATATCGCGAGGGCGGTGGTGTTTTCTCTGTTCCACTGCAATGGATGCTCGGCCTGAAGCGACTGCGCGCTGATGCGGTCTGGCTGGAGATTTTTCCCGGAAGCGGGGATGAGGCAGCAGATCGTCGCGCGATCCGGTCCTTCCAGGCACAGGTGCGCACGTGTGGGTTGGGGCAGAATTATTGTCTGCTTTACCAGCCGCGCGCTCGGGACGCGCATGAACTCGACGAGATGCGCTGTTTCGGCATGCGCAGCCGTGAATTGCGCGACCGCCTCGCCGGATCTACGACGCTGCTAAACCTCAGCTACTCGATCCATCTGCCGCTGCTCCTGCGATTCGAGCGCCGCATCTTCTGCGATCTCGACCCGAGCGAAATTTTCTACTGGATGACAAAGCTCGAGATGGGGCAATCCACTCATCACGAGTTCTGGACCATCGGGCTCAATGTGGGGGCGCAGGATTGCCGGCTGCCAAGTTCCACTTTGAAATGGCGCACGTTCTTTCCGCTGGTCGATACGCGATCCATCCGGCTGCAGCCGAAGCCCGCGGCGGCGAAGTTCACCACCATCGGTCAGTGGTATTGGGGCGGCGCGGTCGAAGTAGAGGGCAAATATCCCGACCTGTCGAAGAAGTTTGCCTTCGAGAAATACCTCGAGCTGCCGTCGCGTGTGCCCGAAGCCGAGTTCGAGCTTGCCATGAATATCGCCGCGGATGATCCTGAGCGCGCGCGGCTGAAGCAGCTCGGCTGGCATGTTGTCGATCCGCATCGAGTCGCGAGAACGGCGCACCTTTATCGGTGTTATGTCGGTTCAGCGAGCGCCGAATTCACCGCCATCAAAGGCGTGGATGTGGCCTGGCGCACCGGCTGGCTGAGCGATCGCGCGGCGATGTTCCTCGCCATGGGCCGGCCGGTCATCACCGAAGACACTGGCGGCGGCCGGCATCTGCCGGAGCGCAGTGGGTTCTGCTTTGTGCGCGACCTCGCCTCGGCCAGCGATGCCGCGCACGAGGTGCTAGCGGGGGGTGATTCGCTGGCGGCAGCCTGCCGCGCCACCGCAGTCGAGCTCTTCGACTCCGAAAAAAATCTGCGAAAAATTCTCGGCGGCTGAGCTTCCTTGCACCGGCTTCGCCGCAAGCGAATCGCCGTTTGCAAAAACATTTTCCGGTGTTAGTCGTTCGCCGTTATGGCCGACTTGATCAAAGCCGATGAGCTGAAAAATCGTCTGAAGAAGGTGCCGGAATGGGAGCTGGAGAAGAAGCACATCGAGCGCACCTTCGAGTTCGACGATTTCACCGACGCGATCGACTTTGTTAACGCCGTGGCCGAAGTGGCCCAGGAAGAAGAGCATCATCCCGACATCGACATTCGGTTCAATAAAGTGCGGCTGGTGCTCTCGACCCACAGCAAAGGTGGCCTGACCGACCTCGATTTCGCGCTGGCCGAGCGCATCGATACCCTCTCGGAGTAGCCTCTCGTGCGCGACGCGCGAAGCATCGCGGCCGGCATCGTCACACTTTTGCTCGTGCTCGCGCTCTGGAAGTTTATCGAGTGGCGCACGCAGCCGCCTGCTCCACCTCGTCCAGTGGACGCTAAGACATCACCGCCGTAGCCCTGCGCCGGCCAACGGCACGCCCTTCATCAGCATCGATGAAATCAAACATTGTCTGAATCTCGGAGCGCTCACTCAATCCGGCCTCTCCTTTACGCCGTTCCAGCGTGGCGGTGACCTCATCGTTCCAGCCGCGCTTTCGCATAAACTCATTCCAGATGAAAATCTCCTCGTCCGAAGGCCGCCGGCCTTTTTCAAAGCACCACTCCAGGACCTCGTCGTCGCTCCCGTCTTTTTTCACGCGCTCGACTAGCTCGTTGTAGTCCACCTGCAGGAAGTCCACGCATGACTCGTCGAACCCTTTGCCCAGATTCGGCTGATAATCCGGCGGCAACTCACCGCGCGCGTGCATCCGGATCTTGCTCAACATCCGCGGGAAATAGACGATACCTCCTGCCTTCTCTGATGGACTGCACAGCTCCGTGGTTTTGCTCATGATTCAAAGTGGTAAGCAGAAGATCAACTGCAAGCACTAACTAGCTGCCTCTCATCGACGAAGTAGGTCAACTCATAAGGATACGACTTGTCGCAACCGAGAGCGTGATGGATGATCACCCGATGAATCGCGTCGTAGGCCTGGAGACCGAGTACGGCGCGCTGGTGCACGAGGCCGAGGTCTCCGCTGAAGCGTGGCCGTCGCGGGTTAAGAACCATATCTTTCGCGAAGCTCACCTCGGTGCGCTCGATCTTCATTACCGCGATTACGAAGAACCTCCCGGCAACGGCGGCTTTCTCCTTAATGGCGGACGTCTCTATCTCGACATGGGTCACATCGAATACGCCTCGCCGGAGTGCGTGCGCTTGCGCGACGCGGTGACCTACGATCTTGCCGGTGATGCGCTCCTTCTCCAGGCTTTGCGCGAGCTCGGCGCGGCTGATCGCGTTTCCTTCATCAAGAATAACATCGACCATTACACCGGAGCTACCTTTGGCTGTCACGAGAACTATCTCATGCATCGCGGCACGCAATTCGCGCCCGTGGTTCTCGGAACCCTGCTTAGCTTTCTTGCCACCCGGCAGCTCTACACCGGCGCCGGCCGAGTAGGTCAAGCTCATCCGCTCGCTTTCGATTTTGAGCCTCCGATGAACACCGCGCCCGTCACCTATCAAATCAGCCAACGCGCGGACCACATAGTTAACGACATCTATCAGTGGGTCCAGTTCAACCGCGCCATCATTAACGCCCGCGATGAACCACTCGCTGACTATCGCAAGTTCCGCCGTCTCCACCTCCTCATCGGCGACTCCAACATGAGCCCATTTGCCACCGCTCTGAAACTTGGCACCACCGCATGCGTCCTTACTTTGCTGGAGGAAGCGAAGTTCCCGCGTGGTCTGATTCTCGATGATGCTGTAGTTGCCACCCGTGAGCTTTCGCACCGGCCAGATGGCCCGTGGACGGTACGCCTTGAAACCGGCCGAAGCATTGGCGCACTCGAAGTGCAGCGGCGATTTCTCGACGCGGCCGGTAATTACCTCCAGGGACGCGACGCAGAAACCGACTGGCTGCTCGAGAGCTGGAGTTTCGTCCTTGATGCGCTGGAGAATAATCCGCAGGCGCTTTTGGGCGGGGTTGATTGGCTAACGAAACGTTGGCTGCTGCAAATGTTCATCGAGGCTGAAGATTTAACCTGGGATGATCCGTGGCTGCTTAGCCTCGATCTTGAATACCACAACATAGACCCAGTTCGCGGTCTTTTCTTCCAGGTCAAAGGCGGGAAACGTATCGCTGATTGGAATGCATCAGTGCGAAGCAACAGCGCGAGCTATTGTCCCCCAGCTAACTCGCGCGCCGCTGGCCGCGCTCAGGCCGTAGCGCATTTCCGCAACTCCGGTTTACCTTACGTCATTAACTGGGATTCGATCGCGACCGGCCCACAAGAGATCTTGCTCATGAGCGATCCATTTCGTGGCTACACCGCCGAAGTCCGTGACTTTCTCGATGGGTTAACGATCGCTCGCGATCTGACTACTTAAGATGCTCTAAAATCGGGATGCCGTAGCTATCGTGCAAGGCGCCCTCATCGGCCCTGACTTGCGCGGCGTCGAGCGGAATCTCCCTCGGGTGTTCCTCCGTCTCAACCTTGTAGAAACCATCTACTGGATCCTTGACCGCCGCCGCGAGATCTTCGAGGGAATGGATTTCCTTGCCGTTGACCTTTGTCACGGTGAGATAGCCGAAGTCTTCGTACCCGATCGTTCCGTTCACTGGCAGAACCTGGCTAAGAATCACGACGCGCCGGTGACCTTCCGGAAATAGCTCCCATTGAAAGCGATCTAGATAGACGAAGCGTTGAGGCGCATCTTTTATCCAGTTCGCGCCCCATTCGCGCAGGTATTGCCGAGAAAGTTCCTGGAAGACAAGTCCACCCAGCACCAGATAACGCGGAGCTTCGTCATGGGCATAAGGAGGAATGACATAGTCGGCGGTGTTACGATGATCCAGAGTGACAGTGATCTGCATCGGCTTACCCTGTCGTTGCAATTTAAAAGGCACACTCTCGCCGGCATAGGCGCGCGAAGTCAGCAGGTTAGTAAACTCCAGCTTTTTGTAGAGCGTGTCGATGTAGTTACCATTCGAGTCGATATCGAACCCATCAATGCCAGTGATAATGTCGCCCGCCTGCAAGCTGGCTCGGGCCACGGATGTTCCCGGTTCGACACCGGTGACGTAAACACCGGCGCCAGGGCCGGTCTCGCCCGCATACTTGCGCAGCTGGGGATCGCGGGTCGGGAAGTAATCAAAGCCCAAAGTAGGAAAACCAGGGTAGTTCGGCTTCGCCGCGTCCTTCAAAAAGTGGGTGATGATGGGCCCGGGGATCACGTCCATGAGCTGCGAACGCGGATCGTAACGAAGGAGCAATCCGGCCAGTTTGTTATTCTTTACCAGCGGGACCGTGTAGCTGTTATCGCGGTATTGCAAGGGAATGCTCACCCGGTAGGTCAGGAATTGACCGACATCAGTCGGATAGCGTGTGACCTGAACTCCAGTTACTAAACCATCGGTCACAACGAGCGCGCCAGTCTGTTCCAGCTGCAGTGCCGCCAGTCGATCACCCACTACCGTATCATTGGTAATCTCGAGCGGAGGCAAGCCTTGCAGGAAGTTCTTGTCCTGCGGCAAAACTAGCGCGAGGTTCGCTTCATAATCGACTACTTCCACTGACGCCGCCATCTTGTCCCCCGTCTCAGCTCGCTCCAGCTCGACATAGTTCTGGTCCGCAACAAGATCAGCGGTGACAAGAACGCGGCCTTGCGAAAGCACGGCGCCAAGTGCTCGCTTCGAAAACGGCGCGCGCTTCTGCCAGGGCCGGAAGTAGTCAAATGACTGGCCAGTGACATTAACGCGCACGAGCGAAAGTTGTCGCGGTTGGACGGCGGCGACTTCTTTTTTGGCAAAGGCGCTGAGAGCCGCCGTCAACCAGAGTAGCGTAATGATCCTGCGCATGGTTACGATCCGGGGGGCACAGCGCGCGCTTCAGTCTGCGCAGCCAGCGGTTGCTCCTCGAGATTCTGCTCGTTATTCACATTGTAGCGCGTCCGGATCCGGTCGCGGGCGCTTTCTACCTCCTTGCGGTCGAGCACAAGCGGTGGACCGTCGCCGATCATCGTAATGACAAACCGGTCCGTTGCCTCATTCAAAGCGTTCGCGAGATCGCGCAATGTTAGAATCTTGCGGCCATTTACCTCATCGACAATACTCGCCCGATAAGACCCGAGATAAGTATTCGTTGGATCGGGAAGAATATTGGTCAGAACGATGACTTCAGGATGTTGCAGATAAATCTGGTCCTGCACGAAGTTATCAAAGTAGTAGCGCAAGCGCAGGTCACCAACCTGGTATGCTTCCATCATGTCGCGAGACATGGGCTGAAAGAGCAGGCCACCGAAGAGCAGATACCGTGGGCGCACATCGTAGTAATGCCCTTCGGTCAGGTAGGGCCAGACGGTGTCGAGAGTAATCATCACGGTTTGCGGCTTTCTCTCCCGCAGAATGTCGAGCTTCACCTTGTCACCCTTGAACTTCCGCTCGACAACTTCCGGCATCTCCACGCGCTCACCTTCGAGCTCGACAAACGCATCGCTCGCAATGGGATGATTATCGATCGAGAGAAGAACGTCGCCCTGTTTAAGCACTTTGCCGGCCGATCCGGCGTCAATGACAGTAGTAACAAGGACTCCACGTCCGTCATTCGGCAACCCGTAGTAGCGGCGTTGCGCCGGATTCTGAAGCTTGGCATAGCTCAATCCTAGATCGACATACTTGTCGTAGTGACCATCCTTGATGTCGGTGAGAAAGCGATGAATCACTGGAGTAGGTATCATGTAGGCCACGCCCTGCGCGACGTCGCCGCTGTAGCCCTGGAATGCGACTCCGATTACTTTAGCGTTTTGCATGACCGGGCCGCCGCTGTTCCCGGGATTGATCTGCGCGCTGATCTGGATCGCAAGATGCGAATCGATCGACGAATGGGTGTAGAGCTGGAAATCGATTCGCGAGACGATGCCGGTGGTGACCGACATGCGTTCGCCGCCGAGCGGATAACCGTAGGCGGAGACGGTGGATTCCAGTTCTGGAATTCCGCCGAACGTGAGCGGTGTCATGTTCTTGAAGAAATCGGGCGACGCGACTTTGAGCAGCGCGAGGTCGCAGTCGTGCGCCACAAACAAAACTGTGGCCGGATATTTATTCGGATCGCCGTCGCGCTCGACGGTGAGATAGCGGCTGTTGCTGACGACGTGCGCGTTCGTCATGATCCGATTCCCGTCGATCACGAATCCCGCGCCGACGCCGCGCTGAATTCCGCCCGAATTCCACGGCGCTCGGTAATCCGGTTCGACTTCGGTGGCCGTAATGCGGACCAAGCTTTTCTGGATCTTGCCATTTGGCCGGGCCGGGACCGCGGGCGGCGCCACGATGTTCGGCACCGGCGTGGCAGTGGGCGAGAGAGGCGAAAGGGGCGGCGTAGTTTCCGGCGGCGGTTGTTGCGGACTCTTTTGCTGCGCGCCGGCCTCGGCCACGAATAACAAAATCGATAAAAGAAATGCGCAGCGCCTCATCAGAAGTCGAGAAGATGAAACAGATGATCGATAAATCAACCCGCAGCTATGCGCAGGAGATCAAACCACGTGAACCGGCGCTTGCTGACACGCGCGATCGCAATTCCCGCATTCGATCTGCGTGGTCGCGTGCCCGATCCCGAACCGCACGCGTAACGCATCACACATATCGTGCAGGAACTGGTCGTTCCGCGGCAGATCCTCCATGACGAGGTGGACTGTCAGCGCCACCTCCGTGGTGCTCATCGCCCAAATGTGAAGATCGTGCACCGCTGTTACGCCGGCGAGATTCGCGAGATAATTTTCCACCGCGTGCGGATCGATCCCTTCCGGCACCGCATCCATCGAGAGGTTAATCGATTCGCGCAGCAGCCCCCACGTTCCCCAGATAATGACGGCGCCGATCGCGAGACTCACGGCGGGGTCGAGCCAATGCCAGCCCGTCCTCTGGATCGCGAACGCCGCAACGACCACGCCCACCGAAACCGCCGCATCACCCGCCATGTGCAAGAACGCGCCCTTCAAATTCAAATCGCTTTTGCGCCCCGCCATAAAAAGCCACGCGGAAATTGTGTTAATGACGATGCCCACCGCCGCTACCGCCATCACGGTGCCGCCGGCCACTGTCTCAGGATGCGCGAACCGCCGGATCGCTTCGACCGTGATTCCTCCCACCACGATGAGCAGAACGATCGCGTTGATCAGCGCCGCCAGAATGGAGGAACGGCGCCAGCCGTAAGTGCGTCGGCTCGTCGGGGCGGATTTCGTCAGGTGCATCGCGCCCCAGGCGAGGAGCAAACAAAACACGTCGCTCAAGTTGTGGCCGGCGTCGGAGATCAGCGCGAGCGAGTGGGCCGCGAGGCCGTAAAAAACTTCTGCGACCACGAATCCGAGATTCAAGAGCACGCCGATGGCGAATGCCGCATTGTTATTCGGCGGAGCGTGCGAATGGTCGGAGTGATCGTGATCGTGTGGCATCGAGGCGTACGTTAAATCGCCTGCGGTTATCGGCAAGACGCCGACTCGTCCCCGCAACTCCGTTGCGCTCTTCGCTTCAGGTCCGGGGAGCGCAGGCTGCCAGCCTGCAGCGTCCGGCAGCTTGCCGGACGCACTAGCGGCGAAGCCGCCCTCTCCGGGACAGCAAAATCGCTTCGCGGCAAGCTGCCGCGAAGGACAGGCTGGCAGCCTGCGCTCCCCGGCAAACTACGCCACCGCAGCATGCTCATGTGCATGCTGCCGCCGCTGTTCCTGCGCGACGAAGGCCGGCGCGGAATGCGTATGAAAAATCTCAAGCGTATCCGTTTCCTCGTCGGTCACCGGAGTCAGCGCGAGATCTGTGTATTCCCACTTCTTCGGATCCCGCTTGATCTTCACGTACACGCTGCGCAACCGCGCCCAGAGCTTGAACCAACGCGCCATCTTCACCGCCGACTCCACCGCATACTTCGGATAAAATTTCCAACGAGGCTCGATCGGCATCCCCGGTCGGCGATCGCGCCGGAACTTGTAGCGGAACAATCCGCTCTCGAGCGGATGGATCCCCTCGATATCGATCGCGCCCTTGAACCACGTCGCTAGCAGAATCGCGTTGCTCGCCGGCGCCCGCATCGTCACCAGCCGGCGGAGCACCGTCTCCATGTGCTCGTTCGTGTAATACGTCTCCCACGCGGCTTTGTAAGCCCGCTCCCAATCCGCGCTCGACATCGCATTGTGCGGCGCGCAGGCGTGATTCAAATCGTACTTGTTCAGGTCCGGCTCGATCGTCACTCCGGCCTGGACCAGCTTCTGGTGATCCTCGCTTCCCGGCAGTGGCGTCAGGAAAAAGAATTCCAGAATGTCCACCGGCAATTCCTTCTTCACGATCTCCACGTCGCGCTTGATCGATTCCGGCGTGTCGTTCGGGAACCCGAGGATGTAGCCGCAATAGCTGATGATCTTCGCCGCCTTCCAGGCCTGAAGCATCTTGCGATATTCCGTGATCTTGTTCTGCCGTTTATGCGCGCCGGCCAGGCTGTCGGGGTTGATATTCTCCAGCCCGATGTAAGCCCGCTTCACTCCGGCCGCGGCGCATTTCTCGATAAAATTCGGCAGCTTATGACAAAGCGTGTCCACCTGGATCATGAACGACATCTTGAGTCCCACGTTCAGCCGCAGATGAATCAGCCGGTCCAGGATCACTTCCCAATCCTTGTTCCGCGCAAAATTGTCGTCCGTAATAAAAAAGCTGTGGAGTCCCTGCGCGACATTTTCCCGGATGATCCGCTCCACATCATCCGGCGAACGCCGGCGCGACTTGCGTCCCTGGACGTTGATGATCGTGCAGAACGAGCATTGGAACGGGCACCCGCGTCCCGCGTCGAAGCTCGTGATCGCGCCCGCCGTCCGCGCCGCGCGAATCGCGGGAATAAGCGGCAACGGTTCGCCCTCGATGTTCGGCAGGTCCGCCATGAAATTGTAGAGCGGCTTCAGCTTTCCTTCGTAAGCATCCTTCATCACCACCTCGAGTCGGCCCTCTTCCGCTTCGCCGCAGAACATCGAAATCCCCAGCGCCTTCGCCTTCTTCACATCCGCGCACTCACCCCCGAGCATGCTTGTGATCCCCGACACATGGAACCCGCCGATCGCAACCTGAATCCCGCGATCCAGGAGCGGCTTCGACAGATCGACCGCGTGCGGAAATTGATTCGATTGCACCCCGATCATCATCACCATGCCCGCGCCCGCCTCCTCGATCATGCGCGCCAATCGTTCCGGCCGGATCCGCGTATTCGTCTCATCAAACGGATGGATCTCAATCTCGATATCTTCACCGAGCACATGCCGCTGCGCGCAATCCCTTGCCAGCCCGAACACCGCCGCCAGCGAATTAGAAGGAATTGTCGAGCGAAACCACTGGATCACATACCCGTTGTCGTCGTAGTGCGACGGCTTAACGAGAATGAGACAAAATCTCTTCGTCGCTAGCTGGGATATGCTGGGAATAGGCATTAGGTAATCCGATCTCCGATCTCTGACCTCCGGTTCTGAACGCCGCCACCATACATAATCTTCCCTCTCGTGACAGCAAATTCTGGCCGAGTCCGCAAGCCCGGGAAATCTCTCATCTTGCTCACTTGGATGCTGCCGGTTCTAGCGTGGGCTCGCGAAGATCACTACATTTATATCGACTCGACAATCCAAGAGCCGACTGGCACAACTCGGTGCTACTAATGGCCGAAACCCCCAAGACCGACTTCCTCTCGCCTCTGCTATCTGAGGCGGGTGCCCGCGCAAGAGAGGCGATAAAGCGGAGGAAACCCTTCGATTTCTTAACAATTCCGGCAACAGAACTCGCCGATTATGAGTCCGCTGGGTGGAGCATCGACAAGCGCCTAACGCACAAGATTCGCCTTAGGCGTCCGAAAAATTTCGACGAGCGCCTGGAAAATCGCTTCTGGATGCTGCTCTACAAACTTGGCTATCCGGAGCTTAGCCAAGGTCGAAGTTTTCAAATCTTAGTGCAACGAAAGGGGGCGGGCCCACTCCGCAAGCAGGTTGATGTCTTCGCCAAGGACGACGAGACGATCATAGTGGCTGAATGCAAGGCCTGCGACAAGGTTGGAAAACGCAGCCTACAGAAAGATCTTGAGGAGTTCGCCAATTTGAAGGGGCCTATTTCTCAATCGGTCCTCAACCACTATGGCGTTGGCTTTAAGCCGAAAATCATTTGGATCTTCGTCACTGAAAACATCATCTGGTCAGACCCTGACCGGCAGCGTGCTGCGGGTCAAAACATCCGCACTATCACCGAAAGAGAGCTGCGCTATTACGCGCAGATAGCTGAGCACCTTGGAAAAGCGGCGCGGTACCAATTTCTTGCCGAGTTTCTGCGGGATCAAGAGATCCCGGAGCTGAAGAAAATGACCGTACCAGCGATTCGTGGCAAATTGGCCGGGCGCAAGTTTTACTCGTTCGTCAGTCGGCCCCGCGATTTGCTGAAAATCTCATTCGTTAACCATCGGTCGTTGAATGATCCCGAAGGTGCTCCGACGTACCAACGCTTGGTAAGCAAGTCGCGCATCCGCGACATTGGCAAGTTCATTAGAGCGGGAGGGTATTTTCCTAACAACATACTGGTAAACTTCACACGTAATGTTCGGTTCGATCAGATCAGCCGCGATGAGGCTGCCGATATCACATTTGGAACATTGTACCTGCCAAACAAGTTTCGCTCCGCTTGGATAATAGATGGTCAACATCGCCTGTACGGCTTCTCTCACATAGAAGACGCGTATCTAGATCAGAACATCATCGTGGTAGCGTTCGAAAAACTTGGAAAAACTGAAGAGGCGCAACTTTTCGTCACGATCAATCATGAACAAAAATCAGTGCCCAAGCATTTACTCGATGACTTGGAAGGCGAACTGAAATGGGGTTCTGATATTCCCAGCGAGCGCGTGGGTGCAATCGCCTCGCGCCTTATTAATTATCTCAATACCGACGTCGGATACCCATTTTATGGACGGGTTACGCAGCAGGGTATCCCATCAACGAATAAGACGTGTCTGACCATACCAGCGCTGAAAGACGCCTTACGTCGCTCCGGATTACTTGGTAAACCGGTGTTGAACAATTCAAACTACGAACTTGGTCCGTTCTGCGGAAAAACGGATGCCGAGACCCTCGACAAGGCTCGTTCAGGCTTAAGCGCCTATTTTGAGCACATCCGTGATGCAAATCTTGCCCAATGGGAAATTGGTCGCGCCGGTTTTCTGTGCACAAACGTTTCAGTGCAAGGTTATGTTATGCTGCTGGCTTCGTTGGTTAAATACTGGGAGGTCAACTCTGCAACGACGGCGCGAGACATGTCCGCTGAAGAAGTGATTTCCGATCTCGAGGAGTACCTTGAGCCCATAGTCGACTTTTTGAAGAATGCTTCTGACGAGAAAATGGAATCGACATTTAAGGTTCCATTCGGTTCCGGCGGCCCTCCTGAATATTACTTTCGCCTCTGCAAAATCATCAAGAATCGGATCGCGGACTTTGAGCCAGAGGGGATGGAATCATGGGAAGCAGAACAATCACAAGAGAACATCAGCGCGGCAGACCGTAAGATTAAAGAAATCGTCATCTCGGTCCAGCATCACCTCTTTCGCGTGCTGAGGGGCGTTTACGGCGAAGAGAAAGATGCCTATTGGCATAAGGGAATCAGCGATAAGACAATGAAGGCCGACGCATACAAGCGTTCTTTGGACGCGGACGATGATAGCCGGCTACCGTTAGAAAACTATTTGGATGTGATCGACTACAAAAAGATCATCGAAAGCAAAGCGAACTGGCCATATTTTAAGCCGCTCTTCGACATTCCGGAACCTGGCGAGAAAGGCTTCGCTAAGAACGTGAAATGGCTCGATCGATTAAATGAGTTACGGCGAATCGCAGCGCATCCAAGCAAAGAGCGAAGTTACAAATTGGAAGACTTCGAATACATTGATTACGTCTATGATCAGCTTCAGCAAAAGCTCAAAGATGCGGAAGGTGAAGCGCTTGCAGATGAACGTAGTGAATCCAACGACGCTGAGTGAACCATTTTTGAAGTGGGCCGGCGGAAAACGGTGGCTGGTCCGGGGCTATTCCCACCTGTTTCCAATGGAGTTCGAGCGATATATTGAACCCTTCCTCGGTAGTGGTGCTGTATTTTTTCATCTCCTGCCACTACAGTCGATTCTGGCCGACAAAAACGCCGAGTTGATTGCCGCCTATCGCGTCATCCGGCGATATCCTGACGAAGTTGCAAAGTTACTAGAGAGTTACCACGGTAGGCACAGCTGCCGCTTCTACTATGACATACGTGACGCGGATCTTGAATCGGAAATAGAGCAGGCCGCGCGCTTCGTCTACCTAAACCGCGTGTGTTGGAACGGGTTGTACCGAGTCAACCTCAAAGGTAAATTCAATGTGCCGATCGGCACAAAGACACAAGTGAAGTTTCAAACGGGTTTCCTGCGACAAGTTTCGACACACTTGAAACATGCAAAACTGATGACATCTGATTTCGAAACTGTTATCGACGGCGCTCGGTGCAATGATTTCGTTTACGTCGATCCCCCTTACACTGTCAGCCATAACAACAATGGGTTTATTAAATACAATGGCGTGTTGTTTTCGTGGGCTGATCAATTACGTCTTGCGAATGCGGTCAAACGCGCCGTGGCCCGCGGCGCATTAGTATTTGTTTCCAATGCTGATCACGCACCAGTCAAAAAACTTTATCGAGAGCTTCCATTTTATCGTAAGCTCGGTCGAGCGAGCATTCTTGCGGGCGATAGTGGTGCTCGCAGGCAGACGTCGGAAGCTGCCTTTCTAAGCTATCAACCAACGCTCGAGGACGAGCTGTAGGTTCCGAGTCAAGCTTCAACAAATTCGGAATCGTGGTATTGACGGTAATGAGCGATGTACTTCCATCCCTGTTTGATGCGCCGAGACGCAGATCCAAACCACTTCATGGTCTCACGTCTTTGTCTGCAGCCTTAGCGCCGTGCGATTCTAACCATCGCGGCAACACTGCAGTCCACGTCGTCGTCCGTGGTGGCCCAGGATGAAACGCTGATGCGCATGGCGGTCCTGCCTTGCCATACCGTCACGCCAGCCCAGCAGGTGCCATCTTCCTGAATCTCTTTGATGACTCGCTGGGTTTTCTCCGCATCGCCAAACGAGACCAGGACTTGATTTAGGACGACGTCGTTTAAGATCTCGAATCCTGCGGCGGAAAGCTGAGTGGCAAAACGTCGAGCCTGCTCGCAGTTGCGCTCGATCAATTCGGCAATTCCTTCGCGACCGAGCGAACGCAGCGCGGCCCAGACTTCGACGCCGCGCGCTCTGCGGGATAACTCAGGAGTGAAGTCAGCCGGATTGCGATAGTCGCTCTCGGTCGGCAGATATTCCGCTGTGATCGCCATCGCCGCCTGCAACGCGTGCGGGTCGCGGACGAAAGCCAGGCCGCAATCGTACGGGACGTTCAGCCATTTATGGGCATCGGTCGCCCAGGAGTCGGCCTGCGCGATTCCGGCGGTGAGATGCGCGCGAGAAGGCGCCGCAGCCGCCCACAAACCGAACGCTCCATCGACGTGAACCCAGGCTCCCGCGGCATGCGCGCGACGACAAATCTCTTCCGTGGGATCGAACGCGCCGGTATTCACGTTGCCGGCTTGGACGCAAACAATGGTAGGGCCGGAGATGGCCGGCAGCTTGTCGGCACGCATTCGTCCTTGATCATCAACGGGGACTTTGACTACGCGGCTGCGGCCAAGCCCAAGCAGGCCTAACGACTTGGTGACGGAAGGATGCGCTTCTTCTCCAAGCACGACGGTGATGGGCGGTGCGCCAAAAAGACCGTCAGCTTCCGCGTTCCATCCAGCTTGCTTGAGCACGACATGTCGTGCGGCGGCGAGTGCGCAAAAATTGGCCACGGTGGCGCCGGTCACGAAAGCGCCGGTGCATTCAGGCGGCAAGCGGAGAAGATCGAGTAACCATCGAAGAGCGATCTCTTCCACGAACGAGGCCGTTGGAGTGCCGCGGTAGAGACCGGCGCATTGGTCCCAGGCGCCGGCGAGCCAATTGGCCGCGAGTGTAACCGGGAGCGAACCGCCAATAACGAAGCCAAAGAATCTCGGGCCCGCCATCGCCATCGTTCCAGGCGATCCAATCTCATCCAGCACCCGCAACGTTTCGGCGGGATCGGTCGATTGAACCGGCAAAGGCTCATCGAACGCACGCAACTGTTCCACCGCCGAAGGCGTGGGAGCTACCGAGCGGGAGTCGAGTCCTTCGAGATAGCGGATAGCGCGATCAGAGGCGTCGCCCAGGAGTTCTTTCATACGCAGTGCAGTTAACGTTTCGGGAATATTTCCTTTGGCAGGAAAGGGAATGTCTTCTGGATGTTCTTGTGAAAGCCAGGGCCATACTCTTCCTCATTCGGATCTAAAGGGACTTTCGAGAGATCGAGTTCTTTCCAGCCCTGGTCGCGGCCATTGGTGTGAATGTGATGTAACACCGCCACCTTCTGCTCGGCGAGCGTGTGACCGGCCTTATCGAGCGGGGTGACATCGGCGAAGGCCCAATCGCCGCTAATGTTCAGAATGTTTACTTTGAACGACGCAATTTTTCCGGTGCTGGATTTTTTGCTCAAGCCAGCCAGCACGGCCGTCCGCTCCTTCGGCGAACCGGTGGAATGATCGCTAGCGTGACTCGTAGCGACGAGTAATGCGGTGGTGAGTGCAAAGAGGCGTAAGATCATTCCGATTAATCGTCGATGAATAGCAATCTCGCAATCTTCACAAAGCGCCGCTCCAGAAGGCTCCGATTCGGCAACCGGAGCGGGCGCACTGAAAAGCTTTCTCCCGATTCTCCTCGCGCCCGCGAGAAGCGCCTGTTCTTATTCGTCTTCGGCCCGATGAAAGCTCTCCATTCCATGCTGCTCGGCGCGATTCTCGCGTTTGGAATCAATGTCAACGTTCTCGGGGGCGAGCCGAAGAGTGAGCCCGCCACCATCGGAACTGCAGAGATGAAAGCCGATGGCACAATCGTCCTGCGCTTGCGTGCGGAGCTACCAGGCGGTGGAACGGGAGAAGGTGAACTCGTGTATCCACCCACTCATCCCGACTACAAGAAAATCCTCGAGCACATCAGTCCCATCGCTCCGGGCCAGACGGTCCTGGTGCGTCCCTGGCCCGACCCAACGCCGACTTCCGCCCGCTGACCTCTGAATGTGAAGCCCATCGTTTATTCGGTCGTGAATCTGATCGCTGCCACAGCGGTCTATCGCCATCTGATCAGCGGCGGCTGGCTCGCGAACCACTACCAGCTCAACGATCCCAATATCGTCAACCTGGTTCTGGCGATCTTCGAGCCGCTCGCAGTCGTCACCGTTATTGCCTATTGGATTTGGCGAACACTCCTTCTCTATCGGCTTCTCTTTATTTTCTTTTTTGTCCAGCTCGTCGTCGGTGTCGGCTTCCTTGCCTTCATGCTGCTCTTCTTCCTGAGCTGGCATCCCAAGATGATGTAAGGCCGCGCTTGAATAGTGCGACAAGGCCAGGAGTCCGAGATGCCTTCCCGCTAATGAAAGAGACCCATGAGCGTAATCATTCGAGCGGTAATCATCGGCATCGCGGTCATGTTAGCTGGAACGATTCCGCGCAACTGATTTGGAAGGCTGGCACGGATGCGCCGTTCTGGATCGCGATCATTTCCTGGATCATCGCTAGCGCCGCGATGGTGTGGGCCTATTCACGATTGGCGCGTGCTGCGAGGAACTTTCGCGCGAATGCTTCAGTGTAGCGCGCTTTACAAACGCCGAATGGGTTTGGGTTCGGCGCCTGCAAGGCGCCGCTACAGAAGAAGGCCGGGCGCGCCGCATTCTTCTGGTCGGCGCGAGCTGTTTCTTTGTAGCCTTGCACCCAATGAATCACCAAAGTAATCCTGCGTCCGTGCCTCACAGCCTTTCGGAGAGGCTCGTTCGTGATCACTTGGAAATAACGGCGCGCGGAGACCTGGAGGCGGTAACGGCAAACGTGACGTCCGATTATTTTAACCGCCGTTGTGCGGATGAGCCCACGGACACGCGGGGGCGCGGACCCGAGGCACTGAAGGCCACGATCCGCTGGCTTCATCGCGCTTTTACCGAGATGCGGTTTGAGTTTCATGAAGTGCTGGTGCAAGGCGATCGCGCAGTGGCGCGCGTGACCTTGCATGCCCGTCAACACGGACCCTTCGTGGTGCACGACTCTCCCGACGGGCGAGTGACGGACGCCTTTCCATCGAACGGCCGCAGTTTTGCCGTCCGGCAAACGCACTGGTTCAAAATCGCCGACGGCGCGATTGCCGAACATGACGCCGTTCGCGATGATCTTAGCATGGCGAAGCAGTTGGGATGGATTCCCCCCAAACCGATGTTTATCCTCCGGATGTTGCTGACCCGCCGTCGTGAGCGGCGTCGTGTGAATGTCGCCGATCAGACCTAGCTGATCTCCCTACACGTGGTGATGAGCCTTTCGACGAGCGAGGGCGCAATCAGTTAGACAAATCAGGTCGGCCGCGACGCTTTAGGTGCGTGACCGTCCTACTGCGCCGCCGCGTTCTCATTCCTTCGTGCATCGTTGCTGCGCTGGTCTATTCCTCCGTAGGTCATGGAGGCGAAGAGCTGACGATCGATGATATCATTGCGCGGAACACCGAAGCGATGGGTGGACGCACAGCGATAGAAGCGGTCAAGACCATCGCGATCGATCTGCATATCGTCGATCCGGGATTCGCAGTGGACGGGACCTATCAGGCGACGCGGCCGGACCGGATGCGAATTGACGTAAAGGCAAATGGCAAGCTGGTCTTTGTGGAAGCGTTTGATGGGAAGCGCGGCTGGCAATGGAATGGCAAAGAAACGACGACGGTGGAAGCGTCACCTAAAGCCAGCGCGGCGCTTCGGCGCGGGGTGGAATTCCCGGGGAAGTTGTATGGCTTGCACGAACTGAATGCGCGTGGTCACAAGATCGAGCTAGTCGGTCGCGAGAGAATCGATGGCGTCGATTACTACGCGTTGAAGGCGACAATGAGCGATGGGTTTGTCACCACGTTTTATGT
>QHBM01000053.1 GCA_003244145.1 Chthoniobacterales bacterium
CCCTCCAGATCCTCTACAGCCGACCTTACAAACAACGCCTCACCGAGCCGATGCTGAAGGAACTGGAGAAGAAACTGCGCGAAAACCACGCCGCCTGGACCGAGGACCGTCTCTGGGACGCCTTCGCCGCCACTGCCCCCGGCAAAGTCAAAGGCCGCTCCCAGGCCGGCCGCTTCGCCGACCTTGTCGCGCTCGTCCGCTTCGCACTGGAGCATCAACTCGTCCTAGCTCCCTTCGCTGATTCTGTCTCCGAGCGCTTCACCGAATGGCTCATGGACAAAGCCAAATCCGGAATCGTCTTCGCACCTGAGCAACTCGCATGGCTGAATCTCATGCGCGATCAGATCGCCACTACGGTAACAATTGAGTCGGACGATTTGGACCTCGCGCCTTTTAGTCAGCGCGGCGGACTTGGCAAAGCGCACGAACTATTCGGCGACAAGCTCCCTGCGTTGCTGGAAGAACTAAACACGACACTCGCGGCATGAAGATTCAGGAAGTCATCGCAATGTTGAATCAGATGGAGCGGGACGGCGTGATTGACCGTTACGCCATCGGCGGAGCGGTCGGCGCGACCTTCTATCTGGAGCCGATGAGCACTCTCGATGTCGATGTCTTCATTGCCTTCAGACAGGAGAGCATCATCGTTTCGCTCGCACCGATCTTCGACTACCTGAAAGGGTTCGGCTGCAAGATGGAAGGCGAATACATCGTCATCAGCGGCTGGCCGGTTCAATTTCTCCCTGCTTCGGAACCTCTGCTGGAAGAGGCACTGAATGACGCCATCGAGACCGACGTCGACGGCGCACCGGCTCGCGTCTTCACGCCGGAACACCTCGCCGCGATTGCGCTCCAGACCGGACGCGCCAAGGATAAAGCGCGGTTGCTTGCCTTCATCGAAGCAGGCGCCTTCGATGCGAAACGTTTCCAGACCATTCTGGCCAAACATGGGTTGCTCGAAGCATGGCAGAAGTTCGAGCGCCAGTTCCTCAGTGATACGCCATGAGCTTCGATTTCGAAAAGATGCTCGAGCGCAAGCGCGCCTATAGGCAGCAGCTTGCCGACCGACCTATCGGGGAAAAGTTGCGTCTGCTCGACGCGCTCTGCGAACGGCAAAGGAGTATTCGATCGAGCGCAACGCATTCGGAATCGACCGTTGTGCGCGAGGACACGGACGCCTACGGACCGGGGAAGAAGTAAGAATGCAAAACACGTCGAGCCGTCAAGAAAGCGGCGAACTGCCCAACGGTTGGCGCATAGCCCGTGTCGGCGACATGCTGAAAGTTCGCAATGGTTACGCCTTCAAAAGCTCGGACTACAGAACCGAGGGCGTCCCACTCATTCGGCAATCAAACCTGGGTGATGACCTTGTGGACATCTCAGAAGCGAAGCGAGTCGACCCATACTTCCTGAAGCAGCTCCCGGACTTCATCGTTCGTGACGGAGATCTCCTGATCGGGATGTCCGGTTCGTTAGGCAAGATCGCGCGCTACCAACACGCTGAGCCAGCGCTGCAAAATCAGCGTACGGGACTACTAATGGTTAAGCCCGAGCACGAGGCAAAGTTCGCTAAGCTTGTGTTGAAGTACGTCGAACCGCAGATCTTAGCGGAGGGAAAAGGTATTGCCGTGCAAAACGTCAGCGCGAAGGAAATCGAGGATTGCACCTTTCCTCTCCCCTCGCTCGAAGAGCAACGCGAAATCGTGGCGGAGATTGAGAAGCAATTCACGCGACTGGAGGCGGGAGTGGCGGCGTTGCGGCGGGTGCAGGCCAACCTCAAACGCTACCGCGCCGCCGTCCTCAAAGCCGCCTGCGAAGGCAAACTCGTCCCCACCGAAGCCAAACTCGCCAAAGCCGAAAACAGGAAATTCGAAAGTGGCGAAGAACTGCTCGCCCGCATCCTCACCGAGCGCCGCAAGAACTGGACGGGACGTGGAAAATACAAAGAGCCCGCAACGCCAGACACGGCGGGTCTCCAATCTCTTCCCGAAGGGTGGAAATGGGCCAGCGTTGAACAAATGCTGACAGAACCGTTATGCAACGGAGTGTCAGTGAAGGGCAGTGACAATCCGCCCGGTGTCCGTGCACTTCGGTTGAGCGCTATGTCCAGTTCTGGATTCGACTACTGGGATGCGCGCTACCTTCCGCTGGAAAACTCAGACGTCGATGACCTGTGGATTCAAGAGGGCGATTTCTTCATGTCGCGCGGCAACGGCAGCCTGCACTTGGTTGGACGCGGCACCTCCGCGCAGAAGCCACCACACCCAACTATCTTTCCCGACACGATGATTCGGCTTCGGCTGACCGGCGCCGTCCGCAAATCAGGCTGGCTTCGCATTCTCTGGCCCTCGTGGATCATTCGTTCACAAATCGAGACACGAGTGAAGACCACCGCTGGCATCTACAAGATTGCCCAACCTCAAGTTGAGGGGATGGTCGTCCCGCTCCCGCCCCTCGCCGAGGAGACGAGGGTAGTCGCCGAAGTGGAGCGGCGGTTGAGCGAAGTGAAGAAGGTAGAGTCGCTGGTGACCGTCAACCTCCAGCGCGCGTCCCGCCTTCGGCAGTCCATCCTTCAACGTGCCTTTCGAGGCTAGCTAAATAATACATTATGAGACTCGTTTCATTTTCCATCGCTCATTACCGGAGTATCTCGCGCGCTAAGAAGCTTCAGATTTCCTCCTTAACCACCTTGGTAGGCCCTAATAACGAGGGCAAATCAAATATCCTGCGCGCGCTTGTAATCGCACTGGGGTTGCTGGAGGGAGTACGCAACACGCGCATCATTCGGGGTCGAGTAGCCTATCGTCAAAACGTCGACCGGTATAACTGGGAGCGGGATTTCCCAATTGGCCTCCAAGAGACCACGACGGAAGGCAAATCAAAATTTGATCTTGAGTTTGCGTTAGATGACGCCGAGTCGGCGGCATTTCACAAGGAGGTCGGCAGTAAGTTAAATGGAACGTTGCCGATCCGGTTGGAACTCGGCCGAGGTACCGCCGCGTTTTCTGTCCCCAAGCAGGGAAGGGGTAAAGCGAAGCTGAGCGAGAAACAAGATAGTATCGTGCGTTTTCTCTCTAAGCGAATTAGTTTGACCTACATCCCCTCGATCCGAACTGCGCGTGAAGCCGAGCAGATTGTCGACCAGTTGCTCGGTCGAGCGCTTCTGGTGTTGGACGATAACGCTGAATACAAAGCCGCGTTGAAGGTTATTACCAAGCTGCAACAACCGATTCTCGACGGGGTCGCGACTGAGATAACTAAGACGATGAAGATGTTTATCAAGGGAATTGCAAAAGTGCAGCTTCAAATCTCTGAGGGGGACCGGTCACAGGCATTACGAGTCGGAACGCAGATTATCGTGGATGATGGTGCCGCGACACTGTTAGAGCGCAAAGGTGACGGCGTTCAAAGTCTGGCCGCCTTAGCTTTGATGCGCCATCTTTCGGAGAGCGGCTCGCTCGGTCAGCACCTAATCCTCGCAATCGAAGAACCTGAGACACATCTTCACCCTGAAGCGATACAGGAGCTTAAGGGTGTCCTTGTGCAGATTGCAAAGAAGAATCAGGTGATCGTTACAACGCACAACCCCCTTCTGGTTAATCGAACAAACATCGGAAGTAATATTTTAGTCCAAGATTCTCTTGCACGCCCAGCGAAGCAAATTTCGGAAATACGGGACGCCCTTGGCGTGCGAGCTGCCGATAACCTTCGCCACGCAGAGCTGATTTTACTGGTTGAGGGCGAGGACGATAAGAGAGGGCTACATCCAATCCTGTCCAATGCCTACCCCGTCCTTAAGGATGCACTTGTAAACGGCACGTTGGCACTCGATTCGTTAGCGGGCGGCTCGAACCTGGCCTACAAAGTTTCGCAAGCTCGATCTGCTCTATGCTCAGTTCATTGCTTTATAGACAAAGACGATTGCGGCGTCACCGCGGTTGATAGAGCAGAAAAGGAAGGGTTGATCGAACCGGCGGACGTTAATTTTGCGATTTGTGAGGGTCGCGACGAGTCCGAACTCGAAGACCTGTACGACCCAGCGATTTATGAACCGATGCTGTTGAACAAATTTGGTGTGGCGCTGAACCATTCCAAATTCAAAGGCCGGAAGAAGTGGTCTGATCGGTTAGCTGACACGTTTAGGGCGCAAGGAAAGCTATGGAAAAATCAGACGGAAGAAGAGATAAAGTATCGGATAGCAGAGATAGTTGCCGCGAACCCTGGGGCAGCTATCCAACAGCATCATCGGACGATCATTGACGCTCTCGCCGCGGGGCTCAGCAGCAAGCTCTCCGCTCTAAATTCGACGCGATAAGGCTTCCATGAATACGCAAGTTAGCGCCTTTAGATGAACAGCGCGCTCGGTCAATCTACGCACCTGGTCCAAAAGCTCTGGAACTACTGCAACATCCTGCGGGATGACGGCCTCTCGTACGGAGATTACGTTGAGCAGCTGACGTTTCTGTTGTTTCTGAAAATGGCGGACGAGCAATCGCGCCTGCGGGGGACGCCTTCCGCGATCCCGCAAGGTTTCGGTTGGCCGAGCTTGCTGAAGCTGGATGGCGACGATCTCGAAATTCATTATCGCCATACGCTGGGGGAACTCGGCAAGCGGTCGGGCATGCTCGGCATTATCTTTCGCAAGGCGCAAAACAAAATCCAGGACCCGGCCAAGCTGCGCCGGCTCATCGTGGACCTGATCGACAAGGAGCAATGGTCCAGCCTTTCCGCCGACGTGAAGGGCGATGCCTACGAAGGGTTGCTGCAAAAGAACGCCGAGGACGTGAAAGGCGGCGCGGGCCAATACTTCACCCCGCGCTCGCTCATCGCCGCGATGGTGGACGCGATCGCTCCGCAACCTAGCCAGACGATTTGCGATCCGGCCTGCGGCACCGGCGGTTTCCTGCTCGCGGCGCACGATTACATCGCGAAGCATTACAAGCTCGACCGGGAGCAAAAGAAGAAGCTCAAGAGCGGCACGCTCTTCGGCATCGAGCTGGTCGATAGCGTCACGCGCCTCTGCGCGATGAACCTGCTCCTGCACGGCATCGGGCCGGAAGCGGACAATCTCACAGACGGAATGCCGGTCGTGACCAAGGACGCGCTCGCCGCCAAGCACGGCGAATACGACATCGTCCTGGCCAATCCGCCCTTCGGCAAGAAGAGCAGCGTCACCATTGTCAACGAAGCCGGCGAGAGCTCGAAGGAATCGCTCATCATCAACCGCGACGATTTCTGGGCGAGCACGAGTAACAAACAGCTCAACTTTCTCCAGCACATCTTCACCATCCTCAAGCAGCACGGCCGCGCCGCGGTCGTATTGCCGGATAACGTCCTCTTCGAAGGCGGCGCGGGAGAAACGATAAGGCGCGCCCTGCTCAAGCAAGCCGACGTCCACACGCTCCTGCGCCTGCCCACCGGCATCTTCTACGCGCAAGGAGTGAAGGCGAACGTCCTCTTCTTCGACCGCAAACCCGCACAAGAGAAACCGTGGACAGCCAAGCTCTGGATCTACGACCTGCGTACCAACCAACATTTCACCCTAAAGGAAAACACCCTAAAGCGCACCGACCTCGACGACTTCGTGAATTGTTATTTTGGCGGCGCTGTGTCAGCGCCGAAATCCAAAGCGTCGGCGGTCACAGACCGCCGCTACAGTGGAAATCGCCACGAGCGCAAAGAAACCGACCGCTTCAAAAGCTTCACATACCTAGAGCTAATCAAACGAGATAAGATCAACCTCGACATCTTCTGGCTAAAAGACGAAAGCCTCGAAGACAGCGCCAACCTCCCCGATCCCGGCGTCATTGCATTAGAGATCACCGAAGACCTCGAAGCCGCCCTAGCCCAGTTCGCCGAAATCGCCGCTGATTTAAAGCGCTAGAATTGCGGAACCGACGCGCGTGCCTTCTGCTCCTTCGCGATCTTGAGTTGCTCTTCGTGTTGACGCGCCGCCGGAAGCTCCAGTCGGACGATAATCGGTCCGCGTGACCAAAGGATGGCGCCATCGCTGCGCTGCCACATCTTTTGTCCGCCTGCACCGGCGATCATGGCCTCGAAGGCTTTCGTAATACCTTTGTTCGGTGAATCGGGATTGTTGTAGGCGATGGGCTTCCATGACATCCCGGCCGGTGTATTGGCTGTCGCGATAGCTTGCAGTTCGTAATCCTGAATGGCGGGCGACATTCCCGGCGCCGAGAGCTTCTGGAAATCCATTCGTACCGCTGGGCCGTCGAGTTGCAGAAACGCCGCACGGATTTTCCAGCCCTGATATTCGTAGGTGTGATGAATCGCCCCCTCGACGAGAGGGGAGGTCTTATCCACGATCGCCGTCAGGTTAGTGTCTTTCGGGAGACCATAGCGATCTGCGAACTGAATCGACGTCTCGCCGATTCGTGCATCAGCCGATGCGATCAGGACAAGGAGCAGGAGTAAGGAGGGGAAACGCATGCGTGGGTAAGAGCAAAAGAGATGCCTTCCACGACGCACGGAGCAGAAAAGAATTCGATCCATCTGGCGGGATCGCTCCAGCCGCCGACAAAGAACGGCTGTCAGATATCAGCAGTCAGAACACGGTGCGACGGGGTCGCGCCGGGTGGGCGGTAAGGCAGCTGGCGCGAGCGCCGGGACAGCGAGTGACCAAGTCGGGAAATACCGAAGCTACACGACCATTATTTTGGCCGGGTCGCTCTGGATTAATCCAAGTTGCCCGGCTTGATTCAGCTCTCCCGAGCTTCACCGCATTCGCAGCTATGGTCCATGTCGCACCGCTCCCGCTGGCTCCATTCCCTAGATGCGCTCAAAGTCTCGGCACCTCCCGCCGTAATGCTGCCCGCAGCTTCGTGCGGCCAGCGCCAGCGCTTAGAACTCGGGCGCTATCCAATTTTCGGAAAATGGATCTTCAGCTTGTAGCAGATGAAGAGGACGAGGATCGCGCCCAGGGTGGAAAAGATGAGGCCGGCCGGATGGAATCGTGGATTGGCCGGGCGCGCAAACATATGGGTCACGCAGCCCCCAATGATCGACCCGATGATGCCGAGGACGATCGTCCAGAAGATCGTCATGTGTGTGTGCATGACCCATTTTGCGATCAGGCCCGAGATTAAACCGACCAGGATGTACCAGATTAAGTGAAACATAGTTTTTTCGTTCGCCTCCCAATAATGGCCGAGTATGGGCCACCCCTTCTTAAATGACCACCACTTTTCGTCGGCCGACAGTGCGCCCGCACCCAGATGACGGTGCCGGGCGGAACCCGCTCAGGAAAACATGGCGTGACAACGCCTGGCGAATTGCTAACATTGATATAGACCAATGCCGAAACAGAACTTTTGGACCCGAACCGATCAAGCAGCCCAAAAAGCGGTGCGCGACGCCAGGATCTCGTCGGAGACCGTGTTGAAGAGGGACTGGCGATCGAAGCAGGCTTCGAGAACTGGCTCGCAATCGCGCGTCACGCTGGACGAGATCCGCAAACTCGGGCGGGCAACTTCGCCACAGATCTAGCCCTCGCGGAAGATATTGAGGCGGAGGAGAGACTCCTCGTTAGCACTGCTCCCGACTGGAGCGCCGCTGTTTTTTTCGAAACGCACACGGCTGGCGGAAGTGACTACACCAAGGGCTCGGAACATTATGTGGTCCGATACCGCGCTGGTGGCGAAACACGCGTCTTAAAGGCGACAATTCCTGGGAAGTATGGCCGATTCGAGTACACGCCAACTATTTATCTAAAGTCACTGACATTGCTGAATAGCTTCGTGCCGTCGCTTGAAATCCGATTGCACGGAATTCGCGTGGCTGCCGACGCGAAGCCATCGCTTGTCACTAGCATGCATTACATCAAAGGTTCCCACCCTCATCCCAAAGAGATTGAAAAGTATCTGTTCCCGCTCGGATGGGAAAACTTTCACGACAACAGCGAAACTCTCGATTTTCGGCACCTAACTCTTCGCCAAGTCATCCGTGATGCTCATCCGCGGAATTGGGTCCGCGAGAAGGACACGGGAAGTCTGGTGCCCATCGATATCAGCATCGAGGAATTCTGATCGAGCCCACAATCCGGCCACTCACGGCGGCGCGAGGAACGCGTCAATCAGCCAGGCCTAGGAATGGCGTCGCTCCTAAACTCCGAAGGCGCCGGCGCCATGAGCTTTCCGAAGTGCGATCAGCGCGCAACTCTTCCACGGTCAAAAGTCACGCACCGCACGAATCAGGTGTGTGGCGTTTTGCCTGAATCAATCCAGGCGAGCCCTCAAGCGGCAGTTCGGCCTTTCTCATTGAACACACACATTATGAAAAACTTTATTTGGTTCTCCTGCGTACTTCTCGCTTCAATTGGTTTCGCTCAGTCGGGCGATACTGTCACCAAAGACGTGGAGGGCCACGATCATCCGCTGCTCAAGCGCTACGAAGGCTCTTTGATCGTCGCGTATTCCGAGAAAGCGTACGATTCATACAAGCTCATTTTGGGTAAGGCACTCAATCCCTCCGCTGACGGGAGCCAGGGTAAGCGCATTGAAAAAGAGCAGACTCTCGAAGGAAAAATCACGCGCATCACCTACCTGGCGCCGGTCGGACGGTCTGCGTTGGAAGTCTCGAAGAATTACGAAAACGAGTTGAAAGCCAAGGGTGCCGAGACGCTCTTTAGTGGAGCAGATTCCGAAGGACTCGGGTACGACTTCGGAGGCGTCCCGCAATACGACGACCTCAACGGACAACTCTTCGGTTACAGTCACACCAAGGCGCGTTACGGCGCTTACAAGCTCGAAAACACCTACATAGCAATTTACATCGCGGAGTTTGAGAACGGGGCGACCAAATATCCCGTCGCGAAAGGGCAGACCGCGGTGCAGGTGGATATCATTGAGAGTAAGCCGATGGAAGAAAAGATGGTGACAGTCTCCGCGGAGAAGATGGCTGGGAGCATCGAGAGTTCCGGCAAGATCGCCCTGTATGGCATCTATTTTGATACCAACAAGACCGCGCTGAAACCCGAATCGACTCCGACGCTGGCAGAGATCGCGAAGCTACTCCTGGCCGATCCAAAGTTAAACCTTCTCGTCGGCGGGCATACCGACAACGTCGGCACATTCGAAGCTAATCGCGATCTTTCGCAGCGCCGGGCCGCGGCGGTAGTCCAGGAGCTTGTCTCACACTACAATGTTTCCGCGCAGCGACTTTTCCCCTTTGGTGTGAGCTATGCCAGCCCGGTCGCCACGAATGAAACCGAAGAGGGCAGGGCTAAGAACCGGCGAGTCGAGCTGGTGAAAATGTAAATGGAACAGCAGTTGCAGCGCTTCAATCTCAAAAAACCGAAGACCTAGAAACCGCGATCCGAGACTACTGAGAGGCCGGCAACGCAAACGGCAGTACGACATTGGTGTCGCGCCGCGATCGAATAAGGGCCACGCAGGGAGGCCCGCACGTGCGATTGGTGGGTGTTGGACATGACACACACAAAGGATAAAACCGTGAAAAAGAAACCAAGCAGGAAGGCGAGCAAGAAGGACGTCGTTTCACCATTTCGGAACAAGCTTTGGGACTTGTTCAAAGACCTCGCCAAGGGCATGGACGGGGCCAACGTCGTAATCGCCCTCAAACAGGCCGGTGAAGAAATATGGGCCGCGGGCGTCGACGGCACTTATAGCGATATGCCCCAGCATGATCAGGCGGAAGAACCGCTCGGAAATGCCTTCGATATCGCCTGGCTCACGGTCGTTTGCATCAAGCTCAAAGAGATCAAGCAAGGCAAAAACCCCAAGGTGCGAATCCATTCCTGATTGGTTTGCTGCGGTGCTTTTGGCTCAGAAGACGATTGATATGTCCCTACCAGTCTTGCCGCGATCGCCTTAGAGAATACTGAAGACCTAAAAGCCTCCCTTGCCCAGTTCGCCGAATGGAGCCGACCTGATACGTTAGACAAGCGACGGACACGACCATTATCTTGCCGGGGCTCTCGTCGAACGAACAAATGAATCCCGAGGAACCCCGAAAGCGTTCGGGGCCGTCCGCTGGCGGACAACAAAGATCGAATGAAAGAGAATGAATCTTGAGCAGCAAAGCAAGAAGACGCTGGATGCGTGGCAAGCGTCCGCGCGGTATTGGGATAAGTATCGAGCGCTGATCGCGCAAATGTTCGCGCCTCTGACGTCGGGTTTAATTGAAGAAGCGCGGATCGGGATTGACCAGACGGTGCTCGATATCGGTGGCGGAAGCGGCGAGCCATCTCTCACCATCTCAGAGATTGTCGGGCCGACCGGATCAGTCATCTACACGGACCCAGTTGCCGGCATGGTCGAGACTGCTCAGGCCGAAGCGGGCCGGCGCGATCTGGCCAACATTCAGTTCAAGCAATGTTCCGCCGATGATTTACCGTTCGCCGACGAAACATTTGACGCGGCCGTCGGCCGGTTATCGGCAATGTTTTTCGTCGATCCCGTTACCGCGTTGCGGGAGGCACTCCGAGTAGTTCGCAACGATGGATATGTCTCGTTTGCCGTTTGGAGTCCGAAAGAAGTTAATCCTTTCTTTTCGACTGTGAACGATGTGGTCGACCGGTTTGTGGAATCTCCCAAAGAGGACCCCGATGCGCCGGATGCATTTCGTTTCGCCGCGCCCGGTAAGCTGGCTGCGAATTTGGAAAATGCCGGCGCTGAACAGGTGATTGAGAGTAAACTGAATTTTCGGATCGAAGCAGCAATCTCATTTGAGCAGTTCTGGCAGTTGCGGACCGAGATGTCCGAGAGTTTGCGCAAGCAAATGGCCGGCCTCGCGCCCGCTCAACTACCGGCCATAAAGCAGGCTGCGGCCGATGCAGCGAAGAGATACTTCGTCACCGGGCAAATGAGTTTCCCGGCGCAAGCATTGATCGTCACCGGCAGAAAACCCGCAGGGTAACTAATTGACGTCCGCATCGCCGCCGAATGGAGCAAATGGGATGAACGACATAGAACACTACGCGATCGGGAATCGCGTGGGTAGACAGCAACGCAGCGAGGTAGCTGGCGCAAGCACGAGGGCAGTGCGCGCGATCAAGGTTAAGTGACGAGGGTAGGAGCGAGAGAGCGTGGGCAGCGAACGAGTTTTCAAATTGTTGAAGATCTGGAAGCGGCCAGATTCCCTAAGTCGCCTTGTGCAGACTTCCGACCGTGGATTCGGTTGAACTTCTAGCGGTCGAGTGTTAAAGCGCCAGCGCCCAGGCGTTCGCTTCTAGCCTCGGGCTTCCATCCTCATGTCGATCCATCTTTACGCCGCCTGCTGGAATGAAGAACGCATTATCCCGTTTTTCCTCCGGCATTATGAACCGCTCGTCGATCGTATCATCATCTATGACGATCATTCCACCGATCGTTCGGTCGAGCTTCTGCGCGCTTCGCCCAAAGTCGAGGTCCGGCCACTCCAGCGCGAAGCCGAATCTTATCTCGACGCGCACCTTGCCCTCTTCGAGACCTGCTGGCGGGAAAGCCGCGGACGCGCCGATTGGGTTTGTTTCGTCGACCTGGATGAATTTCTTTTCCATCCCGATTGGCACTGTTATCTCGACGCGCAAAAAGAGGCCGGTGTCACCATTATTCAAGCGCTCGGCTACGACATGGTGAGCGAAACGTTTCCGCCCGCCGGTGCGACTCTCGCTACCAGCCTTACGCGCGGCCGCCGCGATCTTCATTTGGATAAGACGGGCCTGTTCGCTCTGGATGCGATCGAGCAAATTAACCACTCTGTCGGCCGTCATCGCTGTTCCCCCGTGGGCCGGCTCGTGCTGCCGGCGCGTTATTCCATGCAATTGCGGCACTACAAGACTCTCGGTCTGGAGTATCTCCTTGCGCGCACACATGCTCTCGCCACCAGGCTCACCGGCGACGATCTCACGCGCGGTTGGAGCGCACACTATCTGCGCGACGACGATTCCATTCGCGCCCAGTTTCAAGAACAACTCAGCCAGGCGAGACCTGTTCCTCCCCCGTCGGTAACAAAGCCAAACAAGAACCCTAAGAAAGAACCGTGGTGGCGTCGCGTGACCTCGAATCTCTGACGTTGGAATTCGCAGCGGCACGGAGCAAGGATCGCGGGAAACACTCGGGCGGGATTCGCCCGTTTCTTTTTGGGAATTACACTAAGCGGAAAGAGGAGTCATTTGGCTGCTAGCCGCTACGAAACGAAGGGCGAGCGCTTTCGCTTCGGCGAGCCGCTCAGGGAGGTCGTTCACTGCCGCTAGCTGACGGTCGCGGTAAACGACGAAGGCGTCGCCGGCACCACCGATCGAAATACCGTGGAGTTGCTCACAGTACGCAATCACCGCCGGGGCGAAAAGAATGTGCATGACCGCTTCGTTCTCACCTCGGAGCAAAAACATGCGGTTGAACTGAGGTGCGTCCGCGAAATTGATGTCTTCTGCGCCCATGAGTTGTCCGAGTTTCGCGAGGCTTGATTCGGGCCGGAGCAGAAAGGAGGGCAGCCTAAGACGGGGTGATTGAACGTGGACAACGGTCTGGGTGGCTGTGTCGAGATAGTTACCGGTCTTAAAGGAGTAGGCGTAATCAAGCACTCTCATCCTCATGTCATCCGGCGAGGGCGGTTCCATCACGTTGTTGGTGTGGTTATATCGGCCGATCCCAAGACAGGATCGAGCCAACAGCTCCTCGTCTTCGGTGGAACCTTCCCGGCGAAAAGTAAAGCCAGACTTATGCGCCAGAGACTCTATCAGGCCGGCGCGGCGTTTTCCGAAGAGCGATTTTGCCGCAAAATAAATCGCAACGCCCCCAATCCCAACCGCGGGGATCAAAAGGGTCTTATCGAAGGCGGCGAGAAAGAGAGAGACCAAATTTAATATGAAAAATCCGGAGATGGATGCAACCTAAGGTCTTCTGCTTAACGCAGCGACCCACTCGACAAACACAGGACAGGCTCCGCGCCGTGGCTACGGCCGAGCGATCAGGGATTTGCGGGCGGAGCCGGAGATGAAGGGGAGGGCGCGGGTTCGCCTAACGTCATGAAGGAACCGAAAATGGCGTCGGCTTGATCCTTATTGGCCGCAATAAAATCTGCGTTGGCCTTGACGGTCTTGTCCTCGGACGTCGACAACTCTTCGCTCATCATCACGGCCATGATCGCGAAGATTCCCTTGGAGAAGTCATCCGGGGTCAAGCCTGACGCTTTGAAGATTTCCACAGTTTTGGGCACTTTGCGGTAATGACGCTCCCTCAGGTCCCAGGCGTAATGGATGGATCTTTGCCCGTCGCGGCGAGCTCGGCTTTGGCCGCCTCGTCGGCGGTCACGCTCTTAACAAACTTATCCAGAAGTTCCGTGGTCAATGGAATGGCGCCGGCGGCTTTGATCTGGTCCCGGCGGGGTTTCGGCGCGTGTGGTCGGGGCGATGCCGAGGAGAGCGAAAACAAAGTAGCGGCTAATGGAGCGCGTGAGAATCATGATGAAGGTTCGCTGGTTGAGGTTTTGCTGGCCGGATATTTTTCCGGCCGGCTCGTTATCGTCTTCTTTGCTGCAACTGCCACGCTGTGTCTAGGCGAATTTTCGAGACGCGGCGAATGGAGGGACGACCTCTGTGTCGTCCGAAGTGGAACGGGACAGCGCCCGTCCCTCCAATGATGAAACGCGAAAAAACCTCAGGCGCTACGCCGGCAAACCTTTGCGCGCGATCAGCTCCATCTGTTCGCTAAAACGATCCAGCTCTCCGAGCGTGGTATAGATGTTCGGTGTGATCCGGATGCCCTGGAACTCTTCGTGCACGATCGGCGTGGTGAAGATGTGGTGTTTATCGAACAGATACTTCACCACTTCGTCGGGTTTTGTTCCTTCGATATGGACGTTCGCGATCGCGCACGATTGGTTCGGATCAAAGGAAGTGTTGAAGCGAATCTTGGGCGCGTCTTTAAGCCGGTTCATCCAGTAACGAGACAGGTAACGCAACCGCGCTTCCTTACGTTTGCCACCGATCCCGTTATGAAACACAAGCGCCTCGCCGATGGCCAGCTTGATCGCGGCCGAGTGGGTGCCTATCTCTTCGAACTTGCGGATGTCCGTTGCTTGCTTGGATTCCGCGGCCATGAGTGGCCAGATTTTTTCGATCTTATCGCGCTTCACATAAAGGAGACCCGTGCCTTTCGGAGCGTACAACCACTTATGCAGGCTGGTGCCGAAGTAATCACAACCCAGATCTTTTTGTTTGAAATCAAACTGAGCGAAGGAATGAGCGCCATCCACGATCGTCTCAATTCCTTTGGCGCGCGCCATCTCGCAGACAGCTTTCACGGGCGTGATCTGGCCCGTGATGTTGACCTGGTGCGCCATCAGAATCAGGCGGGTGCGGTCGGTGATTCCTTTGGCAAACGCCGCTGTGATCTCGTCGAGGTTCTTGGGCGGAATGGGAATCTGAATCAATTTTAGTTTTAGCCCTTCGCGCTTCTCCCGCTGGCGCAGCGTGGTCAGCATGCGCGGATAATCCTGGGTGGTGGTGAGAATTTCGTCGCCGGACTTGAAGTCCATACCCATCAAAAGAATCTCGAGCGACTCGGAAGCATTGCGCGTGATCGCAATCTCTTCGCGATCGCAGCCGAAGAGTTCCGCGAGCCCGGTGCGAATCGTTTCGCATTGCGGCTCGAGAATTTGCCACATCGTGTAGGCAGTGGCGTCTTCCTGTTGCCAGGTGTAACGGACCATCGCTTCGGTCACTATCCGCGGGCTGGGCGACACGCCGCCATTGTTCAGGTTGATGATGCCGCGCGTGACGGTGAAAGAGTTCTGAATGATGGCCCAATAGTCTTCATCCATGGCCGCCTCTTCCGGCGTCAAATGAGCCACGGTCTTAGTGGCTGCTTCGACGTTTTTCAGTAAGGACGCCACCGTCGCGGAAGAAAGCGCGGCCAGGCCAAGCCCCTTGCCGGCGATGGAAAGAAAGTCGCGTCGCGTGCGCACCTGCATCGGCGCTAGTGAACCGTAGCCGCCTCGCTGTGTCGAGGCGTCTTTTGATTCGCTAGCCTCCCGGCTCGCTTTGGTCACTCGCGCTCCCGCTCGCGCCAGCTACCCTCGCTGCAATACCGCCTACCCTCTCGCGTCCCGCGCTCGCGTGTTCCGCTCCCTCGCGGTTTCCCGTCCATGTCGCTCGGCCCACCTCGCTTCATTCTCAGACACGGCGATCCCGCATTGCGGGACCGTGGCTACGATGCGCGTTGGGCCGAACTCAAAACATTATGCGCCGATTTGTTTGACAATTTTAACGCCAGCCTCGACCTACAGATGTCACCTGGTTGCGTCTCAGTGCTGTTATGAAAACTCGTCACTGCCTGGCTTCAGCGGTCGTTATCGGATTCCTTTCCATCGTCTCGCTCGGTCACACGCAGGACGGCGAAGAAAAGCACCACAAGCATCATAAGCTTTGGGATTTGTTGAACGCTGCGTCGCCCGAGGAGCATGCGAAATTCCGCGCGGCGAAAAAGCAGGCGATGCTGGACCCGGCGGTGCAGGCCGCCTACGAGCGGCGCAAGAAGGCGGACGTTGAATATCGCGACCTTCTCGATAAGGAGATGCTCAAAGTCGATCCGTCGCTCAAGCCGTTGCTCGACAGGGTTAACGACCTCAAGAAGCGCGACGATTTTTAGAGGCAACGAACTCCACAAGGAGAGGGGTGACGTGCATGCGTCGGATGTTCTACTTCGCGGCGACTAAAATGTGGTGAACGGTCCCGCTGTAGAACTGTCCAAAATCAAATGAAAACCACCAAAAGTTTCTTCTTCGGCTTCATCGCCGTGCTCGGATTGATGCTCTCAGTCAACGCGGCGGAGCCGAGCCAGGCGGACTTGGCGAAGCAGGCCAAAATTACCAAAGCCCAGGCGGAACAGATCGCGCTGGCCAAAGTGCCTCATGGCAAAGTGAAGAGCGTCGAGATCGAAAACGAAAAGGGCCATCTGGTCTGGTCTTTCGACATCGCAACGCCAAACACGAAGGACATCACCGAAGTCCTGGTGGATGCAAAAACCGGGAAGATCATTTCCACGGCGGTTGAGTCGCCCAAGGATCAGGCGAAGGAAGCGGCGGCAGATAAGAAAAAGTAAGACCGCGATTCCGCAAGTGCGGCGCCCTGCCACGGTGGGCGCGAGATTCTTCTCGAAATGGGTGGCGTTTTCGTCCTAACCTTGACGCACACACCCAAAGGAGACGCACGATGATAACAAAGAGAAATGCAGGGAAGCTCGCCCTAACAGCCGTTTGCGCGCTGGCGTGGCTTCAGTTGAACAGCAACGCAGCGGCGGCAGAGATTAGTGGCGTTAAGTTGCCGGACCAGGTCACGGTGGAAGGCAAGAGGCTGAAGTTGAATGGGACCGGACTGAGGCAGGCGACTATTCTGAAGATCAATGTATATGCGGCGGGCCTCTATCTTGAAAATCGGTCGAGCGACGGGGAAACGATCGCGAATTCGGACCAGCCCAAGAGCATTGAAATGGTGTTCATGCGAGAGGTGAGCGCGAAGCAGATGGCGGAAGCGTTCCAGGACGGGTTCGAAAAGAATTGCGTGTCCGATTGCGCGAAGCTCAAGCCGGAGATCACCAAGCTGCAAGGCTTGATGAAGGACATGAAAAAAGGTGAGACCATGACCTACCATTTCCGGGCCGACGGAGTGGAAGTGATGATTCGCGGGCAAAAGGCGGGATCGATTGGAGATAAGGCGTTCAGTCACCAGTTGATTCGTTGCTGGATCGGGAAGAATCCTCCGAATACGGGACTCAAAGAGGGATTGCTTGGGGAGAAGAAGAGTTAGTTAGGGCCGAAGTCAGAGGCCAGAGGTCAGAGAAGAACTGAAGCAATGAGTGCAAAATTCTTCGGTAAGTATCGCGCTGTCGTGGTCAACACCAATGATCCGCAGGCTATAGGTCGAATTCAGGTCACGGTGCCGGAAATCACCGATCGCGAAATTGGCTTGGCGATGCGGTGTGTTCCGCCGAATAACACTTCAACAAAACTGGGCAGCGCCTTGCCGCGCGTGGGCGCCAAGGTGTGGGTGGAGTTTGAGCGCGGCGACCTGAATTTTCCGATCTGGTCGGGATGCTTCTTTGGCCCTGGGGAAACCCCTCCGTCTTTGCGGCACGCTTAACTAATACCTAACGATTGGATTGGTTCCCCCTATCTCGGAGGTGCAATGCGGGCAGCGCGTGGCCTTGACTGAAATAGTCATCTGGCAAAAAGGGCAATCTTTTGAAACAGGTGCGACGTCCGGCTGTGGCTTCTTCATCTTGTTCAGGCTGCGCACCATCAGGAAAATGCAAAAAGCCACGATCAGGAAGTTGATGATCAAGGTGATGAAGTTGCCGTAGTTCCAGGTGATCGCTCCCGCCTTCAAGGCATCGGCCGGAGTATTGAAGACACCGCCCCCCGGAGCGTCCTTCAAGACCATGAACTTGTTGGAAAAATCGAGGCCGCCGGTGATAAGGCCAATCGGAGGCATGATGATGTCCTTCACCAGAGAGGCGATGATTCCGCCGAAGGCAGCGCCAATGATGATACCTACCGTCATGTCCACGGCGTTGCCTTTGATCGCGAATTCTTTAAACTCTTTTAGCATCGGATCGAGTCTGTTACGGCACGTTATAGATCTCGACCAGACCTATCCCGGTGCCGCCGCTCGCTCCGGTCAAGATCGCGGTGAATGCGCCCGGCGGCAGCGAAGTGAAGATCCCCGATTCCTTCGGGTCCTGTAACCCGAGACCTTTGGCCGTTAAATTCCCCGCTGAGACAGGGTCACTCTGCCAATCGTCGTTCGCGGCCAGAACAGCGCCGTTGGAATCGCGCAATTCCAGCACGGGATTCGCCAGCAGATTACTTAAGCCAAACTGACTGAGCGACGGTCCTATCCCGCGCACCGCGATCTGGAGATTGTTGCTGCCGCCGCCCAACTGGAACCCGCCGATCATGACGTTATCTCCCGTCTGGACAAAACCCCGCGTGCTGATGTTGGCCAGTTGTGAGTCAGCTTCCTGATCGTTGTCGTAAACTTCTACTTCGCCTATTCCAGTTGTTTGAAGTTTCCCGCTTAAAGTGGCGGTGTAAGCTCCCGGCGCCAGCGTCGCGAATATGACCGACTCGCGATCATCCAAGGGCTGGAAAATGCCGCCTTCAATTTGCGAGCGCTGGTCGTCTTTCCAGTTATCATTCTTGAAAATCAACGCGCCATTGGCCTGGCGCAACTCCAACACGGGATCGAGCAACAACCCGCTTAGGTTGAACCTGGTGAGCGAAGGTCCCAGGCCGCGCACGACCACTTTCTTGGAAGCGTTCCCCGTGATGATGAAGCCGCCGATCGTCACCTTGTCCCCGAGATCAACCCGCGCGCGCGTGGCCAGGTTTAAGGCCTTAGTTGGCGCCACCGTTGGTGTAGGTGTAGGCGTCGCTGTAGGTGTAGGTGTAGGACTGGGCGCCGGGGTCGGCACCACAATGCCGGCCGAGAACTCGGAGGTGTTTCCAACAGAGTCAGTGGCAGTCGCCGTTACGCTGCGGCCGTTCGCCACCGGAACATTGAGGGAGACGCTGAACGAGGCGTCGCCATTGGTGTCCGTGGTTTTGTTGACGAAGCCAATAAACTGCTGCCCCTCGGCGGGGAGACCGAGCGGATCGGGGTCACTGGCGAAGAACTCGATCCGGAAGGAAGAGTTAGGCGCGCTCTTGAGCGAGCCGACGATGATTGTCGTCGTTGCGTTTGAGGTTGCGGCGGTCAAGACCGGAAAGTTCTGGAAGTTGTTGGGATCATTGGGTGCGTTGTGGCCTTTGGAGTCATTGGCGGTGAAGCCATCGTCCCTGGGGAACGTGAAGCCGTTGGTCAGGTCGATGCCTAGCAGCGGCAGCGGAGCCGACGACGCACTCAGGAAGCTGCGGCCGTTCTCGAAGACCGAGTTGCCCTCGATGGCGTTGCCGATGTTCGGCTGCCCGGAGGCGGAGACCGGGTTGCCGAAGATGGCGATGCCGCCGGTGCCGTTGAACTCGACCAGGTTGCCGGCGCCGGCCGCGGTGCCGCCGATCAGATTGAAGGACACACCGGGCTCGTTGGCCTGCGGCGGGCCAAGGGGGGCGCCGAAGCCGTTGGAACTGCGCAAATCGATGCCGTGCAACAGGTTACCTGCCGGCGTGACGCCATCGGAGCCGACGCCGGAGAAGTTGCCCTGGATGGTGTTGCCCTGGCCGCCATTATCAATCTCGGTGCCGGAGGCGTTGAGACCGACGACGTTGCGCGCGCCGGCCGTGGTCCCGCCGATGGTGTTGGTTTCGCCGCCGGAGATTTCGATGCCGAAAAGGTTATTGCCCTCGGCCGCCCCCGTGGCAGGCGCGGGTTCCGTCCGGTTGCCCACGCTGCTCTTGCCGTCGGCAGCGACGCCGACGAAGTTGCCTTGGACCGTATTTCCGGTCGCGGGCGCGGTGAGGCTGCCCACGATGTGGATGCCGTCGAGCGCGTTTCCGGAGATAACGTTACGGTCGGCCGGGCTGGTCCCGCCGATGAAGTTACTGGAGGCGTTCTGGATGCGAATGCCGTCGCCACTGGTCGGGAAAGTGCCATTGGGCATCCGGGCCGTGCCGGCGGGATTGGTGCCGACGAAGTTGCCGACGATCGTGTTGCCGTCACTCTGGACCACGATGCCGTTGCCGAGGAAGCGATTGGCGACCAGGCCCTTGATGGTGCTCCCGTTGCTGCCCGCTCCGAGGGTCAACCCGTCGCCCCCCGTGCCGGCGCCGGTGCCATTCAGCTCGATGAGGATCAAGGCGTTGTCCGAGTTGGCCAGCGTATTGGCCGTGGCGAGCGGCTGCGAGTAGCCATTGATGGTCAACGGTCTGACGATCGACGGCTCGGGCGTGCCGGTCACCGCGATCGTTTTCACGCCCGCCCCGAGGATATTGAAGTTGATGACATCTGGAGTTCCGCCAACCATCGAGGCATAGTTCCCAACCCGGTTGAGCGTCACGTCACCGTCGACATCTGCCTGGTTGTTAATCGACGTGATAGCTTCGCGGAACGTCGCGAGGCCATCGATCGCGATCGTGTCACCGGTGCCGGTCACGGTGATGGTAGCGGCCGGCGCAGTTTGGAGACACAGCAAGGCGAGGAAACCCACAAGACCGACGATGAAAAGTCCTGCAAGTCTTGAGTTTTTCGGAATGAAGTGCGGCATATACTGAATCCTCTCTTTGGTTAGAACGTCTGCGGTTTTCGGCAGATTAGCCTTTGGCCAGGCGAGAGACAAGGCTTTCGATTCCCCCCGCCCGGGTTGCTACTTCAAGGTGCCCTTCTCGACGGACCACTTCAGATATTCAGCGACGAGCCGGCCGCGTTTGATGAGCGGGTCGCGGGCAGAAGGTTCGCGGAATGAGTAGTCTTCCGGTTGGCATCCGGTACGGAGCTAGCTTGGTAGGGATTTGACCTATGAAATCTCCTTCATATCTCACTTCCATTTGCTTCCTCGCTCTCGTCGCAATCAACGCCCCACGTGAAGTGGCCGCGCGCTCCATTGTGGTGAGCATCCCCGATCAAACGCTCGCCCTGGTTGATCATGGCATTTCCCTGGCGCGATTCCCGATTTCCACTTCAAGGTTTGGGGTCGGCGACCGTCCTGGCAGTTATGCCACTCCTCTCGGCTCGCTCGAGGTTGCTTCCAAAATTGGCGCGAACGCGCCTCTCGGCACCGTCTTCAAAGCTCGAGTGAAGACAGGTGAAATTCTGCCTCCGAATGCACGCGGTCGCGATCCGATCGTGACCCGGATCCTTTGGCTCCGTGGTTTGGAAAGCTGCAACGCTCGCGCATTTCAGCGCAATATTTATATTCACGGTACGCCGGTGGAACGACTCCTTGGCCGTCCGGTTAGCTACGGTTGTATCCGGATGCGTTCGCGTGATGTAGCTGCTCTTTTTGCCGCGGTTAATGTCGGCACCCGGATTGTCGTGGCGAATAAGCACCTTCGCGAAGCAGTCGGGCAACTCGCTCCGGCTTCTTCAAGCCGCGATCTCAGGTTGGCGTCGAACTAGAGTCAATCGGTCGTCACGGCGGTTCTGGCAGTTTCTTCTGTGGACGTCAGGGCTGAAGCTTGATGTCATTAACGAGCCGGCGACTAATAGGCTGGCGTCATGTCAGCATTCATTCGCCAACCTTGCGACGAGAGCTTCATTCGCGCCCGACCGGCGCTCACCGCCGGCTCACGATCTTTTGGCCGCTGGGTCCTCATCGCCACGATTTTCGCGTCGAGCATGGCGTTCATCGACGGCACCGTGGTGAATGTGGCGCTACCGGCGTTGCAGAAAGACCTGAACGCTACCGTGATCGACGTGCAGTGGGTCATTGAAGCCTACTCGCTTTTTCTTGCGGCCCTCCTGCTCGTGGGCGGATCGCTCGGAGACCGATACGGGCGGCGTCGCGTCTTCCTTATCGGCGTAACTACTTTTGCGGCCGCGTCCGGCTGGTGCGGACTTGTTCCAGGAATCGTTCAATTGATTGTGGCGCGCGCCGTGCAGGGAATTGGCGCCGCGCTCTTGGTGCCGGGAAGTCTCGCGATCATCAGCAGTTCTTTCCCTGAGGAACAACGCGGTCGCGCGATCGGGACCTGGTCGGGTTTCAGCGCGATCACGGCGGCGATCGGACCTGTCCTGGGTGGATGGTTGATCGAACACGTTTCGTGGCGCGCGGTTTTCTTTATCAATATTCCGCTCGCGCTGGTCGTTATCGGAATCTCGCTCTGGCGTGTTCCGGAAAGCGCGAACGACGAAAACGAAGGGCTCGACTGGTTCGGCGCCATCCTGGGTGCGCTCGGGTTGGGCGCGTTGATTTATGGATTGATTGAATCATCCCGCCTCGGATTTGCGCACCCAGCGATGATGGCGGCGTTCATTGCTGCGGTCGTTATTCTTTCGGTATTTTTGGTGTGGGAGGCGCGCACTCATCATCCGATGCTGTCGCTTTCGCTTTTCCGCTCGCGGACCTTCACCGGAGCCAACCTGCTCACTTTTCTGCTCTACGGTGCGCTAGGCGGGACGCTGTTTTTTCTGCCGCTAAATCTGATCCAGGTTCAGCATTATCCTCCCACGGCGGCTGGCGCAGCCCTGCTCCCTTTCATCGTGATTATGTTTCTGCTTTCGCGATGGTCGGGCGGGCTCGTTGCAAAGTACGGCCCGAGAATTCCGCTCGTTACGGGTCCGTTAATTGCAGCGACCGGCTTCGCGCTCTTCATGGTCCCAGGTACTGGGGGAAGCTATTGGACGACTTTCTTTCCGGCAGCGGTTGTTCTCGGCCTAGGCATGGCCGTAAGTGTCGCTCCTCTGACGACCACGGTGATGAATTCAATCGCCCAGAACCGGGTGGGGATCGCTTCTGGAATTAACAATGCCGTTTCGAGAGCAGCCGGCTTGCTCGCCATCGCTATACTCGGCATCGTCATGCTGCACGCATTCAATCACGCGCTCGATCGGCAATTGCGTGGCGTGGACCTTACTCCCGCCGCGCGGGAATCACTCCAGGATCAGCGGAGCAAGCTCGCCGGTGTTTCGCTTCCGGAAGAGATGGATGGAGCAACGCGCCAAGAGATTGGTCGCGCGATTGACCAATCCTTCGTGCACGGTTTCAGATTGATCATGGGGATAGGCGCAATGCTGGCCATCGCCAGCGGCGTTAGCGCCTTCACTCTTATCGGTCCACTCCCCAACGCAGAAAAATTCGCGAAATAACTCCCGGTTCCGTTAGGCGGTCACGGCTGCCGGCCTGGTTGTTATTGCGCAGCTCCCGGTTGCGCAGGCAAAGGATCACGCAAAAGAGATCCGCGGATTAGTAGAAGAGAAGATCGATGTGGACGGACCGGGGACCGCCATCCTGGTCTCGCGCGATAGCGTGCCGGTGTATTTTGGTGGATTTGGATTGGCCGAACTTAGGACCCGTCGGCCGATCACCGCCGATTCGCTCTTTGACCTTGCCTCCGTCTCAAAGCAATTCACCGCAACTGCTATCCTATCCTTGGCTGAGGCAAACAAGCTAAGAGTGGAGGACGCAGTCTCGCATTACCTTACTGACTATGCCGTGTCGGTGAAAGGACGGTCCGTTACCATAGCGGACTTGTTGCATCACGTTTCGGGCCTGGCTGATTATACCAGCGACGACGATTGGCACGGCAGTAATGAAGCTTTCGCGCGCTTAACTCCGGAGACTCACCTTCGCTGGTTGAATGGGACCAGGCCGCGGCGCGCGCCCGTCATTAAGTACGAATACAATAACTCCGGTTACGTGCTGCTCGCGCTTATCGTGGAACGAGTCAGCGGCCAGTCTTACGCGCGATACCTGGGGGAACACGTTTTCGGGCCAGCCGGGATGAAGCAGACTGCGGTGCTCGACGGGACGCGCGCCCTTTCGCCCGAGGCGGTCCAAGGTATCTGGTCAACAAAGCTGGCAAGGCGAAGTTCGCGCCGAACAACACCCGGGTGACCGGTGACGGGAATATCTATACTTCGGTGCGAGAGCTGGCCTGGTGGGATGCGGCATCCGCCATCACTCTGTTATAAGCAAGAGTTCGCAGCAGCAGGCCTGGAAGAATGGGCGTTACGACAACGGCAGGCCGATCAAAGATGACTATGGAAATGGATACGGCTTCGGATGGGTCATCGAGAAAAAGCAACATGTCGTGTCGCATAGTGGGCGTTGGGCCGGCACCTCGACCTATCTGCTGCTCGATTTGGAGAACGGTTTAACTGTCGCCGTCCTTAGCAACGACGGGAATTTCGATACGGGCGGTCTCGCGGAAGAGATTTTCTCGCTTTTCCAGGATGAGTAAGGAAAATCCGATCCATGAGATTTAACCCGTTCACCATCTTTCTATCGTTAGCTCTCGCCTGGAGCTCCCTGAATGCGCAGGCACCTGCGGCGAAGCCCGCTTTCGGTTTCGGGGACATTGGTTATTTCCACCGCTGGTCGAAGAATGATCAGCATGAGTTCACTCCCGAAAAGCAGGAGGACCTCGATAAGTGGTCCGACATGATAACGATCAATGCTTATCCGGACGTCCATGATGGGGAACGCCTGGCGGAAGTAGCGAATGCGGTGCTAGGCAACTACACCAAGCACCAAGCGAAAATAATCAAGACGAATTCCGTTCCGCGCACCGCGGATCGTCCTGCGGAGCATCTCATCGTGGCGATATTTACCCAACCCAGTTTCATCGAAGTCGCATTTGCCCGGCTTAAGCTCGTGGACAGCGCCGGATGCTCAATCGTCTATTCGCATCGCATCTACGGGGCGAAGGCAGCGGACCGGATCAACACCTGGTTGAAGGGCGATGGCGCGAACGTCGAAAAGGCTTTGATGGAATGGAAGCTGATGCCGTTCCCGGTTCCACTCTCCTCGAAACTGTAGTTATTTCCGGCCCCGCACAGGGAGCGCGGCGCTATCTCTTCCTTAGTTTCGCGGTGGCGGTGTGCGTTAATTGGGGGCTGCCACCTTTGCCGGTCACCGTGAAGGTATAGGTTGCTCGCGGTACCGATCCGGGGACGGTTACCCTCAGCGTTGAAGAGGTGGTCGCGGGATTGGGAGTGAAGCTTGAAGTGGTGCCCGAGGGCAGACCGGTCACTGACAGTGTTACCGGTGAATTAAACCCATTCGAGGGTGTGATCGTCACCGTATAGGTCGCCGTCCCTCCACCGCGCGCAACGGTCATCGACGAAGGACTAATCGACAGCGAGAAATTAGGAGCCGGCGTAGGCGTCGGAGTAGGACTTGGAGTGGGTGTAGGCGTCGGCGTCGGCGTCGGAATCGGAGTAGCGGTCGGAGTCGCAGTTGGTGTCGCGGTAGGACTCGGCGACGGTGAGGGAGTAGGTGTCGGAGTCGGGTTAGCTAACGCGACCTTGAAGCTGCCGATGCGCGTGCGCCAGTTGAAGGTAGCCGTAGTGGAGTAGTATTCGCTGGTAAACCAGAAGGTGGTGTCGTCCACGGGGTCAATGCTCAGCGAACTGTAATCGCCCCAGCGATTGCCCGTGCCGCTCTGGCTACCGGTGCCATCGAAGAGATGGGCTTCGCCCTGACCCAGGGTGTTGATTTGGTCGGTCGCCAACCGCGCCGCGTAGCGAAGCTGGGGGTTGATAGTGGAGCTGGAAGCGCTGAAGCCAAGGGCGAGATTACCCTGGCCATCCATGGCGGCACTGCCCATCCAGCGCCAGGTCGTGTCCGGCTGGTAGGTGCTTTCTTGAAAAACAGTGACCGGTCCGGAAGTGACGTTGCGCAGTTCGAACCAGCGCACAGCGGCCACACCACCAGAGCTTACGGTGTAGTTGCTCACGACCGATTCGTGGTTGCCAAAATTCCGGTAGGCGAGGCGGAACATCAAACGGTCGCCGATGCCATCGAGATTACTGGACGCAGCTACTCCCTTTTGAGGCACGCATGCGCGGGTAGTAGGACAGAGCGCCGTGTAGGGCGCGGCGGGCGGAGTAGCAAAGGTAGTAAAGGTCGAGCTCGCGGGCGTAGCAAAGTCTACGTGGAAATGATAGGTGGTGTAATTTTGATTGGAGACCTGGCCGGGGAATCCCACGAATGAGTTGGGCGCGCCCGCCGGGGGCAAGGTCGGCCCATCAAGGTCAGAGGGCAAAAAGGGATCCACGGACCCGCCGAGGGGTCCAGTGGGACTAATGAAAGTCGCGTGCTGGCCGGCCAGCATTTTTGTGCGATCGAAAGCGAAAGCTTGCGGACCGAGATAGGCAGTACCCGCGGCGTTGAATACGTTCATGCTCATGTAATAGGCGTCAGGCCAGACACCGATGTGAGGGTAGTCAAAAAAGTTGGTGCCGAGGTGAAAGCCGTAACGGTTGTAAGTGCCGGTGGCGTCGGCCGTGGTAGAGACGGCGACGCACTCATCGGTGACCGGCCCGCCAGAAACGCCGGCGAACTGGCTGATCAGCCAGCGGTTGGCCAGGTGATCGTAGAGCATGACTGGATCGCCATGTCCGCTGGTTTCACAGACGCCGCCAAAGCCGGTCCAGACCGAAGAGATGCTCTTGGGCCCCAGGATGGAAGCCCCCGTGTTCTTGTCGAAAACCTGATAGCCTTCGTTGACGATCTGAACATATTGGGTGGTTCCCACGGCGCCATTGGTATCGGGTGGGGCGCAGTTGCAGCCGACCCCCGGGAAAGGGATACCATCGAAATTGCGAATCGGTAAAGGCACGTTGGGCGCTACTATTTTCAGCGTGGAGACGTGGCTACTAATTACGAAATGGTAATGTAAGTGGTGCCCCAATGGCTAATTGGCGTGTTCGTTTTGCACTGGAGGCTTCGGTGTTGGAACTGGCGTGTGGCACCGGCATCCTCACGCGCGTCCTGCGGACTCAACTGCCGGCGGCGGTGAAATTGATCGCAACGGATTTGAACGAGCCAATGTTTCGTCAGGCTGCCGCCAAGTTCAGCAGCGACGAAGTCGTGCAATGGCAGCAGGCCGATGCCTGTAGCCTGCCCTTTGCCGACCGGATGTTCGAGGCCGTGCTCTGCCAGTTCGGGCTCATGTTCGTGCCGGACAAAGGGCTCGCCGCGCGTGAAGCTCACCGAGTTCTAAAGCCAGGCGGCCAGTTTCTCTTCAATGTCTGGGACGCCATAGAGCACAACGCCCTTGGCCAACTCACTCACCGCACGGTCGCGAGCTATTTCGAAAACGATCCGCCTGTGTTCTATCAGGTCCCCTTCGGTTACCACGACCAGGATGAGATCAGGCGAGTATTGAAAGAAGCCGGCTTTCGCGACATCGAAATAGAGGTCGTCACCAGCGTAAGCCGAGCAGGATGCGCGCGAGACGCCGCGACAGGTTTGGTGAACGGAAATCCGATAGCGGTCGCGATTGCCGAACGAGATCCCTCATTGTTGCCGGTCATTACCGACGCCGTGGCGAAAGCCATCGAAGATCGGTTCGGCGAATCCGAAATTCGCGCCCCGATGCGTGCCATTGTCGTGCAGGCTCGAGCCTGATGATTCAAGACGCGGCGAGCGCGTCATCTACCGTCGGGAAGAGGTGAAAGTATTGGTCGAGTCGCGCACTTTCCAAGATCATTCGCACCGCCTCCTGGGCCCCGGCGAGAACGAAAGCGCCGCCCTCAAGTTCCAGGCTTTGCATGGCCCCGATCAGGACTGCAAGGCCGGAGCTGTCCACATAAGGGACGCGGGAAAGATCGACTACCAGGCGCTTCGGTTTCTTGTCGATGATGGTGCGAAGCGAAGCGCGCATCTCGGGTGAAACGTGAAGGTCGATGGCGCCTTCGGGTGAGAAGACTTCTGAGTGTTCCGGTGTGGACATCCTGGTTGCGCCGAGAATGGCACCTTGCGCATCCCAGTGTCAATAGGCGCGAGGCCGAACGTTCGCGCGTCGTAAAAAAAAGCGCCAACCGCAAACCCGGTTGGCGCTTTGATGATGGGAAATCTAAACTGCTCTTCCCTGTAGATTAGGAAGTGGCTTTGAGGCTGTTAACGATCTTGCCGACTTCTTCCAGGTGTTCCTTCTCCTTCGCCGTCGTGACCCAGTAGGTCATGATGATCATTTTGTCTTTGATCGGGATGAAAACGATGCTGACGCCGGCCGGGCCGTCGTCATCCTTGCCTTGGAAAAGCAATTCCGTCGCGTCGAACCCGCCGGCCTTGAATTTGTTTTCCTTCTTGGTCGATTCATCGAGCACAACGTTGTGCGCCTTGAGCATGGCAAAGGTATCGTCGATATCGGCGTTCATGCCCTTTTCGCTGCCGACTGCTACGACAGCGAGATAAACCGCTTTATCGGCGCTTTCTCCCGCGACCCCGTTGGTGATTTCTTCCGGGTTCCAGGAATTAGGAATATCAATCGTGGCGATGGCGAAGTCGTCATTCGGCAGCTTGACCGTTTTAGCGTCGGCGGAAATGGCGCCGAGGGTGGCAAGAACAAGAACTGTAAAGAGTGATTTGATCATAATGCGATTTCTGGTGAGGCAGAAATAGACGCCGGCTCGCGCATCGGGCAAGGCATAATTCCGGCCGCGAATTTTTTCTCTGGGCAAGCATCCGGTTTTGCAAACTTGCCTGACGTGGTAGGAAACTCCATGACGCCAGAGCATCCGCCACGGATCCCGATTATCGGTCCGCTCGCACCGGGTCAGAGGCAACATCATCTCATCACGCTCCCGGGCGAGGCGCTTCGCGATGAACCACGCCCCGTCATCACGGTGACCGGGGCGGAGCCGGGGCCCGTTCTTTTGATTAATGCCGGTGTGCACGGCGGCGAATATCCGCCGATCGAAGCGGTGATCCGCCTCGGTCGCGAACTCGATCCGGCGAAGATCAAGGGCACGATCATTCTGATGCCGGTGCTGAATCTGCCGGCGTTCTGGAAGCGGAGCATGTTTGTCTGCCCGATAGACGATGTGAATCCGAACCGCGTTTTCCCGGGCGATCCGAACGGCACCTACAG
>QHBM01000128.1 GCA_003244145.1 Chthoniobacterales bacterium
CTCTACCACTGAGCTACACCCGCTTAAGCGGGATGAAATAATGTCCAGTGGCTCCGGAGACGCAACACATTAATTGCCGATTCACTTGGTGCGAGCAGCAGGTAGGGGCGATTGACCCCAATCGCCCGCGAGCTTGGTGAAAGCGAAACGAGAATCCTCGCTGCCTCGCGGGCGGTTCGGGTGAACCGCCCCTACCTGACAAAACCGTCAAGATTGCGAAAGTTCTGAATCCAAACCGGGCCCTCAGCGCATCTCACTGCAAAAGGATAACTATGAAAACAACGCTCTTAATCTTCCTCTGCTCGATCGCGCTCGCTCTTGGCGCCTTCGGACAAACTCCAACACCTGGCGCTTCGCCCAGCGCCTCCGCCAATTCCGCGAGCCCGAGCCCAACGCTCTCTGGCGCGAATATCTCCCCGAGCGTGACGGCCTCGGTGAGCTCCGTCGATACCGACGATATCAGCCGCGATGTTGCCCGGAAACTGAAACACAAGTTCGGTATTACGGTTGACCGTCACGGCCCCACCATCAGCCGGCACCACAGTTCCGATGGCGATTTCGACACCGATGAAGCTGCGTGGATGGCCGTTCCCATCGTTGCGGTCATTTTCTCCACTCTATTCGGCGCCCCAGTTCTCGTGGTCGCCGCGATTATGTTTTTCAGCTATCTGAAATCGCGCTCGCTCCATCGCACCGTCCGGACCATGGTGGAAAAGGGCCAGGAAGTTCCCGCGGCCCTCTTCGCGCCACCGCCTGTCGTCCGCGCCCGTTCGGACATGCGCCGCGGAGTGGTCCTGCTGATGGTCGGGTTCGGCTTGATGATCTTCTTCGGAGCGGTGAACGATTGGGAAAACGGAGCCTGGGCGCTCGGGGTTATTCCGTTCCTGATCGGCCTTGGATATCTGCTCGTCTGGAAGCTTGAAGGACGTAAGGACAAAGTTCCGCCGTTGCCCTAACATGCCCGCGTGGCGCTAACCGATGCAGACCTCGTCGCCCGCGTTCTTCTCGATGATGACCATCACGCCTTCGCGGAGTTGGTCCGGAATCATCAGTCGAGCGTCCGGGGTCTGCTCCGCCAACTCGTCCGCGCCGATGTCACGCTCGCGGACGATCTGGCCCAGGAGACTTTCCTGCGCGCTTACAAAAACCTCCGCAGCTTTCGCGGCGAAGCGCGTTTTTCGACCTGGCTTTACCGGATCGCGTATAATTGTTTCCGCGAAGAGGCCCGGAAACGAAAAGAGTTGGTTGGCATCGATGAAGCTCAGTTGGAGGCGGAACATGATCCTCAAACCGTCGATCCCGCTCTTCGACATGATCTCAACCACGCTCTCGAGTTGCTCCCGCTGCACGAACGCACCGCGATTTTGCTTTGCTGCCAAAATGGATTATCGCATGATGAAGCCTCGCGCGTTCTCGACATCCCTCTCGGCACGGTGAAAACAAATGTTTTGCGAGGCCGGGAGAAATTGAAGAGGTCGCTTGCGGCTTGGGGACCGAATTAGAAAACATGGACGAGAATTTGCAGGAAGACTGGCTCGACGCGCGTTTGCGCGACGAGACGGCTTACATCGATGACGCGGGCTTCACCGCGGGCGTCGTGCAAAAACTGCCGGCACGCCGGGTGCGCTCCCGCTATCGGGCTGCGTTCCTGATTGCAGTCACGCTGCTGGGTTCAGCCATCGCCTACCGGATATCCGGCGGCGGGTGGTTCATCGCCGAAGAGGTGACGCGATTCACCTATCTGCCGATTCCCGCGATGTGGCTGATTGCGGCCGCGGTAACTATCCTAGTCATGGCGGGCGGTCTCGCGGCGGTGATATCCAAGAGCAAAAGTGGCGGACGTCTAAGATAAGCCTTTTCAGGTTTGTGGGCCTGGCTCAGGCTGCGTCCGTGCTCGTCGACATTTCCAGCGCAACCTTGCGCAAGCTGGTCAAGCTTTCCGAGCGGAAGGAAGCGCTCCTGTCTCAGATCCAGGAATTGGATCGGCAAATGGAGGCACTGCAACGGTCGACTGAGACGGAAGCGCATCGCGGCCGCATCACCCTGCCCGAACGTCCAATCAGAGTGAAGCGGGGCAAGGTGCGCGGTTCCCGATTTAAGGCGTAACCGAAAACGATTCGCGCGCGGATTTTACATCCAGCGCAATCTGTGTGGCGAGCGCCTCCACGTTCTCGAATTTTTGTTCGGCTCTAAGATATCGCAGAAAGCGAACCTCCACGTCTTCGCCATAGATGTCTTTGTTCAGGTCGAATAAGTGGAGCTCGAGCAGCCGCTCCGGTTTTCCCGTAGATACGGTGGGGCGGTACCCAAGATTGGCGACTCCGCGAAACAGCGCGCCCTCGAGCCGCGCTTCGATCACGTAGACGCCGTTAGGAGGAAATTGTTCGCTATGCGCGCTCAGATTCGCCGTCGGGAATCCAAGTTTGCGGCCGAGCTTCTCTCCCACTTTCACCGTCCCGAGAATGGTGTACTCGCGCCCAAGCATTTGCGTCGCTTTGATGAGATCTCCGTCGGCGACGGCGCGCCGGATCGCCGTGCTGCTCACGACTTCGCCGTTCACCTTCACTTCCTGGACACCGATCACGTCAAAGTGGAGCGTGCTCCCAAGTTTCTTCAGCAATGCGAGATTGCCCGCGCGGTTTTTGCCGAAGGACCATTCGTGCCCCACACAAATTTCGCGGAGCGGGCGTGAATGGGTCACGAGTTGCCTAACGAAATCTTCTGGTGCCGTCGCCGCGAATTGCTGGTCGAAATGGAGCACGAGAAGATGCGCGACCCCAAGGTCGCGGATGAGCCCGATCTTGTGCTGGGTCGCCGTTAACAAATGAGGCGCGTCTTGTGGCCGCAGAACCTTGGCCGGATGCGGATCGAAGGTCACCACCACGGGCGTGCCGCCGGCCTCTTTGGCGTGGCGCGCCGACGTTGAGATCACGGCTTGATGGCCGAGATGAACGCCATCGAAAACGCCGATAGCGAGGAAGAGAGGTCCGGATAGCTGACTGAGCTCCGAAATCGATCGCAGGACCTGCATCGCTGGGTCTCGTTAGGCGCCGCGCATCCGCGAAACTTCCGGCAACGTGAGGATTCGGGAAAGAATGTCCACGGGATCACCGGTCTTCAATTCTTCCACCGTAATCGCGCCATCCACGGTGAACCGGCCCGACTTGGTGCGGCGCAGATTCTTGAGGTGCGCTCCGCAGCCCAGAGTTTCGCCGATGTCGTGCGCGTAGGTGCGCACGTAAAATCCCTTGCTGCACACCACGCTGAAATCAATTTCGGGCGAGGCGATCCGATCGATCGTGTATCGATACACATGGACCAGCCGCGGCTCGCGCTCGACCGTTTTCCCCTGGCGCGCGAGCTTGTAAAGCGGGACGCCGCCTTGCTTGATGGCCGAGACCATCGGCGGCATCTGGTAAAAATCGCCCGAGTATTTTTCAAACGCGGCGCGAACGCTGGCGTCATCCAGTGGCGGCACCGGTCGCTCTTCCAGTGTGACGCCGGCGCGGTCCTGTGTGTCGGTCGTCACACCGAGAATCATGGTGCCGACGTATTCCTTATCCTCGCTCATGAGGAGGTCCTGAATCTTCGTCCCGCGCCCGAGTGTGAGCAAAAGCAATCCGGTCGCGATCGGATCGAGCGTGCCGCAATGGCCGACCTTCTTCATTTGCAGCTGGCGCCGCACAATTGCGACGACGTCGTGTGACGTCATCCCCGCCGCCTTGTCCACGAGCAGGACGCCGTCAGGAGTTGCAGTCAATGACATCGCAAATTGCTTTCAGGATTTTTTGTTCCACTTCGGCCAGCGTTCCCCGAACGCGCGTCCCCGCAGCCAGCTTGTGTCCGCCGCCGCCAAACTTCTGGCAAATCGCCGAGACATCGACGTCTTCGCTCTTGGAGCGCATGCTCACGCGCACCTTCCCGTCCGCCAGCTCTTCGAAAAATACGGCCACGATCACGCCGTGGATCGCGCGGAGATGATCGATCAGGCCCTCGTTGTCCTCGGGTTTTACTTTTAGGTCCGCGGCAACTTTCAGGCTCAGGCCGAAGCACGCGATTTTTCCATTCGCTTCGAAACGCATGGTGCCGAGCAGTTCGCGGAGCAGCTCCGTGCGGCGGCGCGGATAATTTTCGTAGAGCAGTTGGCTGATGCGTCCAACATCAACGCCCCACCGCAATAACTCGGCGCCGATCTCAAAAGTTCGCGCAGTGGTTTTTGGATATTGGAACGAGCCGGTATCGGTGGAGATGGCGACGAAAAGATTTTCGGCGATGGCGGCATCCATTGGAAATTTTTCGCTTTGGATCAATTCGAAGAGAATTTGGCCGGTCGCCGGCGAAACCGGATCGATGTAAACGAGATCGCCGTATCCCGGATTGCTCGGATGATGATCGACGTTGATCCACGTCCTGGCGCTGCGCACCGCTTCGCCCGCGGTGCCGAGACGGCTTTGAGTCGCGGTGTCGAGCGCGATCGCCACGTCAAAATCTTGCGGACTGCCCGGCGGTTTCGTTAGCCGTTCGCCGCCCGGAAGAAAATCATACTTCTCGAGGAGACCGTCTTCGTTCCAGACAGTCACATCCTTGCCGAGTTGCTGAAGAGAAAGCGCGAGGGCGAGCTGGCTGCCGAGGGCATCGCCATCAGGCCGGACGTGGCCGAGCACAGCGATGCGCTGGTGCGCGCGGAGGACGCCGCCGATCTCTGCGAAGGTGCTCTGCGTCATTCGGTTTCCGCAGCCGGCGTTTCTATTTGTTGCAGAATCTCGAAGACGCGCGCGCCGCGCTCGATGGAATCGTCGAGATGGAAAACAAGATGAGGCGTGTATTTCAGGGTCACGCTCTTGGCCAGTGCGGTTTGAAGAATGACGCGATTTTCCTCGAGCTTGGCCATGGCCGCGGCCTGGCCTTCCTTGCCGAGAATGCTCACGTAAGCGTGCGCGTGTTTCAGATCGGGCGTGACATCCACCTGGTTGAGCGTGACGAGCACGCCGTCAAAAGTCATTTCGCGCGTGATGATGCTGCTGAGCTCGCGCTTGAGCAGTTCGTTCACGCGGAGTAATCGATGTTTCATTGAGGAAGATTGGTAGGGCGAGACTCTGTCGAGCCGGCGATTCCTAAAAGCCGTTCGCTGCGGCTCGACAGAGTCTCGCCCTACCGAATTACAATTTCTGCGCGACGGCTTCGAGTTGATAGCACTCGATAATGTCGCCCACTTGATATTCGTTGAAGTCGCCCAGCTTGATGCCGCACTCGAGACCGACTCGGACTTCTTTCACGTCGTCCTGGAAACGGCGGAGCGTGGACAAACCGCCGTCGTAAACCGGCTGGCGGCGCCGTAAGACTCGCGCGCGCGCGGTGCGGGCGATGCGGCCATCCGTGACGAGACATCCCGCTACGATGCCCTTGCTCAACTTGAAAACCTGCTTCACTTCGGCGTGGCCGATCACAGTTTCGCGATGTTCCGGATCGAGCAGACCCGCCATCGCTTCCTTCATCTGATCGATCAACTCGTAAATGATGCTGTAGAGCTTGACCTGCACGCCTTCGCGTTTGGCGACGTTCACCGCCATGCTCTCCACCTTGACGTTAAAGCCGACCACGACGGCGTTCGATGCGCTCGCGAGCAGAATATCGGACTCTGAAATTGGCCCGACGCCCGCGTGGATAATTTCGAGGTCGATTTTCTTGCTCTCGATTTGACCGAGCGCGCCCGTGAGCGCCTCGAGCGAGCCTTGCGCGTCGCATTTTAAAACGACCCGAAGATGTTTCTTGCCGTCTGCGGCTTCGAGCAAACTTTCCAGCGTGGCGCGTTGGGGCACGCTCAACTTATCGGCGCGTCTCTCGAGGAGACGTTCTTCGCTCAAAGTCTTCGCGGAGCGCTCCGATTCCATGACGAGAAATTCATCGCCCGCCTGGGGAAGGCCGCTAAATCCAAGCACCTTCACCGGCGTCGAAGGACCGGCCTCCTTGATCGGGTTGCCGCGATCGTCCATCAACGATTTGATTTTGCCGCCGTAATCGCCGGAAATAAATGGATCGCCGGTCCGGAGCGTGCCCATCTGCACGATAACGGTCGCGGTCGGCCCGCGGCCCGGCTCGACTTGCGCTTCGATGACAGTTCCGCGCGGCGTCGCGGTCGGCGATGCCTTCAATTCCATGACTTCGGCCTGCAACGCCATCATCTCGAGCAGGTGATCGATGCCGGTGCCTTTGGTGGCGGAGACTTCGCACACAATCGTTTCACCGCCCCAATCTTCCGGAGAAAGCTCGCGGTCCTGCAGCTGTTTCTTCACCCGATCGATGTTCGCTGAAGGCAAATCGATCTTGTTGATCGCGACCATGATCTTCACGTGCGGCGCGGCTTTAGCGTGGCTGATGGCCTCCAGCGTTTGCGGCATCAACCCGTCATCGGCCGCCACGACAATGACAACAATGTCTGTAACGTGCGCCCCTCGCGCGCGCATGGCGGTGAAAGCGGCGTGGCCCGGCGTGTCGAGAAAAGTGATGCGCGAGCCTTTGTAATCGACCGTGTAAGCGCCGATGTGCTGGGTGATTCCACCGGCTTCGCCCGCGGCGACGCGCGTCTTGCGGATCGCATCCATCAGCGACGTCTTGCCGTGATCGACGTGCCCCATGAACGTGATGATCGGGCCGCGCGTCTTGAGTTCTTCTTCCTTCTCGATGACCGGCGGAGGCGGCGCGACAACGACCTGCTCGACTTTGTGGACGCCGCCGCCTTTTTCGCGGCGTTCCATTTCGAAAACGAAGCCGTGCTTTTCGCAAATTTTGGTCGCCACCTCGGGCTCGACCGTCAGGTTCGGATTAGCGAAAATATTGAACTCATCCATCAGCTCCTTGATCAGCTGGAAATTTTTCAGGCCGAGCTGAAGCGCGAGCTCCTTCACCACAATCGGTGGCTTAATGTGGATGATTTTTTGCGGCTCGCCTTCCGATTCAGCCGCGAGATCTGTTGCTGGCGCGGTCTCGGTCGCCGTCACGGTCTCAACTGGCGGTGTCGTCTCGGGCTTTGGTGCGGCCACGGCTGGCGGCGTAGGTTCCGGCGTAGCGCGAATCCGGGAAATCGGCGGAAGGAACGGCCGCTTCGGAGAAGCATCGCTGTCGGCGCGTTTCGCGCGCGGCTTCTTTTCATCAATCAGCGATACGGTCTCCATGACCGGTCGCGGCGCGGCGGGGGGCGCGGGCGGCGCTGCGGGAGCTGCGGTCTTGGCTGGGGCAGAGACGTGCGAGCGTGGTTTCGTTGTTGTCGGCGGAGAGGGCGAATGGCGGGCCGGTTTCGCCGGAGCTTCTACTTTCTTGCTCGCGGTTTCCTTGCGCTTCGGTTCGGCAGCTCTCTCTTTCGTCCGCGCGACGACAGTTTTCTCCGGCTTGCGCGCGGTCGTGGTCGTCTTGCGCGCTGCTGCGGTTTTGGTCGTCGTTCGCGTCGGCATTTGTACTCCAGGCAAAATCCAACTACGCGGCGCTCTCCTGATGAACCGCTTCGTGGATTTCCTTGGCCTTCGCTTCGTCCACGCTCAAAATCTCGACGAGGTCTTCGACAGCCGCGTCCCGCAATCCTTCCAGATTCGTAAAGCCGGATTTCACCAGCGCGAGCGCCTGCTCTTCGGTGATCGGCAAGCCGGCCGCGAGCGTCTGCGCCGCTTGCGCGACTTTCTGCTCGACCTGGTGGGTCGCCGTCGTGTCGCGATCGATGTTGATCTCCCAGCCGGTGAGCCGCGAAGTCAATCGCGCGTTCTGGCCCTTCTTTCCGATGGCGAGCGAAAGCTGATCTTCATCGACGGAAATCTGGACGCTCTTTTTCTCCGTATCGAAAACCAGGTTCTTGACCTTGGCCGGCTTGAGCGCTTCGAGCACGAATTCCTTGGGGTCGGAACTCCAGCGGATGATGTCGACTTTCTCGTTGTTTAATTCGCGGACAATATTTTTTACTCGCGATCCACGCATGCCGACGCAAGCGCCGACGGGATCGACTTTCTCGTTCGCGCTCGTGACCGCGATCTTGGTGCGATAACCCGCTTCGCGCGCAATGCCACGGATCTCGACCGTGCCGTCATTGATCTCGCTTACTTCGAGCTCGAAAAGGCGGCGGACGAAATTCGGGTGGCTGCGCGAGACAATAATCTCCGGTCCGCGGATTCCATTTTCTACCGCAACGACATAAGCGCGGAGGCGGTCGCCGACATTGTAGTCCTCGACCACGACGCGTTCGCGTTGCGGCATGATCGCTTCGAATTTTCCGAGATCGAGGATGACATCGGAACGATCGAAGCGCCGGACTGTGCCGCTGACGATTTCGCCGGCGCGATCCTTGAACTCCTCGTAAATCATTTCTTTCTCGACCTGGCGAATGCGCTGCATCATCGCCTGCTTCGCGGTTTGCGCGGCGATGCGTCCGAAATTCTTTGGAGTCACTTCCACTTCCACTTCACCGCCCACGGCTGCGTTCGGGTCGATCCTCTGGGCCTTGGAAACGGAAATTTCGTCAGCGGGGTTCGTGACGGTATCGACGACGAGCAATTTCGCCAAAGCGCGAATCTCACCGGTCTTCGGATTGATATCGATCCGGAGATCGCGCGACGCGCTCACGCTTTTCTTTGAGGCAGAGAGGAGAGCGTTGGAGACGGCTTCGAGCAGGATATCGCGTTTGATCCCGCGCTCGCGCTCCAGGTAATCCAGCATGGCAATAAACTCGGCGTTCATAAAAACATGTAGCCCGCAGACTAAAAAGAGTGGGACACCAGCTCCCACCCCAATCAGCGCGGACTAGGCGCTCAACTTAATTTTCCAAGGGCGTTTCGTCAAGGGAGGAATCCGTCTCTCTGCCAGTGGACGTTGGGCGTCGGACGCTTGCCACGCCGAAGCTTTCAGCGTAGGCGGGTTGCACCTTAACATGTCGCCGGCCCGCAACTTATTGATCGTCCTCCTGTGCTGGGCCGCGATCTATTTGCCCGGCCTCGGTTCGCTCGAGATCAAGGGCGAAGAAGGCCGACGCATTTTGCCCGCGGTCACGATGCTGGAAACTGGGAATTACCTCGTTCCGCAAGTGGGCAGCGAAGCGTATCTGCGCAAGCCGCCGCTGATCAATTGGCTGGTGGCCGCGTCATTCAAAATATCGGGCCACCGCAATGAATGGACCGCGCGGCTCCCTTCCGCACTTTGCATTCTCGCGGTCGCGCTCGCGTTCGTCGCAGTCGGGCGCGCGAATCTCGGAGCGAAGGGCTCGCTCATGGCGGCGCTGATTTGGCTGGTGAATTTCGGCATGATCGAGAAAGGACGGTTGATCGAAATCGAGGCGCTCTATGTGTCGCTCTTCGGTCTCGCGTTCGTCCTCTGGCTCAGTTGGTGGCAGCAACGCCGTTCTCCGTGGCTTACCTGGACCGTGCCGTGGATTTTTCTGGGACTTGGCCTGCTCGCAAAAGGACCGCTGCATCTCTTCTTCTTCTACGCGATCGTCCTCGCCGTCCTCCAAAGCACTGGCGGGCTGCGCAAACTCTGGCATCCCGCCCACTTTTTCGGGGTCGCCATCATGCTCGGAATTTTCGCCGCGTGGGCTGTTCCTTATTGGCAGACCATGCACGGCACCAATCTGGCTGGAAGCTGGTCGGGGGAATTCACCGGGCGCCTGACCGCGGACGATTTTAAACTGAGCAGTTGGATTCTCAATATCCCACGAGCGCTCGCCTACTTCCTGCCGTGGACATTGCTGCTCGTGGCCCGGCCGACTTGGGAGACGCCGGCCGAACAAAAGCTCGCGCGTGCGCTCGCCTGGGGCGCCGGAGTCCCTTTTCTCATTGTCAGTTTGTTGCCGGGCGCGCTTCCGCGCTATTCGATGCCGCTGCTGGTCCCGCTCTGCTGGTTGATGGCGATGATCTTGTCCACGAACGAAATTCGCTGGCCATGGCGAGCGGCTCGGAAAAACGTCGCGCCCGATCGGCGCTTCCGGTTTGTTATTTTCATGGCGATCGCCGCGGGATTTGTGCTGTGCATCTACGCGTTGGCGGCGATCCCGATTTTACAGCGGCGTTCGAAAGTGAAACCGATCGCGGCGCGAATCGAAGCGCTCGTGCCGCCGGCCGAACCGATCTACGCCGTTGACCCCGACTATCAGCCGTTCCTTTTTTATATGAAACAACGTCTCGTCTATGCCAGCCGAGTCGATGATTTGCCGGCGAGTGCGCGTTATTTGCTCGTCCAGCCAGGCAGGAAAGAAGAGGCGATGAAAAGCGAGCGATGGTCGCCTCTCCATGCCGCGCCGATCTTGTCGTTAACGGATTACCGAAAACGCACCGTGATCCTGCTCAAGGTCAGCGCCAACGATCAGTAAAGCGACGGCCTCGCCCCCGGATTTGACAAGGTTGGAAAATCGCGATTCGTTAGCACGCTAACCAATTTTCCCGATGCCACCGCCCAATATCAACGAGCTTGGACTGACGCTTTTCGGCACCGCGCGCGCCTGGCGCACGAAGCTCGACCAGCGCTTGCGCCCGCTCGGGCTGAGCCAGGGGAAATGGCGCACCTTGATTCATCTCTCGCAGGGTGGAAATAAACTAACCCAGAAGGAGATCGGCGACCGCATGGGAGTGGAAGGCGCGACGGTGGCCGGCTTGCTCAACCGTTTGCAAAACGACGGCTGGATCGAGCGCCGTAGTTCGGCGGACGATCGCCGATGCAAGATCATTCATCTCCAGCGCCGCTCGAAGACGGTGCTCGACAAGATTTTCAACACCGCCCACCAGTTGCGCCATGAGTTGATCGAGGATATTCCGCAGGATGACCTCGAGACCTGCATGCGGGTGCTCGCCCAGATTCGCAAGAAGGCGGAGCTACCCGTGGACGGCGCCCAGAATGGTCACCGGGAGTTGACTAGGAAGGAGAAGCGATGACGACGATGGCCCGAGCAAATGTTGCGACGCGCGAAGTGGTCGGGAAGTTGGAGAATCGTTTTGGTCGCAAACGTCTTTACTGGGGCGGCGGCCTGATTGTTGTAGTGGCATTGCTGCTCACCCTCCGGAGCATCGCCAACCGGCCCAAGCAAAACGCGGCACCGGGTCCCAAGCCGGTGACAACGGCGAAAGTCATCACCCAGGACGTTCCGCTTTATCTCGATGAGATCGGCAGTACGGCCGCTTACGAAACTGTGCAGATCCAGGCGCAGATCTCCGGTCAAATTGTTTCCCGCGACTTCAAGGACGGCGCCGACGTAAAGAAAGGCGACCTGCTTTTCCAAATCGATCCGAAACCGTATGAAGCGGCCCTGGCCTCCGCGCAGGCCGATCTGGCCTTGAATCAGGCCACGCTCAAACGGCAGGAGCTACTGCGACAGCAGAAGGTCACTGCCAATCAGGAATATGACACAGCGCTGGCCAATGCGCGCAGAGCGGAGGCCATGGTCGCCGCTGCTCAGGTGAACCTCGATCGTTGCTACATTAAGTCGCCCATCGATGGCCGGGCTGGTTTACGCAATGTCGACGTCGGGAATGTGGTCGGTCCAGGCGGGAGCACGCCGCTGCTCACGATCATGGGAATGGACCCGATCTATACCGACTTTACCGTGGCGGAGCCGGATCTACCGCTCGTTAGGCGTTACCTCACCAATCCGAACTTGAAGGTGCTCACCGACGCCTCGGACGACAACGTCGAGCCGCGTTCGGGCACGCTTTATTTTATCGACAACGCCGTCCAACCAGGTGCTGGCACCGTGAAGCTGCGCGGCGTGACGCCGAATGCGGACCGCGCGCTCTGGCCCGCGCAGTTCGTGAAGGTTCGCTTGATCCTCGACGTATTAAAGGATGCCAAGCTCGTGCCGGGCACTGCCGTGCAGATCGGCCAGAACGGCCCGTATGTTTTCGTCGTGAAACCTGACTCGACGCTGGAGTTGCGGCAGGTGAAACCCGGCCAGTCGCAGGGCGATCTCACCGTCATCACCGATGGAGTGCAGGCCGGTGAAATGGTGGTCACATCCGGTCAACTGCAATTGTCGCCGGGGATGAAAGTGAATCCGCGTCCCAGCGGTTCGAATGGCGGCGAAAAACCATCTTCATCGGGCGGGAACGCGACTCGTTAGGCTGCAATGAGCGAGCACGACGGCGACCGCGAACAGGAACCCGACGCTTTGCCCGGCGAACCGCAGGAGCATCGCGGCGGCGTAGCGGGCGCGAAAACGCCGGGCGGCAAGCTCGTCCAGTTTTCTTCCGGGCTTTCCAGGCCGTTCATTCAGCGGCCGGTGATGACGATGCTGCTGACGGCATCGCTCATCGTCTTCGGTATCCTGACCTTCAAGCAACTCGCGGTAAACGATCTCCCAGCGGTCGATTATCCGGTCATCTCGGTCTCGGCGAGCTATCCCGGCGCGAACCCTGAGACGATGGCGAACACGATCGCGACGCCGCTCGAGAAACAATTCACTCAGATCCCGGGACTGACCTTGACGACCAGCTCGAGCACCCAGGGTTCCACGAACATCACGCTCCAGTTCGACCTCGACAAAAGCATCATCGACGCCTCCACCGACGTGCAAGCGGCGATCCAGCGAGCCAGCGGCCAGTTGCCTAACGACCTGCCTAGCCCGCCTCGGTTCGAGAAGTCGAACCCGAACGATCAGCCAGTCATGTATATCGCCCTGACGAGCGATACGCTGAGCGACGGCGATCTTTACAAGTACGCGACCTCGCAGGTCCAGCAGAGAGTCAACATCCTGCCGGGTGTTTCGCAGGTCCAGATCTACGGCGTGAAAAGCGCGATTCGGATCAAGGTCGATCCTTCTGCGCTCGCCTCGCGCAATATCGCCTTCGACGAACTTTCGAACGCGATCCGTGCCGGCACCTCCTACTCGGGCGCGGGACAATTCGATGGCAAGAACATGTCGATGGTGCTTCGTCCCAACGGCCAGATTGCGGACGCCGAAGGCTACCGCAATCTCATCGTCGCGCGCGGAAAAGACGGATCGCCGGTTTATCTGCGTGATGTCGCTAGCGTGATCGACAGCGTGCAGGACGAACGCCTCTCGCGTCATTTCTACGCACGCGGATTCAACCCGCCGGCCTCAGTAGTCGTTCTCGCGGTTTCGCGCCAGGCCGGAGCGAACGCCGTGCAGGTAGCCCGATCGATCAATGACCTCATCCCGCAGATGCGCCTCGAGCTGCCCGGCTCGATCAATCTCATCCCGACCTTCGATCGCTCGCTAAGCATCGTTCATTCTGTCGCCGACGTGCAGGCCACGCTCTTCATCGCGTTCGTCCTGGTCGTACTCGTCATCTTCGTATTTCTCGGGCGCGCGCGGGACACGCTCATTCCCGTCGTGGCTCTGCCGTTGTCGATCCTCCTGACGTTTCTCGTCATGTGGGCGCTTAATTATTCGATCAATAACCTCACGCTCATGGCGCTCACGCTCGCCATCGGCTTTCTGGTCGACGACGCGATCGTGTTTTTGGAAAACGTCGTCCGGCGAGCCGAGCACGGGGAGTCGATCTACAAAGCCACGCTGAATAGCGCCGGCGAAATCTCGTTCACGATCTTGTCGATGACGCTGTCGCTCGCGGCCGTGTTCATCCCGCTTGCCTTTATGCCGGGATTGCTCGGGCGGATTTTTCGGGAGTTCGCTATTACCATTATCGTCGCGATTTTCGCTTCAGGCCTCATTTCGCTAACGCTCACGCCGCTGATGTGCGCGCGGCTTTTGCGCGAGCATGAGCCCGGTCATCGCCGCACCTGGATGGAGCGGTTCACGAACAGCTTCTTTCAGCCGATCCTGCGGTTTTATAGCCGGTCGCTCGATTGGTTTCTCGATCATGGTTGGATCGCGCTGCCGATCCTCATCGCCTGCGGAATCGGCGTCTGGTTCTTCTTCTCGTCGTTACCCTTCACGCTTCTGCCCACCGGTGACAGCGGTGTGATCCGTGGCGCGTTGCTCATGCAGGAGGGCGCCTCACCCCAGCAACAGCGCCAGATGCAGGAGAAGCTCGATCCCATTCTTCAGGCGAACCCGGCGGTCGATAAGTATTTCACCGTGGCCGGGAGCGGACGGGCCGGCTCGTCAGGCATTTTCACTGTGCTCTTCCTCAAGGACGCGAAGGAACGCCACCCGATCGACGATGTCGCCATGGAACTGCGCCGGTCGTTTAACGAGATCCCGGGAATATTCGCCACCTTGAATCCGGCGCCGGTCCTTCAAATCAACATCGGTGCGACTGGGAGCCAGTTCGGGCGCTACAGTTACTCGATCAGCGGCATCGATCCCGATGAAGTTTACGCCGCCGCCGAAGCGTTGGGCGAAAAACTTAAGAGTTACGAAGGCTTTGTCGCGCCGCCGCGTTCGAATCTGTTTCGGAATCAGCCGAACCTCGATATCCAGATCGACCGCGACCGTGCCAGTACCTATGGCGTTTCAATTGCAAAATTGCAGAGCTTGCTTCGCGCCGCCTATTCCCAGAACTATGTCTATCTGGTCAAGCAGCCGGACGACCAATACCAGGTCATCCTCGAAGTCGATGACGCGGATCGCTCCAAACCCGAAGATTTGCGCGAGCTCTACGTCCGGCCTGACGGCAAAGACACTCTTATTCCGATCCGAACCCTTACCAAGTCTACGACAAGGCTGGGCTTGCAGGCGGTCAATCACCTGAACCAGTTTACCTGTGTCACTTTTGGCTTCGATACGAAACCGGGAATCGCTCTTGGCGACGTTACGAGTTTCATAGAAAAGACGGCGGCCCAGGTTTTGCCCCCGACGGTAAAAGGCGAGATGCAAGGTGAAGGTCTCGTCCTGCAACAGCTTTTCGGAGCGCTCCCTTACCTCGTCCTCGCGGCGGTCTTCGTGATGTATGTGATCCTCGGAATTCTTTACGAGAGCTATGTCCACCCGATCACCGTGCTCTCTACTTTGTTCCCTGCGGTAGTCGGTGGCTTGCTCACTCTCTGGCTCTTTAACTCGACCCTTTCCCTTTACTCGGTCATCGGTTTGTTTCTTCTCATGGGTATCGTGAAAAAGAACGGCATCATGATTGTCGACTTCGCCTTGCATCGGATCGACGAAGGCTATGATCGGCGAACCGCGATCCATGAAGCCAGCGTCGAACGGTTCCGTCCCATTATCATGACCACGCTTGCTGCTTTGATGGGCGCGGTGCCGCTAGCTCTTGGTTATGGCGCGGACGGATCGTCGCGACGCCCGCTAGGCCTTGTCATCGTTGGCGGATTGATCGTCTCCCAGCTCATCACGCTTTACATTACCCCGGTGATCTACCTCGCCCTCGAATGGTTCCAGGAGACCGTTCTCGATCGCGTTCCCTTCCTCCGCAGCGGCCACATGCATCATGAAGGGGACGGTGCGAAGCCAGGGCCCGAACCGCAGCCGGCGGTCGCTGGTTAATTGCAGGGGATCACAAGAGCCATCCAGATTCGGCCGCCTTTGAAGAAGTCGGGCTGGCGCGATTGAGCCGACTTCACCGAACCAGGCTCACCCTGATTTCGCCGCCTCGGCGATATACATCCGATAGCCGAACCCTTTCTTTACGATGATCACCGGCGGCGAATCAATCTTCGGGTAGTGGGCGCTGTCGCGTTGAGATTTCGCCCTCGACGACGGCAAGGATAACGGCGGAAAACACAATCGGAGGCGGTGCGGGTTGGCAGGGAGCGAACACGACAATCAACAGTAGCGGCGTCATGTTCCTAGGGTCGCGGACCGGTACCTTCAGTCTCGGGATCGATAACGGCGTGACGGTGCGAGCGGTGCTGCGGTCGCCGCGGCAACTGCGACAAGGGATTGCCTTTGTTGGTTACAGGCCACGGGCGCACGGCCTGAAGTAAGTCTTGACCGAAGGGCCTCCCTGCCGACAGCATCGCGACGGCGTCAAGTCTGTCAGGCGTCTCCAACCGTCCGCCGCACGGACTGCGGCAGGTGGAAGCACCTGGCTCTCTTTCCGCATGACTGCGAAAACGTTGGAAGATGAGGGTCCTTTGATGAAAACATTCCACTCGAAAGGGGCGTCCGTTGTTCTTTTCCTCCTCGCCTTAATTCCATTGGCGTTGGCGTGCCGGCCGCCGGTTTTAAGAACACCGAGCGGCGCGAGTAAAGAGGGTCAGCCATCCGCCGTGCAGCTTTCGGGCGCGGCGGCGCAGGAATATTTGGAACGGCCCGGCGAAGGTCAATCGCTCATGGCGGCGCTGACTGCGGCGCGCTTCGGTTTAAAGCACGAGGAGCATGCGCCTTTCGATGAGAAAAGCGGCGCGGGTTACCTCGCGATGAGTCACGATCAGAATTTGAATGCCTGGTTCGCCGAGGATGGCGTCACCGTGCGACCGAACGTGCCGGCGGACAGACGAGAGCCGGGATGGCATCTGGGTTTTCGTCTAAAAGCTTATGGCTACAGCAAGCGGCTGGTCGATGCTCCTCCCATTGTTTCTCAGCAGGTCAAAGGGACCCGCGTTGAATACAAACGCGCTACATCTTTCATTCCGCATTCCGAAATCCGAAATTGATCGAGTGGTATGAGAACCGCGCGGAAGGGATCGAGCAGGGCTTTACGCTCAACAAGCGACCTGAATGCGGGAGCTCCGTTTCAGATAGAGGACCGTTGCGGCTGGTGATGTCACTCCAGGGAGATTTGCGTGCGCGGGTAAAGGATGAGGGAAAGGCGATTGAGTTGTCAGGTAAGGATGGAAAGGGCGCACTTAGCTACAGCAAACTAGTAGCCCAGGATGCGGATGGAAAGGGGCTTGAGGCGCGGATGGAAGCGAGCGCGGATGGCCGAGAGATTGCGCTGATGGTAGACGATGAGGACGCGCGTTATCCGATCGTGATCGATCCGGTCATTGCGTCGCTGGAACAAAAATTGCGCTCCGACATTCCGCAACTAGACGCCCGGTTCGGATTTGCGGTGGCGATTGACGGCAACATGGCGGTAGTTGGCGCCTGGCGGGAGGACGTCGGTTCTAATGTGGATGTGGGAGCTGTTTATGTGTTTATTCGAACAGGTTCTTCATGGGCTCTGGACAGAGTATCTGGTCCGCAGTCTGGGGGAGGCGAGCAATGCGGCTATAGCGTGGCCATAAGTGGCAATCGCATCGTGTTTGGCTGCCCGGGTGAAAACAACGGCGCAGGCAGCGCTTTGCTTTTGCAACGGAACGGGCCAAATAATTACAGCGCCGCAGGCGTTGACCCTAGCGTGCGTAAGGCGGGCGACCGCTTCGGAGCCAGTGTCGCCATCAGCGGCAATCTCATTCTCGTAGGCTCGCCGGGCCAAGCTTATAGCGTCGAGACGAACGCTGGGGCAGTCGAGTATGCCAAAATAAATGCAGACGGCACCGTTACGTTTAAGGGTTTCACATCCCATGATGTCGCCAACAACCAGCTTGGCACCAGCGTTGCCCTTGAGAGCAATTCTGCGGGAGGATACACTTCTATCATCGGCGTACCCGGCGGCGGAGCGGGACACGCTGAGATTGAGGATCTCGATTCAGGGGGATCGTTTCTTAGTTCGAACGTAGTTCAACCCTTGGATGGGATAACCGGCGACCAGTTCGGACAAAGCGTGGCTATTAGCGGCAATACGGCAGTCGTCGGAGCGCCCATAAACGGCGAGAAAGGACCTGCCGCTGGCGCGGCCTATGTCTTCGTCCGCAACACCAGCGGGCAGTGGAGCCAGCAGCAAAAGCTCACGGGCGACGACACGTCGGCCAACGACTTCTTTGGCGCGTCTCACATCGCCATCGAAGGCAATACCATTGTCGTCGGTGCTTACGGGTGGGAACCGAGTAGGGACGATACCGAGAACGGCAAGGCCTATATTTTCATGCGCAGCGGTACAGTCTGGACGCAGCAGGCAGTGGTTGTGGGTGATAACAATGTGGGCGATCAATTCGGCATCGCCATGGGCATCAGCGAGGACAGCGTTATCGTCGGCGCAAGAGTCGCCACAGCCTTGGGCACGGCACGCGCCGGCGCCGCCTACGTTTATCGCCTAAGCTGCGTGCCGCCTTTTGCGACCGTCACGTCCAATTCAATCACCGTTTGCCCAGGCGACTCTACCAATCTCCTTTTGGCCTGGCGAGGGGGCCCCGGTGGCGTGAGCTTTCAGTGGCGCAAGAACGGCGTGAATATTCCGGGCGCGACTTCCGGCATATACAGTATCGCGAAGGCGAGCGCGTCGGATGCGGGCAGCTATGATGCAGTGGTGTCGAACTCTTGCGGCAGCGACACCTCAACGCCAACCACGCTCACCGTTCGCACCTTCAGCCTCAACCCGACGAGCCAGAACTTCGGCGTGAGTGGCAGCACTGGGATTGTGAACGTGACCGCCACTGGAAGCAGCTGTAACTGGACGGCTGTGAGTAACGCCTCGTTCATCACCGTTAACTCCGGCGCAAGCGGCACGGGTAACGGAACGGTCGGCTTCACCGTCGCAGCCAACCCGAACGTCGGGCAACGCACCGGCACCATGACTATCGCCGGACTGACCTTTACCGTCTCTCAGGATGGAACAAACTGCAGCTACTCGATCTCGCCTACCTCACAGACGCTCGATGCGAACGCCGGCACCAGGACCGTGAGTGTAACAGCAGGTGCGGGCTGCAACTGGACGGCGGCGAGCAATGACTCCTTCATCAGCATTAACTCCGGCGCGAGTGGCACGGGCAGCGGCACAGTCACTTACACCGTCACGGCGAATTTCAATACCACTCAACGCACCGGCACACTCACTATCGCCGGGCAGACCTTTACAGTTACGCAGGGTGCTGCCTCGGGCTTGGTCGCGAACGTCTCGACCCGACTTCCGGTCGGCCAGGATCCCAATGCGTTGTTTCAGGGCTTCATCGTGCAAGGGCCGGCGGGCTCGACGAAGAAAATATTGGTGCGTGCACTCGGCCCGTTCCTGGAGGGCTTTGGGATCACTGATTTCCTGGCAAATCCGACCCTGGACATCTTTGACGGGAATCAGGTGAAGGTTGCCTCGAATGACAATTGGAGAACCACTCAAGTGGGAGGCCTCATCACCGGCGATCAGTTCGCGGAGATCAACGCGAGTGGGCTCGCGCCGACTAACGACGCTGAGTCCGC
>QHBM01000137.1 GCA_003244145.1 Chthoniobacterales bacterium
GATTCGAGCGCCTTCTTCACGTTTTCTTCGAAACTTTCCTCGAGATCGAGGAACACCACCTCGCCCCGCGGCGTCATGATATCGCGCACGACGCGTTGCCGCAGGTCGAGCGCGTTGACCAGGAGATCGCGCCCCAGTTCCGAAACCTCATCGGATCTCTCGCTTTGGTCGAGTATTAGCCGCAGCTCTTCCTCGCTGTGCGCAAGCTCCGATCCCGCGACTGGTTTGATCCGCAGCAATTTTTGCAGGACCAGGTTCGACGATTTGTTCAGCAACCAGATGGCGGGTTTGAACAGGATATAAAAGGCGCCCAATGGCCGCGCGAGCATGAGGGAAACCGACAAGGGATTACCGATCGCGATGTATTTCGGGGCTAGCTCGCCAAAAACGATGTGGAGAAAAGTGATCCCAATGAAAGCGAGCGTGATCGAAATGGTCGAGACGAGCGCATGCGAATGAACATTTACCAGCGCGAACGCCGGCTGGAGCATGCGCGCCAGAAATTGCTCGCCGATCCAGCCGAGCGCGAGACTGGCGAGAGTGATCCCGAGTTGCGTGGCGGAGAGATAAGCATCGAGGTGCGAGCGAATGTGCCGGGCAAAAGTCGCGCGCAGGTTTCCCTCATCCACCAAGGCGTCGAGCTGACTGCTGCGCACTTTTACGATGGCAAATTCCGACGCCACGAAAAAAGCATTAAGCACGACCAGCGCGAAAATCACCGCCAGCTTGCCCAGAATGAGCGCGGGGGAATCCCACTGTTCCGAGATCGCTTCGGCCAACGGAACGGCCGCGAGAAATGGAAGTAACAACGAATTCATTTAACGGATGCAGCGTTGCATCCCGAAGCCCCCGCCGAGCCGGATCTCTACCAGCTCGATTTGGTCACACCCGGAATGAACCCGTTGGAAGCGAGTTCGCGGAAGGTCAGGCGCGAAACTTTGAAACGGCGAATGAACGCACGGCGGCGGCCGCTTACTTCGCAACGATTCACCACCCGGGTAGGGCTGGCATCGCGCGGCAGCTGGGAGAGGCCGATATAATCTTTCTTCGCTTTGAGTTCAGCACGCAGGGCCGCGTATTTTTTCACGGTCGCGCGCTTGCGTTCGTTGCGATTGATCCAGGACGTTTTCGCCATAAAGGAGGCGGAAACTAACGAAGAAGCCCCAAGATGCAAATTCTTTCTCTGGGGAGGCCTCGCACAAAGGTCACAAAGGATCACAACGACCGGAAGCTTTGTCTCTTTCCTAATTGGACGTTGGGCGTTGGGCGTTGGACGTTGGGTGTTTCCCATCTCATGTTTCCACTTAACGCCAACGATTTCCCCTCCTCCGCCGCTGCTCTCCAGCGCCTCCTCAACGAAAGCCTGCGCCTCATCTTCGACGTCGCCACCGATCCCGTCACCGTCCGTGATGCTTCCTTTCCCAAACTCGCCGAAATGGACATCTCCCTCGACGATGCGCGCCTTCGCCCCGACCCGCCGCGACCGCCCTCAATCTCTGGCGAAACTTCCCCTGCCCTTGAGGTTGGCCGTCTCGTGCTCCACGCTACCGCGCTTTCCGTCGGTCCTGCCGAGATCGAGTTCTTACTTTCCGCCCGCGATGTTCGGCTTGGGCAAGGCAAGGATTCCGCCGGTAACATCGTCCTCTTGGTCCAGAAAGCTGAGGAAGGAAAGATCGCCATCGCCGTTGTCTCCCGCGATCTCGAAGCGCTCATCGCCAAAATCGCGAGGGCCGAAGCCGGCAAGCACGGCGTCACGATTAGCGACTTGAAATTGACCCTGCGTTCAAAAAGCCCGCGGTCGCTCGCCGCCGAGGTGGGTTTGCGCGCACAGAAATTATTCTTGAGCGCTTCCCTCCGCATCACTGGGCAGCTCGATCTCGACGAGCAACTCAACGCGCGGATTTCCGATTTGCGTTGTGAAGGCGACGGCGGCATGGCGACGTTGGCGTGCGGCGTTCTCACTCCGCATCTGCAAAAGCTCGACGGCCGCGAATTCCCGCTGATGTCTCTGCCTCTCGGCGAGATTCAACTGCGCGATGTCCAGCTCGCCGTTGGCGACAAACTTTCCGTCACCGCCGAATTCGGTGCGGCGTCATAGCGGTCCGCGCAAACCCTCTGTCATCCCGAGCCGCGCAGACGGGACCACGACCGTGGGAGGAGTGTTGACCTCACAGTTGCAAATTGCAGGTGCAGACGCTGGCGTGCCGAGCTGCGTTGGACGCGTTACCTTTCGCGGAAGCGGTTCGTTCGAGTGTGAGGTCCCTCGCCGTCTGACGCGGCTCGGGACGACATCGTTACGATGTTCTGCGCACAAATTCGGTTTCTTCTTCCGTGAACGGAAGTATCTTCCGCGGCCCCGTCCCCTCACCGCTTTCTATGATCATCAAAATTGGTTTCGACATCGAGTTCGAGCTCGCGGGCCCGACGCCCATGATCTTGATGCTCTACGTCCATCCGTCGCGCCAGGCCGATCTTCGCACGGAAGAAAAAATTCGGGTCGAGCCCGATCTCTCGCTGACCGATTTCACCGATCTTTATGGCAACCGCTGCGCTCGCGTTCTCGCACCCGCCGGCAACGTTCGCTTCGCCCTCGAGGCGGTGATTGAGGACAGCGGCCAGCCCGACGAAAGAAATCCCGATGCGACCCAGGCTCCGGTCGAGGACCTGCCGAGCGAGACGCTGCCGTTCCTGCTCACGAGCCGTTATTGCGAAGTGGACAAGCTTTCCGATATCGCCTGGCAGCTTTTCGGCGCGACCGCGCCCGGCTGGCCACGAGTCCAGGCCATTTGCGATTGGGTGCACAATCACATTACGTTCGGCTACCAGTTCGCCGACGTTACGAAATCCGCCTTCGACGTTTACAACGATCCGCGCGGGGTCTGCCGCGACTTCAGCCATCTCGCGGTCGCGTTCTGCCGCTGCATGAACCTTCCCGCGCGCTACGTCACTGGTTACATGGGCGACATCGGAGTGCCGGTTGTGCTGCCGATGGATTTCAGTGGCTGGTTCGAAGTATTTCTGGGCGGCCGCTGGTACACCTTCGATGCCCGGCACAACATTCCCCGCATCGGTCGCATCGTCATGGCCGTCGGCCGCGACGCCGCCGACGTCGCCCTAACGACAAACTTCGGCCGCGCCACTCTGAAGAAATTCTTCATCATCAGCGACGAGATCGTCGGATGAAGCGATTCTTTGCATCCGTGCAAGAGCGCATACCGGAAGAGCGTTGTGTTCGACGAAAAAATGTTCGCCTTCCAACACGAACTTTCGTCTAGGTGCATGAAACTCCTCGTGGCGTTCGTCGCATTGCTGGCGGCCTGCGGGTTGGTCCGAGCGCAAGACGATGGAATGCCGTTTGGCCCTATCGGCGACGCAGATATCGATCGGCTCCAAGAGTTCGCGAAGAAGTTTGACTTCGACTTGAAGGGAGAGATGGCGCGAGTGTATTGCTGCGAGAAGAAAGTTGATGAAGACGCGCTGGCGCGCGTCTTCATCTTCTCTCGGCAATTCAACGTTCTCGACAAAAACGCTCGAACATACGGACAGATTATCTACAGCAGCCTTCTGCGCATTGGCGAGGTAGCGGGCGTGGACTACTACGTCAAGATTCTAGATCGACAGCCGCCCGACGTGCAGCAACGCGTGAGAGATTTTCTTTATTATCCGAATCTCAAGATCCCGAAAGAGCATCGCAAAAAAGCTGAGGAAGAAACGAGCCGAGCATATCCGACCCTTTTCCCGAAGGGATTTCAGTTCGGACGCAATGATCCGATATTCGCCAAAAAGACCTAACCAAACGTTAGATCGGATGAAAGACGCGAACGAGTCAGAAGCGGCCGCGGAAGTTGTCCCGACGCGCGCGGGGTACGATCATTGGGCCTCGAGTTACGATGACGACGCGAATCCGTTGCCGATTCTGGAAGGACCATTGGTGGATCAGTTACTCGGCGATGTGCGCGGGATGGAGGTACTGGATTTGGGGTGCGGGACCGGTCGTCACGCAATCGCGATGGCGTCCCGCGGCGCGCGCGTGACGGCGGTTGATTTTTCCGATCGCATGCTGGAGCGGGCGCAAAAGAAAAGCGGCGATGCCAAGGTGAACTTTCGCGCTTGCGACCTAACTGAGCCGCTGCCGTTGGCCTCAGCCACGTTCGACC
>QHBM01000020.1 GCA_003244145.1 Chthoniobacterales bacterium
GGCACGGTCGACATGAATCGCGCTTTCAAGGAATACAACAAGACCAAGGACTCGGAGAAAAAGATCAACGAAGCCAAGGATGCCGCGAAAAAGGAATACGACGATCGCGCGGAGAACTACAAGAAAGCGCTCGACGAAATCAACAAGCTCAATCAGCAGCTCGATGCTCCGGCCTTGAGCGCGGACGCCAAGACGCAAAAGGCGAAGGAGCGTGACGACAAGATCGCGAACATCAAAAACATGGAGCGCGAGATCAACGAGTTTCGGCAAACGCGCGAGCGCCAGTTGCAGGAACAGGCGATGCGGATGCGCGAAACCATCATTAAGGAAATCACCGACATCGTCCTGGAGCGGGTCAAGACCATGGGATTGGATCTGGTCTTCGATAAGTCCGGACAGAGCATGAACGGTGTGCCGGTGCTTATGTATTCGAAGGACAGCACTGATTTCACCACTGAGGTAATTACCGCGCTGAACAAGTCGGTAAAGGCAACGACAACCACCACGACGGAGAAGCCCGCGACCAGCCCAGCGGCTTCTACGGTCCCGGCGACGAGTCCAAAGAAACCCTAACGGCGACAGCGCAATTTTTCAAAAAACACGCGGAGACCCCGCGTGTTTTTTGTGTACCTGTTGTTACCCTGTTTTACGCCGGCCTTTCGAATTTGATTCGGCTGCGCTCGTCGGAACTATTCGTGAAAGCACTCACCGTAAAAAGCGCGCTCATTTTTTTCTTCGTCGCCTTGTTCGTGCCCGGCAGCAGCGGCGCGAAATGGGAAGCGACGCTGACGGCCTTCTCGCCGCCGGCTTTCCCGGCGCCGCGGCCCATGCATGCAAGATATGGTTTTGGCTGGAGCGGATTTCCGGGCGCAACCGCCGATGTGCATTTGATCAAATCGACGGGGAATCGACTCCAGCTCGATATCTCCGGCCGCACCATCGGATTGGTTCGCGGGCTTTGGAAGTTTGACGCGAACCACACCTCGATTGTGGATGCGGCTACGCTGCATCCGGTCGAAGTGCGGCAGGTCGAAAATGTTCGTTCGAAAAAAACCGTCACGAACCTCGCTTTCGACGCAACCGGCGTGACCTCGAAGGTGACGGAGACGCCGGGAAAAAATGCCGGGCCAAAAATTCGCCGCTTCGATTTGCCCAATCTTTTCGATCTCCAATCGGCCTTGCTCTATCTCCGAAGCCAGCCTCTTCAGCAGGGCAACGTCCAGCGCATCGTGGTTTATCCAGCGACCTCGGCCTATCTGGCCACCGCCACTGTTTTGGGCCGTGAACGACTCACCGTCCCGGCCGGAACCTACAACGCCATCAAAGTGGATTTGCAGTTGAGCAAGATCGGAAAGGATGGGGAGCTCGAGCCGCATCGGAAATTCCGCCGTGCCACCGGCTGGGTCTCCGACGATTCGGATCGTGTTCTGCTGCGAATCGAAGCGCAGATTTTCGTCGGCTCGGTCTTCCTCGAACTGCAATCGGTCGAATTCGAAAACGCGAAAACGCCCGTCCGCCCGGAATAGCGGCGGACACGTCAGTCTCCAAATTTAATTGGGGATGTAAATGGGTTCGCCCGTTGGTCCGATGCGCACGCGCGGTTGAAAAAACCGCCGGCGAGGCGGCCCAAATCCAGCGCGATGCTGCCCCGGCAACAAACCGAGCGCGGCCAGCGTTTCGGTATCGAGACGGCCATTCGGCGTGAGCCCGAACCGCGCCTGGAAACCGCGGATAGCGAACTCCGTTCCGGGGCCGAAAGCGCCGTCGATTCCGCTGCGGTAGAATCCCTGGCGCATCAGGATTAATTGCGCGCCGGCGATGGTGTTCCGCTGCACCGCCAGCGGCGCTGCTTCCAGTGGCGTCCCGTCAAACAGTCCGCTCATCTCGGGTCGTGGTTCGCGCAACCGTGGCGCATCCGCGGGTTCATCTTGATAGGCATCTTGCGGCGGCCGCGGCGCCGGAGAGTTTCTGGGCGCGGGCGAATAATCGGGCGGCGGCGGACCCGGCGTCGCCGCCGTTCGAGGACGCGGAGTGGAAGCGGGCGCTGAAGTCAGGCCAAGGGAACGCTGTGTCGCGGCGTCGATCTGACCGGTCACCGCAAGACCGTTGCGGATTTGATAACGCCGAATAGCCGCAACTGTATCGCCGTCTTTTTTGCCATTGATTTCTCCGTAGTAAAATCCCTGGTCCTTCAACTTCTGCTGAATCGACTCAACGGCCTGATCGGCCCACGCCGCCGAAATGCCGGCAAGAAAGAACAGAGCGGTGACGAGCAGTTTCAGATTCATCCGTGATCTCGTTTTGACGCCCTACCTCCGGCGCTATTCATTCGCCGCGGAGGTTGACGGCAAGCGGCGTCCGTTGTTGCTGCAACACTTCCCGATAGTGCACGATCCCGTCGCTGATCGCGGCCGCGATTTGTTCGCGATAATCACCGTTGGTGAGTTTGCTCACGTCGTCCTTGTTGGTGAGAAAACCGCCTTCCACAAGGACTGCGGGATGCTGCACATTCGCGATGACGAAAAATTGTTGCGGCCGCGTTCCGCGATCCACCGCTTGCGTGTGCGCCACCAGCGCTTCCTGAATAGACGCGGCGAGGCTTTGGCTTTCGACGCTGCTCGGCTCCAACGACGCCGGCCGCAAAAACGGCAGCCACGTCGCCACGCGTTGCGGGACCGAAATCTGATGCGCCGCGTAAAAGGTCTCGATGCCGCTGGCGGCCGATCTCCCCGCTTCGTCGAAATGAATGCTGACGAAAACGCAATTGCGCTGGCTGTTCGCGATCGCGGTCCGGTCCGCGAGCGAGACGAAGGTGTCGTCCGTGCGTGTGAGCAATGTCGCGATGCCGCGAAGTTCCAACAGCCGTTCCACGCGTTGCGCCACATCCAGGGTGAGCTCCTTTTCCACCATCCCCGTTTTCATGGTCCCGGAATCCTGGCCGCCGTGGCCCGGATCGATCACGACCACGGCGAAAGGCGGTTCAGTCGCCGGCGTGGTGACGTCCGCATTCAACTGCGACTTAGGCGGGATGGTCAATTGCAGCCAGACGAACGAGCCCGCCATGAGGAACAAGCCGAGCCAGGCAATGATCGGTCGCCCGCTTCGTCGATTAGCCTGGGCTCGGCCGAACATGAAGCGGACCCTCAGTCGCCGAGGACCGAGCGAATTTCCGCCTCAGCCAGGGCGCGGTAACGGACGGCGATCTTGTCATCCCGTTCAAGAATCGCGGCCTCGATCCCGGCCGCGCGTAAGCGCTCTTTGCGTTCGGCTAGAATCTTGTCGCGCGCAGGCAGCTCTTTCACGCCCGCATCGCCAAGCGCCAGATGGCCGACAGTCCAGGCATCGAGCCCGAGTTTCAAGGCTCGTTCGAAAGTGGCGCCGGCCGAATGTTCCGCGGTCAGAAAACCATCCATCAGTTCGGTGGATTGACGCGTGCCGCTGAGGGCTCCGAAATCCTGCCGCGTTTTCGCAAACGTCGAATTATTCGTTGCGATCGCGCCGTCGTACTCGAGGCGCAAAAACAAATCGTTCTCCTGCTTTGCGCCGATCTCGGCGAAGAGCAGGCGCGCCAGAAAAGGCGCTCCGTAAACTTGCTCGAACGCCGTTTTCAAAACCGGGCTGAGCGAATAATGCGCGAGGCGACGCAGCGAAACATCGGCGGCGGAGCGGGTGAACCCTTCGGTGCTGGCCAATTCGATCGCCGCCATTCTCAAGCGCTCGATGTCGCCGGGATGGCCGATCGCTCCCATGGCGATGCGATCGTAAATCTCGAAAAGCTTTTGCCGCGTCCGGCCCAGGGTCAGAAAAAGAATTCCGTCCCGATAACCGAGCGCCACGATCGGACTGCCCGGAGCGAGCTGCGTCTCAATGTATTCGGCGCGATTCGCGATCGCTTCCACCCAGCGATACGGCTCTTCGATCATGCCACGCTCCGTTTGAACAGGGCCGCGATCCGTTTCTCCGGCAACGTGCTGATGCCTTCGCGAGAAACGATTTTGATCACCGGAAAAATTTTCGCGTTGCGATCGACACCACCTGTGGCCGTGTCCGCCTCGGCCGCGGTATCGAGCGCGCGCAACGCCACCGTCACCGCTTCGTCCTCGCTCAGTTTCAGCAAAGGTTTTTTCCCCCAGTTATTTTCGTAGTGAAGAATTCCGCGCACGGCCGGGGATCCCGAGCCGGTGGCGGCGTAGTCGGTCACTTCGAATTGTGCGCCCATCGCGTCGTAAAAATAAAGCCGGGCCGACGGATCCGCGCTCGCATCGTAGGTGGCGAAAATCGGTACGACGACGCCGATGCCCTGGAGGACGAATCCGAAATTATCCCGGAGCAATTTCGAAAGCGCGCGCACTTTGCCGTCCACGCTCATCTCCTGCAATTGGGTGCGCCGGAAGAACTGAAAGGAATGTTCAAGGACGCGCGCCATTTCCCACGCGGTCGCGGGCACGCCGGCAATCGCCATGATGGAGTGCCGATCGATTTCGAGCACTTTATCGGCGCGATCGAAAACCACGGTGTTCCCCGCAGTCGCGCGGCGGTCGCCCGCGACCAGAACTCCGCCCTGGAATTTGAAAGCGAGAATGGTGGTCGCCTGCGTCGGGACCCAGGCTGCATTGGTCGCGCAGGGCGCGGGGGCGGCCTGGGTCGGGACTGGCGCAAGAAGTCCGCGGCGGCGAAGCAGCGCCGGAAAATCGTCGCCCGCTCCAGAAGAATTCTGGCCGAGCGTCAGGGCCGCGGGTTCCATCACTGGCCCGTGCGCTGGCGATAGCGCTTGGACTGGTTGGGATCCACCTTGCGCATCTTTTTGAGAAGGTCCCGGGTATCAGGCCTGGAGATATCGGGCGGTCTCGGACCGTCCCCATCCCCCTGCTTTGGCCCCCAGGGAGCCGGAGGCTTTTGGATGCGCTCAGGCATGGAAAAAAGGTTAGAGATAATTTTTTGAAAGGCAAGCCGGGCGCCGAATTACGCCCGTGCGGGCGCTTGCCAGCGCTACACCTAAATGCCAAGATGATGGCCCATGTATCGCCTGGCCATGTGCTGCTCCGCCTTTCTCCTGGCGGCAATCATTTGCACCACCGCTCCGGCGCAGGATAAATCCGACGCCGCCTTGCAAGCGCTAACGAAGAAAATTGACGAACAAAACGCGAAGATCGACGCGCTCTCTCAGCAGATTTTGAAACTCGAGCAGCAGGTTTCCCACATCCGCCCCGGCGTGATGATCGGTGAAACGCCGACTCCGGCGCCCGCGGCGAACACCGCCACGATCGAGCCGCCCAAACCGACCCAGAACGGCAACAGCCATGTCGTCGCGAAAGGAGAGACCCTCACCTCGATTGCGAAGATGCATAAGGTCAGCGTGGAAGAATTGCAGAAATTCAATCACATCGAGAACGACCGGAAACTGCAGATCGGCCAGACGATCATGATTCCTCCCTCCGCGAGTTCGCCGGGTGGTTCGCCCACAGCGGCTCCACCGAACGGATAAAAATGGAGACGCCCGCCGGGCAGGAGTGGTTTCTACGGAAACACGAGGACGGCAACATTTTCGGTCCGCTTCCTTTCGCTCAGCTCGCACGCTGGGCCTCGACCGCGCAAGTCGCGCCCCACGATGTCGTCTCCACCGATCAAGCCACCTGGATGAAAGCTCCGATGTTCCAGGAGCTCGCGATGGATTGGCTGGTGGAAGTGACGACGGAACGCTATTACGGGCCGACCACCCTGGGTGCCATCCAGGAGTTCCTGCGACTGGGCGAGATCAACGATCAGACTTTTGTGATCAATTCACGCGACGGCGTCCGGCGACAGATCAGCGAAATGCCGCTGGTCCTTCCGCTGGTCATCGCGGACGGAGCCAGCGCGGAGCTGGAGGAAACTTTAGTCGAGCCCGCGGCCACGGGCATGTCAATCGATGTGCAGGACCGAATCCGTGATCTCGAGCAAAGCTTGCATGAAGAGCGCCGCGGCTTGCGCGAAGCCGAAGAGCACTACCGCGCTCTCGAGTTAAAATACGAAGAGCTATCGCAACAACTGTAGCCTCATTCGATTCGTTAGGCAGGAACGTCGTCGAGCGTTTCTTCCGGAAGCCCGGCCGCCGCAGCCATTTTAGCGGAGGAGGCTTGGGCGCTTCTTTGTTCCCGCTCCGCGATCGCTTCCAAATCTTCGGCCGGCTTCTCCAGAAAACTGTGCTCCCATAACCGGGCATATTTTCCTCCCAGCTCGAGGAGCGAGCCGTGCGTTCCGCGCTCGATGATGCGGCCTCTTTCCAGCACCAGGATCTGATTCGCTCGCAAAATAGTGGAGAGCCGGTGCGCGATCACGAAACAGGTCCGATGCGACATGAGATGTTCGAGCGCTTCCTGGATCAGGCGTTCCGTCGCCATGTCCACGCTGGCCGTCGCCTCATCGAGGACAAGGATCGGCGGATCTTTCAGGAGCGCGCGTGCGATCGAGAGCCGTTGCTTCTCGCCCACGCTCAATTTCACTCCGCGTTCGCCCACCACGCTATCCAATCCTTTCGGCAGCAGATCGATGAACCCACGCGCATTCGCCGCCTCCGCCGCGCACAGAACTTCTTCGTCGGTCGCATCCGGTCGACCCATGAGGAGATTTTCGCGGATAGAACCGTTAAAGAGAAAACTCTCCTGCGTTACCACGCCAACCATCTCCCGTAACCGGTGTGTGCCGAACTCCCGGATCGGCGTGCCGTCGATCAGGATCTCACCGATCTCATATTCGTAGAAACGCGTCAGCAAATTGACCAGAGTAGATTTTCCGGCGCCGGTCGTCCCGACTAGCGCGATCGTCTCTCCCGGCTGCGCATGAAAGGTGATGTGCTGCAACGCCGGCGCGCCTTCTTTTCCATAGCTGAACCCGACATCATTGAAGGCCACGTCCCCGCGTACGCGCACAGCCGATTTCTCCACCACCCAACCCGGCTCGATCGGCTCGTCGATAATCTCGAAGACGCGTTCGCCTGCCGCGCGTCCGGCCTGCACCAGTTGATTGAGCTGGTGCAATTTGTTAATCGGCTCGTATAAGAATCCCGTGAGCATGAGGAAGGCGAAGAAGTCGCCCGTTTGCATCGCGCCGCCTAGCACCATGCGGGCGCCGAACCAGACCGTCAGGACGACGCCCAGCTGTCCGATCAAATACATCGATGGATTATAAAAGCTCCAGACCCGCATCACCACGAGCGAGGCATGGCGAAGCCGATTGCTCACGGAATTGAAGCGTGCGTGCTCCTCCCGCTCGCGCACAAAACTTTTGATTTGCCGGATGCCCGCGAGGTTATCGTGCAGGAGCGAGTTCATCGCCGACGCCGCTTGGCGTTGCAGCCGATAACGCCGATGGGCTGTGAGCGTGTACCAAAGGGCGCCGCCTGTCAGCACCGGCAGGGCCGCCAGGCCAACCAGCGAAAGTGAGATGCTGTAATACAACATCAACCCGAGCACGACCAGGAGTTGGAGCACCGCGACGACGCCCTGCTCGATTCCGTCGATCAACATTCGCTCCACCGACGTCACGTCCTCGAGAATGCGCGTCATCAAGTCGCCCGTGGCGCGATTATCGAACCAGCGCAGCGGAAGCATCTGGATATGCGAATAAAGATCGCTCCGGAGATCGAAGATGACGCGTTGCTCAAAAGTATTGTTGAGAATGAGCCGGAGCGAGTTCAGTCCATTCTGAAGGATGAAGGCCAGGGCCGCGATCAGGACAAGCGGCGTCAACCGCTCCGCATGGTGTTGAGTCAGCACTTCATCGATGACCCTCTTGGTCACCGCCGGAAACACCACCAGCATCAACGTGCTCAAGATCGCACACCCCAGCGTCCCGAGCGCCATCCAGGGATAGCGGCGGAGATAGGCAAAGACGCGCGGGACGGTTTTCATGTGGTGGGAACTAATTATAGAATGGCCGTGGCGAGTTCGCATGGAGCATTCGCGGCTGGTGAGGCGGCGCGGGCCCTGGCCTAACGAATTTTATGCTTGCAATACGAGACCGAACTGGTCAAACCCGGTTATTATGAATACGCGTGCAATATTGTTTCTCCTGCTGGTCGCAGCTCTGGGCGGTGCGTTCTGGTTTAGCGCCCAAGTCTCCGCGAAGGAGAAAACGCCAGCGGTGGCCAGCGCTAATGTCGTCATAAATAAGACAGGGATCGTCATTCCGGGCACGACGCTTTCCAAGGCGGACCAGGACGCCATGAACAAGATCCTCAACCAGTACGACAAGACCCTCTACCGGATCGATACCTATGAGAATGGGAAGCGGAAAAAAACGCAGGGCACATTGACTGACGTTGTGACGGACAAGCGGCTGGCTTCGGAAATGGCCACGACGGTAAAAAAAGAGGGTTTCACTCAGTATGCGGTCCAAATCCGGCCGGGTGTCGCCACCAACCCGACCGGCACCTCGCCAGTCCCGGGAGCTAGCACGAATCCCACTGGCACGTCACCAGTACCCGGCGCCACGACCAACCCGACCTCCTCGAATTCATCCAAGCCAAAAACAAACGACTTGGTCGAACGCTTGAAGCCGATTTTTAAGAAGTACCAAAAAAAGTAACTGCTTCTCTTTCCGGAGTGCGTGGCGGGTGTTACATCGAAAGCAGTTTTATCTAGCCTGCTTTTCTTTTCATTTCTTGTTGATCGTCTTTGTCGGCTGCGGGGACATCGTGGCTTTTATTGCGCGCGGCTATACGTGGCTGCCCGGTCCGTTTAGGGCGTTCGCGCAAAAGATAGAAACGTCGGTATTCGCTGCGTTTGAACGCGTCCAACCATCCAATCCGGTGAAGCAGGGGATTACCACCTATGCGCATCTGGCTGGGATCGAGGCCGGCTACTCTTTTTTTGCGCCGAGTGTTCCAGATAATTACAAGGTGGTGTTCGAGCTCCACTATCCTGACGGCCGGATCGAGTATGATCTGCCGCACGCCTCGACCAGAAGCGGCGGCCTGCGTCTATCGACCTTGATCGATAACATCGGTGAGACCGACTCCGACGAGCTTCGAGAGATCATGGTTAAGATGCTGGCCTACTCAGTCTGGCAGGCCCACCCGGAAGCGATTATGATTCGCGCAGTATTGGGATTTGCCGCACTGCCGACTGCCGCGGAGTTCCAGCGCGGGATTCGAGAGTCGGACCAATTTGTATATGCCTACGACTTTGTCTTTCCATCCCCGAGCGACGGTCGAGTGCCTTGAAGTCGGCGCTAAAGAAGCGGCTGGAGGAGTTTTTGTTTCCAGCCCGATCGAGCCGCTGGATCGGACTGCTTCGGATCGGTCTGGGACTGCAAGTTACAGTTAACACTTTATCGCTTTGGTCTGACTGGGGTTCACTTTTTGCGGCGAAGAGCGATACTTTCATCGACCGGGAGCTGACCGAGGCGTTGCTCAGTTTAAGTGCCCCCTTCGTTCCGAGGGTTGCGTGGTTTGTAACCCTCGGTGCGCAGATTGGTCTCAGCGAAGCAGTGACCTTGAGAGTAACCCTCGCGTGCCTGCTATGCAGCGGCCTTTGCCTAATTGCGGGATTTTTGTCCCGGCCCGCTGCGATTACAGCGTGGCTGCTTCATCTCGCCGCTCGCAGCAGCGGGGGATTTACCGCGTACGGCGTCGACAATTTCATGACCATAGGTCTTTTTTATTTGATGCTGTGTCCCCTACCGGACCGGTATTCCATCGATCGCCGGCTCGGAAAAAAGCGAACGCTCGATCCGCGACTGGTCGGATTTCTTCAACGCCTTCTTCAACTCCATGTCTGCCTGATCTACTTTTTCGCGGGACTGGCCAAGTGTCTGGGAGCGGGCTGGTGGAATGGGAATAGCATCTGGCGCGCGCTGACCCGCTCGCCCTTTAACGTTATCTCTGCGGATTTGTTGCTGCGCTGGAGTGGTCTGTTGCCGCTGCTCGGAATTTGCCTTTGCCTGCTTGAAGTAAGCTACCCTTTTTTTGTCTGGCCGAGAAAGACGCGTAACATCTGGTACGTCTGCGTCCTCGCGATGCATGTGGGCATTGGAGTTACAATGGGCCTGTATCTGTTCGCGTTCATCATGATTGTATTGAATGTGGCGGCGTTCGGCGCCGATTTACCGCCTTTTTCGAGACCCCCGCGGGACTGGCTCCCTGCCCGCCGCGCGGTCGTGCGCGCCTAAACGCGCTTGCTGCCGGAGAAAACATTTGCGACAAACAGGGTCGCCTATCCTCGAACCCCCGGCGGGAGAGAGGCTACATGAGGACGTTCGTTCAGGAACTGAAGAATCGCCGCGTCTATCGCGTGGCGATCGCCTATCTCGTCGGTGGATCGGCTGTGGTGCAGTTAGCCGGCACGGTCTTTCCCATATTTCACGCGCCGGAATGGGTTCAACAACTTTTTGTTGTTCTGGTCGCGACCTGTTTTCCGGTGGCGCTCGGCCTGGCCTGGAGTTTCGATTTACGAGGCGGCGCCATCGAGAAAACGAGTTTGGGCTCCCACAGCCGCCTTGCTAATAGGAAGCGGCTCTGGGTGCTGGTGGCGATCGGTTCTTTTGTGGCAGGGGCCGGCCTCGCCGGATATTGGTTGTGGCATCCCTGGGCCACGGATTCCCGCAGTGCGGAAGGGCCGGAGAAAGTCATTTCCGGAAAAAGCATCGCCGTCCTGCCATTTGAGAATCTGAGCGATGAGAAAGACGCGGGTTACTTCACCGAAGGCGTGCAGGATGAAATATTGATGTATCTTTCGAGGGTGGCCGATCTCAAGGTTATCAGCCGGACAAGTGTGATGCAATTTAAGAGCGGGGGGACGCGCAACCTGCGCGCCATTGCCTCCGAGCTCGGCGTCGCGCATGTGCTGGAAGGGACCGTGCAGCGCTCGAGCGGCCGGGTCCGAATTACCGCGCAGTTGATCGATGCCAGGACCGACGCGCATGTCTGGGCGGAACGATATGACCGGGAGTTGGCCGACGTCTTCGAGATCCAAACCGAGGTGGCGGAAAAAATCGTATCCCAACTCAAAGCGCGGCTCTCGCCGGATGAGAAGGCGGCCATCCAGCAGCGACCCACTCATGACCTCGCCGCTTATGAGCTGTATTTGCGCGCCAGGAACTTGATTGAGGCCAATTCATTCACCACGCGCGCGAAAGAAAATCTTTTAGAAGCCACGCGGCTGCTTCAGGATGCGGTCGCGCGCGATCCCTCCTTTCTCCTGGCGCATTACCAGCTGGCCACCGCTCAGGACCAGCTCTATCACTTTGGGATCGATCATACGCCGGCCCGACTTGCCGCCGCGGAGGCGGCGGTGCAGGCGACGGTGCGGGTTCGCCCAGACTCCGGTGAGGCGCACCTCGCCCTCGCCCAACACCTTTACTGGGCTTATCGAGACTACGATCGCGCCCACAAAGAATTGTCCATCGCCCGGCGTCTCTTACCTAACGAGCCGGCTGTCCTTCTCCTGGCCGGTTACATAGACCGGCGACAGGGCCGCTGGGAGTTATCAATCGAGGAAATGGAAAGCGCGCTCGAGTTGGATCCACGGAACCTTTTTATCCTTAAGCAACTCTGCTTCAGTTATCAGAATCTGCGCCGCTACAAGGATATGGCGGTCAGCCTGGATCGGATCCTGGAGATTGGCCCGAAAGACACCAATACCCGGGTGCAACGCGCCTTGCTGGAACTCGAATGGCATGCGGATTCCCGACCATTGCATTCCGCCGTGGAGAACATTCTGGCAGAAGATCCTGACGCGATGGCGTCACTGATTGGGCAGTGGATGTTCCTCGTGCTGTGCGAGCGCAATCGGGCCGGCGCCCGTCAACTGCTCGATGCCATTGGTCCCGAGGGAAGCGAGGATCTCGGAATTCAATATCCCAAAGCCTGGTATGAAGGAGTCGTGGCTCGCGCCTTGGGTGATACGGAAAAGGCGCGGGCGGCTTTTATTGTCGCCCGCGCGACCGTGGAAAAAACAGTCCGGGAACAGCCGACCTATGCCCAGCCATTCTCACTTCTTGGAATGATCGATGCCGGACTTGGCCGCAAAGAAGATGCGATACAAGAAGGACGCCGCGCGGTGGAACTGCTACCTGTTTCCAAAGACGCTCTAAGTGGCCCGGGCCTGTTGGAGAACCTCGCGATGATCTACGCTTGGACGGGTGAAAAAGAACAGGCCTGCGGCCAGCTTACGGTGCTGATCTCCCTTCCCTATGACCTGAGTTACGGCAAACTGCGGCTGCATCCTTCCTGGGATCCATTGCGCGGCGATCCCTCCTTCGAGAAGATTGTTGCATCACTCGCACCCAAAGAGTGAGGACTTTCCGGTCGGATTTAGGTTTCCTTGGGGATTTCTACGGAAACGCGAATCAGAAGTTCTGAGATTTTTGGGCGACCGAGCGCTTGTCTGGAGGCACCGGCTTTCAGCTCGCTGCGGACCGGGTTTCTGCCAAACTGGATTGCGTGGATGATCAGATTCACATCGAGCAGCTTGAAGTCTTCACGCACATCGGAGTGCCGGAAGAAGAACGCGGTGCGCCTCAGCGCCTCACCTTCAATATTACGCTCTGGCCTAACGACGAGTTCGGGAATCTGGGCGACCAAATCACGCGCACCGTGGATTACGCAGCCGTTTGCCAGGAAACGAAGCGTTTCGTGCAGCAGCGTTCTGATAAGTTGATCGAAACGCTTGCGGATTCGGTCGCGCGGCATTTACTCGATGTTTTCCCGATCGAAAGGATCACCATCGAGCTTCGCAAGTTCATCCTGCCTGAGGTCCAATACGTTTCCGTGACCGTGACGCGAGAGCGTGCGACCAAGTGACCATGCGAAAGGGGAGATTCGACGAACCCGCGAGCGAGACGGCCCAGCTCTTCAGCGAATCCGTCTCCATCGATCGGCGGCTTTATCATTACGATATTCAAGGTTCGCTCGCTCATGCGGCCGCGCTGGCCGCGGCGGGCATCCTGAGCAAGGAAGAGCACGAGCAGATCAAGGCCGCTTTGACCGTGATCGAGGCGGAGATCGCTGCCGGCGATTTTCGGTGGGAGCGAGCGCTCGAAGATGTCCACATGAATGTCGAAGTAGCGCTGACGAAACGCATCGGCGCGGCGGGCGCGAAACTGCACACGGCCCGCAGCCGCAACGACCAGGTGGCGCTCGACCTGCGCTTGTACGTCAAAGCGGAAGCAGCCGAAGTCTGCGCGCGGTTGCGGGCGATGCAGACGGCGCTGCTAGTCCTGGCCGAGCAACACCAGAATGTCGTGATGCCGGGCTACACTCATTTGCAGCGGGCCCAGCCAATTTCGTTCGCACATTATTTGCTCGCGCAAATCGAAGCCCTGGAACGCGACTACAGCCGCATCTTCGCCGGCGCGGAACGGGCGGACGTTCTGCCGCTCGGTTCCGGCGCCATCGCCGGGTCGACCATCGTGCTCGATCGCGAATTGATCGCGCGCCAGCTCGGCTTCGCGAAGCTCAGCCAGAATAGTCTCGATGCGGTGAGCGATCGTGATTTCGCCTGCGAATTTCTTTTCGGACTGGCGATGATCGGACTGCATCTCTCGCGTCTCAGCGAGGACCTGATTCTCTGGAGCACGAGCGAATTCGGATTCATCACGTTCAGCGACGCTTTTTCCACCGGATCGAGTTTGATGCCGCAAAAGAAAAACCCGGACATGGCCGAACTGACGCGGGGCAAGACCGGCCGGCTCTATGGCAATCTCATGGCGCTCCTCACGACGATGAAAGGTTTGCCGGCTTCGTACAATCGCGATCTCCAGGAAGATAAACGGCCGCTCTTCGATTCCGTGGATACGGTCAGGCAGGCTCTTGATGTTTTCGCCGCGATGTTGCCGGAGCTGACCATTAACGCGGCGCGAATGGAGATGGCGGCGAACGATCCCAATCTCTTCGCGACCGATCTCGCCGAATACCTGGTGAAAAAGGGAATGCCTTTCCGTGAAGCGCACGAAGCGGTCGGCAAATTGGTCGCGCGCGCGACGGCGGCAAGAGTCACGCTGAGTAATTTGTCGCTGGGGGAAATGCAGGAGGTGTCGCGCTTGTTCGAAGAGGATGTTTCGGGCATTTTCGACGTCCGAAGCTCTCTCCAAAAGCGGACCGCGATCGGTGCGCCCGCGCCGGAAAATGTTTCGGCGCAAATTGCGCGTTGGAAAAGTCTCCTTGTTTGTTAGAAGCATTCGCTTTTCCGGGCTCTCCCCATAATCTTGCGGCGTGAAGAACCTGGATGACGGCTCGACCAGCGCCGATTGGCAGACCGTCTCGACTGAAACCAATTTTCAAAACGACCACCTCGAGGTCGTGACCGAACAAACTCGAACTCCGTCGCGCCGCGCGCCGCAACCTTGGACCATTGTTCGCCGCAAACGAGCAGTCACGATCGCGGCCCTCACTTCCGATAGGAAACTGCTCCTGATCCGGCAGGAACGAATTCCGGTGCGCGCGGCGATCTGGGAAGTGCCGGCGGGGCAGATCGACGAAAAAACGGAACTGGATGCCGGCGCGATTGCGGCGGTAGCTCTGCGTGAATTACGGGAAGAGACCGGCTTCGAGCTGGCCGAAGGCGGCGAGCTGCTTCCGCTCGGAGATTATTTTACTTCGCCCGGGATGACCGACGAGCACGTTTACCTTTTTCTGGCCCGGCCGGTGCGGCCCTCGGCGACCGGACACGCGCACGAAGAGTCGGAATCGATTTTAGATTGCCAGGCGTTCGGCGCAGCCGAATTGCGCCGGATGATCGACCAAAGCGAAATCCGTGATGGAAACACGCTCGGCATTTGCGCGCACCTGCTCGCGCGCGGCTTGCTCTCTTTCGATCACAAATAAATCCGCATGGCGCTCCGCGATATTTTCAAATTTCGGGACCTGCCCGAGAGCGAAACCTCCAAGCCGTTCCTCGAACATCTCGAGGACCTGCGTTGGACGATCGTAAAAATGGCGATCGCGCTGGTGCTCTCGATGATCATCTGCCTGGCGTTCCGCTCGCAACTCGTCCACATCATGCAACAACCGTTGCACGACATCGATCCCAAGATCGGCGCGCTCCGGGCCCTCGGCATCACCGATTCGATCACGATTTCTTTTCGGCTCGCGTTCTACGCGGGGATCGTTCTTTCCTTTCCGCTTCTCCTTTATTTCATCGCCGAATTCGTGCTGCCGGCGCTGACGGCGTTGGAGAAGCGATACGTTCTTCCCGCGATTCTTGTCAGCTTCGCCCTGTTCCTGACTGGCGTGCTGGCCTGCTATTTTTGGCTCCTGCCCAGAACAATTCTCTTCTTCTTCAACGATACGGTGTCGTTAGGCTGGGCGGCCAACTGGACGGTGCAGGAATATTATTCTTTCGTGACCCGTTTCACGCTCGGCTTCGGCCTCGCCTTTGAGTTGCCGATCGTGGTCCTCGCGCTGGTTCGCTTCGGATTGGTCACGTACGAGTTCATGGCGCGGACGCGTCCGTACGCAATCGTCTTAATCGTCCTGCTGGCCACCATCATTACGCCAACGCCCGACCCGTTGACGATGATCGCCATGGCCATGCCGATGATCCTGCTCTACGAGAGCTGCATTTGGATCGCTTGGTTTATGCGGCGAAGGGCGCGCAAGACAGCGCTCGAGGATCGGAATGGATAACACACTCTCCGCTTACCATTTTCTCTTCAGCGCGCTCGCCTTCGTCTTCGGCTCCGTCGTCGGCTCGTTTCTAAACGTCTGCATTTATCGTTTGCCGCTCGATCTCTCCGTGAACGAGCCGCGCCGGTCGTTCTGTCCCGAGTGCAAAAAGCCGATCCCGTTCCATCACAACATTCCGCTGGTGAGCTGGCTCTTTCTGCGCGGCAAATGCGCGAACTGCGGCAGCCCGATTGCGTTTCGTTATTTTGCGGTGGAACTGCTGACGGGCCTTCTCTTCCTCTGCGTCTGGGAAATTTTCCCATGGCCGATGGCGGTGGCGTATTGGATTTTCGTTTCGCTCCTGATCGTCGCGACATTTATCGACTTCGAGCACTTCATCATTCCCGATGAAGTCACCATCGGCGGAACGGTCGCCGGCATTGTCGCCAGCTTCATTGTCCCCGCGCTCATGGCCACGGACAAACGATGGACGGCGTTGCTCATCTCCGCCCTTTCTGCCGCGCTCGGTTACGTCCTTCTCTGGATCGTGCTCGAAGCCGGCAAAAAGGTTTTCGGCAAAAAGAAAATCCGGCTCGATGCGCCTACGCCGTTTACCTGGACGCGCAAAGGAGACGACGCCGATTTCATCGTGGGTGAAGAGCAGGGGTTATGGAGCGATTATTTCGCGCGCGAAAGCGACCAGCTTATTCTGCATTGCGACGAAGCCCGAATGGACGCGAACGATCTCGGGAAAGCCGACCTTCGCTTTCACTACAACCGCGTCACCATCGCCGGTGACGAGATATCGCTCGATACGCTCGACGAAATCTCCGGCGTCGTCCGGGAATTGGAAATTCCGCGCGAAGCCATGGGGCGCGGCGATTTGAAATTCCTCGCGGCCATTGGCGCGTTTCTGGGCTGGCGCGCGGTGCTCTTCAGCGTCTTCGCGGGATCACTCGTCGGCTCGCTGGTCGGTCTTTTCACCCTGATTATCGGAAAGCGCGTCTGGTCGGCGAAGTTGCCGTTCGGGCCTTACCTCGCGTTCGGCGGATTGGTCTGGATGTTCTTCGGCGAAGCGCTTCTCCGCTGGTATACCAGTCTGCTCAATCCATAGTGATGGTCTCCAGCTCGCTGTTCGCGCAGTAGGTTTCGTGCAAGGCGCGGCTGATCGCAGCCAGCCGGTCCTGGATCCGTTCCAGATATTCGTGCAGCCCGAATTTAAAAATGTCGCCGATCGTGATGTAGGCGAGATCGGATCGGAGCCGCCCCGATAAGCGCTCTGCTTCGTTGGCGAAGTTCGCTTCGTCTGAGCCCGAGATATGGTGCAAGGACGCATCGAAGCAATCGACGCTGAACCGGATTGAGCGCGGGAACCCCGAGTGCATGATGATGAACTCCGCCACCCGCCAGGGCGCCACTTGCCCAACATAAATTTTGCGGTAGGCCTCGAGCGCGCTGCACGATTTCAGCACCGACATCCATTGGATCGTGTCGATCACGCCGCCCACTTTTTCGCCCGAGGGAAGGAGGATGTGATATTTGATGTCGAGAATGCGCGAGGTGCAGTCCGCGCGCTCAAGCAACTTTCCGATGTGGATGAAATCCCACGCTTCGCCATGAGTCATGGTCGCGTCGGTGATGCCTTGGAAAAGATGGGAGCCGGCGATGATGCGCTTGAAGAATTCGTAGGGGCTGGTGCGCACCAGTTTTTTCGCCGTGTCGCTTTTCACGAAGAGATAGAGGCGATTGATCTGCTCCCACATCTCACTTGAGATTTGCTCGCTGGTCGTGCGCGCATTCTCCCGCGCCCGGGTCAGGCAGGAGTAAATCGAATTCGGATTTTTCTTCTGGAGACTGACGAAATCGATCACCGCTTTGCCATCGGGTGTCGGATAGAGTGAGTCGAAGAGCTCATTCTCTTCCAGGGAACTGACGATCGGGTCCCATTGCTGATTCGGATCGGCCTCGCGCTGATTAGTCAGATCGAGGAGCATCTGGAGATTCACATCTGCGATGCGGGCATTGTTTTCCGCCCGCTCGATGTAGCGGCTCATCCAATAGAGGGAATCGGCGACGCGGCTAAGCATTTACGTGCCTTCGTTTGGGCCGGATTCTTCTTCGAGAATCCAGGTGTCCTTGCTGCCGCCTCCCTGCGAAGAATTGACCACGAGCGAGCCGGCCCGCAACGCCACCCTTGTGAGCCCGCCAGGAATGATCGTGACCTTCTCGCCGTACAAAATAAACGGTCGCAGATCGACGTGCCGGCCTTGCATGCTGTCGTCGCAGAAGGAAGGCGCGCGGGAAAGCGGAACGACCGGTTGCGCGATGTAGTTGCGCGGATTTTTTTTGACCTTCTCCCGAAAGCGTTCGCATTCGATCTTGGTCGCCTGCGGGCCGACCAGCATCCCGTAGCCGCCGCTCTCGTTCACCGCTTTCACCACCAGATCGGGGATATGCTCGAGAATATAGGTGAGATCCTCTTTCACCGACGCCAGATAAGTGTGCACATTCGGAAGAAGCGGATCTTCCCCGAGGTAGTAGCGAATCATCTTCGGCACGAAATGATAAACCGCCTTGTCGTCCGCGATGCCGGTGCCGATCGAATTGGCGAGACTGACATTTCCGTCGCGATACGCTTCCACTACGCCGGGCACGCCGAGGCCCGAGTCTTTTCGAAACACCTGCGGATCGAGGAAGTCGTCGTTGATCCGGCGATAGATCACGTCCACCTGCTTGTGCCCCTTGGTTGTGCGCATGAAAACTTTACCGCCTTGCGCGACGAGATCGCGGCCTTCCACGATCTCGATTCCCATGGAGCGGGCGAGAAAGGAATGCTCGAAGTAAGCCGAGTTATAGACGCCGGGGGTGAGGAGCACGACGGTCGGCTCGCTCTTCGCGTGCGGCGCGATGTAGCGGAGGACGTTGAGCAATTCCTGGCTGTAATCCTCCACCGGCCGCACCCGATATTGGCCGAGCAAACTCGGGAAGGTGCGCTTCATCGTTTGTCGGTTCTCGATCACGTAGGAAACGCCGGACGGACAGCGCGCGTTATCTTCCAGCACGAGATAGGTGCCGTCTTTATCGCGGATCAGATCGGTCCCGCAGATGTGAATGTAAACGTTACGCGGCACATCGAAGTGCATGAACTCCGGCCGGAAATGCGCCGCTTCCCAAACGATCTGCTTCGGAATGACTCCGTCGCGCAGGATGTTTTGCGAGTGATAAATGTCGTGCAGAAATAAATTCAGCGCCGTAATCCGCTGGACCAGCCCGCGCTCGACGAACTCCCATTCTTTTGCGGGAATAATGCGCGGAAGGAGATCGAAAGGGAAAATGCGTTCTGTCCCTTGGTCGTCGTTATAGACGGTGAAAGTGACGCCCTGGCTGAGAAAGGTGGAGGCGGCGAGGGTGCGCTTGCGTTCGAACTCTTCGCGGTCCATTTCCTTGAAACGCGCGAACAACTTGCTGTAATGAGGCCGCGCCTCGCCCGGCGCCGCGAACATCTCGTCGAAAAAATCTCCGACCTGGTAGCCGGAGAAAAAATCACCCATCAATCAGTCTGGCAGTGCGATAATTCGAAGCAAATGGAAAACCAGAGCGCTGAGCTGGCGGGACACGAGCAGGCCTGCGCGCGAGTGGCAGCTCGTTTTCCGCAGCGCTGGCTTGGCGGATACGTGCGCGGGAAATTGCGCCGGGACCCAATTTATCCGGCCGCGTGGGACCTGCTTTGTTCTTCCAGTGAGCCGATCCTCGATGTCGGATGCGGTGTTGGTCTGCTGGCGTTTTACCTTCGGGAACGCGGCTGCCGGCAACCGGTCCTCGGCCTGGATCTGGACGCGCGAAAAATCCGGCACGGCTCGAGGATTGCAGCGGACTGCTACGAAAACGTAGAGCTTCGCTGTCAGGATGTTCAGGGAGCCCTGCCGGATTTCTCCGGGAACATCGCGCTCCTCGACGTGTTGCATTACTTGCCGCGTGCAAAACAGTGTGAGCTTCTGTCGCATCTGGCCGGCTGCGTGGCGCCGGGCGGCATGTTGATTGTTCGCGATTGCCCGCCGGATGGCGGACCGCGTTTCTGGCTCACCTGGTTCGCTGAAAAATTCGCGCAGATGGTCTCGTGGAATCTAAACACGCCGCTTTGTTTTCCCTCGCGTGCGAGCATCGAGGAAAATTTCAACGCCGCGGAGTTTAAGTGCGAAACCCGCCCGCTCTGGGGCGCCTCGCCGTTCAACAATCACATTTTTATTTTCCGGCGGTGCGCGCCAAAAACTGTTCCGGTCGCGGGATGACGCACTGATATCCGAGCTGCGCCAATCCTTCGAGCGTCAGCTCGAGACAGCGCGGATTGAACTCCGGATCCTTTGCGACGCGTTGGGCCTCGTGGAGAAGAATGATCGAGCCGGGCGTGATCTCGCGCAGGATCTTTTTCGCGACTTCAGCGGGATCTCGTTTCACCGTATCCAATCCTCGAACCGTCCAGCCCACCAGGATGAGACTGCGCCGGTTGAGTTCCGGGTGAAGAAACAAATTCTTCAAACCAGCGGGCGCGCGAAACAGTCGGGCCGGGCGATCCGGTCCGCTCCGCAGCATCTCCGCGCACCGATCGATTTCGAAAAAAGTTTTCGACGGACCCGCCGCCCAAAAACTGCCGCTCGGATGCGTATAGGTGTGATTTGCGATCTCGTGACCGCGGCTGAGGATTTCCGTGATGAGGTGCGGGTACTCTTCGGCGCGCTGCCCAATAACGAAGAAGGTGGCGCGGGCCTGGAAGCGATCGAGCAATTCGAGAATCTGGGTGGTGTGCGCGAGCGAGGGGCCGTCGTCGATTGTGAGCCAGACCTCCGGTTGAGTGGTTTGAAATGAGCGGATCACCGGTCCCCACCACTGGCAATTCGGAACCAGCGTGGCGTAAAGAAGCAGGAGATGAGAGATGAAGATCGGGGCCAGCGCGATGAAGATGTTCGTGCGCGCCAGATAGAGCGCGAGGCAGGGCGCAATGAAAGCGAATCCGAGAAGGGCGCGGCGCATCCAGGGCGAGCTATTATTCGCGGCTGCGGGTTCCATAAGTAAAGAAGAGAACGACAGCGGCGGTCAGGTTCATCGCCACCATGACCAGCCAAATCGAGGCGATCTCACGTGGCCAGGAACCGCTTTGGAGTAAACCGCAGGCCATCGCGGTCGTCCAAGTTCCGAGGAGAATGCTTTGAGCGCGGCGGATGGGGATGGTCTGAAAAAGTCCACAAAAGCGCAGGAACTGGATGACCAATGAGTTGAGATAAATGACGACGAGCCAGAAGAGCCAGACCAAAAACGCCAGGAGTCCGAGCAACAAAACGCTTTGCCAAATTTTCAGATCGGCCGGGAGGAACTGCGCGAAAAACAGATAGCTGATCAGATTAACCGCGAGTCCGCCCAGCCATGCTTCGGCTCCGTTATTTTCGGCGCGTCGCGCATCGCCGCCGCGCAGCAAGGCCAGAAGCCGGAGGAGCGAAAAGTAAAATTGCGGTCCGGTCTTATTCATCGGCTGGAAAGACCGGAGTGAAGGCGAACCATTGGTCCCACGATTGCGCGATGATTTCCTCGAGAACTTCACACCATTTCGCGACGCCCTCCGCGATATCCTCTTCGCGTGCGCGTCCAGTGCGGGCGAGGACGATCGGTTCGCGCACGATGACCTGGTAGCTGCGATATCCCGAGCGCGCGATGAAGAGCGGATAGATCGGCACGCCCGCCACCAGGCCCAGAACGAAAGGGCCGTTCGGCAGCAGCACCTCTCTTCCAAAGAGTCGGCCCGTCACTTGGGCCAAGTCTCCTTCCACACGATCGCCTTGGATCGAAACGATCTCGCCCGCACGCAGCGCGTTCAGCAAATCGAAGGAAAGCAAAGCACCGGCAGTGTTGTAATCGACCTTGACCGCGCCAGCGCCGGTTTGTTCGAGGGAAGCGCTGAGATGTTGCGCGGTGGCGCGGTCCGGTTCCAGCGCGCGGACCATCCGGATTTCGCGGTGGAATTTTTGTGCGAACAGGGCCGCGCCGAGATCGTAATTGCCCATGTGCGCGGTGAGCACGATCGCGCTCGGCGCGGCGCCGAGTTCTTCGAGCCATTTCGCGCCGATGATTTCGTAGGCGAACTCTTCCCTGGTCAGTTTATAAATCGCGGCCTCGGAAATCGTCCACGCGAAGTTCGAAAGCGTGCGAAAGGCGCGGAGATGATTTGTGACCGCCGAAGACCCCGGGAAAATGATCGCGAGATGGGCTACCACCGCGCGGCGCGCCGGCGCGGCGAAAAAGAAAAAGAAGAGGGTGCAAAAGAAAAGGTTAACTGGGTAGAAGTAGAACGGCAGATTGACGATCGCCCAATCGAGATATTCTCGCCAAAACACGCCGCGGACGGCGAAGCGTCCGAGCGAATTCGCCCGACTCACAGAGGCGCGGCGACAGCGGTTGAGGTCGCGGTGGAACTGGAAGGCGCGCGATTCTTTGCGCCCGGCGTCAGGATCAGCCGGAGATTTGTCAGCTCCGCGCGCCACCAGTGGAAGAGTCCCTTCCGGATTAGTTTGCGGACGCGAGCGTCGGGGACGAAACCATCGTAGAGTTCGCGCCAGCCCGCGTTGCGCCTTCCGTAGCAACCGGTAGCGAGCCGCCGCTTCGCGAGCGCGACGAGCCGGCGATTATAAAACTTCATCATGCCTCCGAAAACGCGGCCGGCTCTTCCTTCGAAGGGAAGATGGAGAAACTCGCGCTCCGGATCTCGATAAACCGGAATCACCAGTCCGATGAAGTACGTCCCGACATCGAGCAGGAGCGCGGCCGACATCAGTTCGGCATCCCCCATGTAATAGTATTTGTCCTTATACAGCGTCTCGAACCAAAGCCGGTAGGTGATCGGGAGCTGCTCATTATAATAAGCGAGCGATTCCGCGACATCTTCGCCGGCGAGATTTCGCGCGAGCAAATCGGCGACGAAGTAACTGGTGTAGGAACAAAAATCAAGACCGGGGCTGTAGAGCGGGTCGATGAATCCCGCGGCATCGCCGACCGTGGCCCAGCCGTCATCGCAAACCTTTTTGCTGGAATAAGGGAGCGCCGAATACGCGTGGACGTCGTGTTCGATGATTTGCGCGTTGCCAAAAATCTCCGCACCGACCGGATGCGAAAGGAGATGGGCGCGCAACCGCTCGCCGAGGTTTGGCCCGTCAGCCAGCTTGAAGAGGCGCGAATCATAAACAATCCCGGCGCTCACGTTGCCGCCGCGCAGTGGAATGATCCAGCACCACCAGCCGT
>QHBM01000161.1 GCA_003244145.1 Chthoniobacterales bacterium
CATCATTTACTTCGAAGGCAAAAATCCTGCGCCGGGCATTACCACCGAGAGCAACATCTCGTTTCTCGACTTTACTGATTGGTCGCAACAAACCGATCTATTCGCGAGCACCGCCGCCTACTGGACCGGGAACGCCAACTTTGGCGCGGATGGGGCGGAACCGGAACGCGTGCCGCGCGCCGGTGTGACGACCGGGTTCTTCTCCGTGCTCGGTGTCCAGCCTGTTCTTGGGCGAACGTTCGTTCCCGAAGACGACAAAGGGTGGCCGCAAACCGTCGCGATTGTCAGCCACGGCTTGTGGAAACGTCGCTTCGGTTCCGATCCGAACGTCATCGGAAAACAAGTTCAGATCAGCGGGAGTTCGATGACCATCGTTGGGGTAATGCCGCCGGGCTTCGAGTATCCGGAGCAAACCCAAGTCTGGGTGCCGAGCGCGGTCAATCTCTCGCAAGAACCGCGCGATAACCGCGTGTGGTCGGCGATCGCGCGGCTGAATACCGGTATCGATCTGAAGCAGGCGCAAACTCGTCTCAGCGCCATCAACGCGCAGCTCGACAAGCGGTTTCACGAGACGAACAAAGGTTGGGACGTGTTTCTTTCGACGCTCCACGAACGGCTCGTTCGGGAGGTAAAACCGTCCCTCCTCGCGCTCCTTGGCGCCGTCGGATTCGTGCTCCTCATTGCCTGCGCAAACGTAGCCAATCTCCTTCTCGCCCGCGGCGCCGCGCGGCAAAAGGAAATTGCGATCCGGGCCGCGATGGGCGCGAGCCGCACGCGCGTTCTGCGTCAGATGCTGACGGAGAGCATTCTGCTCTCGGCGATCGGCGGAATCGCGGGACTCGTTCTCAGCATCTGGTTAACCGATCTGCTGATGTCGATGTTGCCCGAAGGCGCACCGCGGCTCGAACAGATCGGGATTGATTATCGCGTCCTGACGTTCGCTCTCGGCGTCTCGGCGTTTACCGGCATTCTCTCCGGCATCGTCCCCGCGCTCCAAGCCTCGAAGCTCGACGTCACCAGCGCATTGAAAGAAGGCGGGCGCAGCGGCGAAGGACATCGCCGGACCAGCGCGCGCAACCTGCTGTTGATCGGTGAGGTCGCCCTCTCGCTGATGCTGCTGGTCGGCGCTGGATTGCTCATCAAGAGCTTCCTCCGTCTTCAGGAGGTGCGGCCCGGCTTCAATGCGCAAAACGTCCTCACCGCCGACCTCTCGTTGCAGGGTGCGAAATACAGAAAGGACCAACAGTGCGTGGAATTTTTCCGGCAACTGACAGAACGGCTGGAAGCGGTGCCGGGCGTGGAAGCGGCGGGAGCCAGCGTTAATCTTCCGCTCAGCGCGAGTGATTATGGGATTGGACGCGGGTTTATTCCGGAAGGGCGGCCGCTCACGGTAGACGAAGCGAAGGATGCGATGTTCTCCACCATCACCGGCGATTATTTTCGCGCGCTCCAAATTCCGTTGCTTTCCGGACGCACCTTCGAACCTCGCGACGATGCGGACGGACCGAAGGTGGTAATCATTAACGAAACCACGGCGAAGCATTACTTCGGTTCGCCCGCAGCCGCGATCGGCAAACGCCTCAGTATCTGGTCTGCATTTCGAGGGCAGCGCCGCGATGAAAGATTCATGCGCGAAATTGTCGGGGTGGTCGGAGACACGAAGATCGGTTCTTTGACCGGCGAGGGCGGCGCGCAAATCTACGTTCCACACGCCCAGGACTCGCATTGGAATTTCATGGGGCTCGTGATTCGGACGGCCGGCGATCCGGCCGCCTTCGCAACCACTTTGCGACGCGAAGTGCAGGCGCTCGACCAGGACCAGCCCATCTACAACGTCCGCACGATGGACGATGTCGTCGCGAACTCGTTAGGCACTCGGCGTGTTTCGATGCAGCTCTTCGCCGTTTTCGCGTGCGCCGCCTTGCTCCTCGCCGTGCTCGGCATTTACGGCGTCATGGCCTGCTCGGTCACGCAACGCACCCAGGAAATCGGAATCCGCATGGCGCTGGGCGCCCAGAAATCCGACGTGCTCGCGCTCGTGATTCGCCAGGGTATGACGCTGACCGTGATCGGCGTCGCTGTCGGCTGGGCGGGGGCGTTCGCCCTTACGCGCTTGATTGCCAACCTTCTCTTCGGAGTAGCGGCGACCGATCCGCTGATTTTTGTCGCAATTCCGTTGTTGCTCCTCTTCGTGGCGCTGGTTGCTTGTTACTTACCAGCACGGCGCGCGGCTCGCCTCGATCCGACGGTCGCGCTCGGGCAAAGCTAACCAGTTATGTCTATGATCACACTCAAACATCTCGAACGTTTTTACCCGCTCGCGAAGGGCAAGTTTTTTTACGTCCTGCGCGACATCAACCTGGAGGTGAACGAAGGCGACTTCGTTTCCATCATGGGACCTTCGGGAGCGGGCAAGTCATCGCTCTTACATATTTTGGGAATGCATGACCATGCCTGGACGGGCGGATACCACTTCGAGGATGCGCCTGTGCATACCTTGAAACCCAAGGAGCGCGCCACGCTTCGAAACGAGAAGATCGGCTTCGTGTTTCAGAACTATCACCTTCTGGACGATCTGACCGTTTACGAGAACCTGGACATCCCGCTTTCCTATCGCCACGTGAACAAGGCCGGCCGCGATTCTATCGTCTGCGACGCCCTGGATCGTTTTCACATCGTAGGTAAGAAAGACCTATATCCGCGCCAGCTTTCCGGCGGGCAACAGCAGCTCGTCAGTATTGCGCGCGCGATGATCGCGAACCCAAAGCTGATTTTGGCCGATGAGCCGACCGGCAACCTGCATTCAAGCCAGGGGCAGGAGATCATGGAAATGTTTAAAACACTTAATGCCGGCGGGACCACGATCATTCAGGTGACTCACTCGGATGTAAATGCCGCTTACGGAAATCGCATCATCCAACTTCGAGACGGCTTTGTCGTATGATCTTCGTCATCCCGAGCGCAGTCGACTTATGCTGAGTGACCTGCGATACGCCCTTCGAATGCTGGTGAAATCGCCGGCGTTCACCGCAGTCGCAGTCATTACCCTCGCGCTCGGTATTGGGGCGAACACGGCGATCTTTTCTGTCGTCGAAGGCACGCTCTTGCGCCCACTGCCATTCCCGCATGCGGAACGACTCGTCGTGATTTACGAAACGCTGGTTGAAAACGACGCCCGCGCGGCTGCGAACGCTCTGAGCGATCGAACGCTGACGCGTTTCCGCGAATTCGGACGCGACATCTTCGAAGATGTTGCCGGTGCGACCTACCGTATCGTTGCCGTCGGCCTGAATGACGGCTCGCCTCTGCAGGCGGCTCGGGCGACGGGCGTCACTTCAAACTTCTTCGATGTGGTCGGATTGCCGCCAGCGAAAGGTCGCAACTTCAGCAGCGAAGAGGCACGCGCCGGCGCCTCCGCAGTTGTAATCGTGAGCGACGATTTCTGGCGCAACACGCTTAACCGGCGCGACGATGTTCTCGGGCGCACGCTCGTGGTCGATGGAACACCGCGCACGATCATCGGCGTGATGCCGAAAGCGTTCCGGTATCCGATTCGCGCGCAAATGTGGTTGCCGCTCGTGCTCGAACCCAATAACCCAACGACGCGCAACAACCATTATCTATATGGTGTCGCGCGACTGCGGCCCGGCGTCACGGCCGCGAAAGCGGAAGGCGCCGTCAAACGGATGTGCGCCGCCAGCAATCGCGACGATCCCGATCCGGCGAATGCGCGCGCCGCTTACATGCTGCCGTTGCGCGAAAGCTTCGTGATGGATCTGCGGCCGAAGCTTCTCGTCATCGTCGCGGCGGCAGTGTGCGCATTGTTGATCGCCGCGACAAACTTCGCGGGCTTGCTGCTGGCGCGCGTCGTTGAGCGGGAAGGGGAGCTTGCCTTGCGCGCTGCGCTCGGCGCGAGCCGGCGGCGACTCGTTAGGCAACAACTCGTGCAGGCGCTCTTGCTTGCGGTGATCGGCACTGCGTTCGGTTTGCTCATCGCATCGTGGATTACCCCGATGCTTTTCGCTCTCAGCCCGGAAGCCTCTGACTTTGGCGGCGGCGTGATGCGGGAATTCGATTCTGCCCCGCGCCTCGATCTCCCGGTCTTCGCCTTCGCTGCCGGCGTCATGGCGCTCGTCGGCCTCGGGTTCGGTTTACTGCCGGCAATGCGCGCCTCCCGCACCGATCTGCGGGCCGCCATCAGCGCCACCGCGCGTGGAGCAACGCTCGATCGCGGCGCGCGACGGTTGCTCGCCTCGTTCGTGGTCATTGAACTTGCCATCGCGGCTGCGCTTCTCACTGCCAGCGTCACGGCCACGCAATATTTCCGAAAGCTCATCGAGGAACCCTGGGGCTTTGAAACGAAAGACCGTCTCGGCTTCAACGTCGCCGTTCCGGATGGATTTTTCCCGACCGCCATGGCGAAGCAGGCGGCACTCGAGAATTCGCTCGCGCAACTGCGGACAGTACCCGGCGTAGAATCAGCTACGGTCGTTTCGCCATCGCCCATGGGCGCCTCGTGGAGTCTGATGGAGTTCAATGCGGAGGGCGCGCCTGCACCAGAACCGAGTGGCGTTTACACCGCCTATGCGCGCGTGCCGGTACCCGGCTATTTCGCCGCGATGGGGCAGCCGCTCCTGCAGGGGCGCGACTTCCGCGAGAGCGACACCGCCGACGCGCCGCTCGTCTGCATCGTCAGCCAAAGTATCGCCAAACGTTTTTGGCCTAACGAGTCGCCGATCGGCAAACGGATCAAGTGGGGCCGGCTCGACGCCGAACGTCCGTGGTCCACGGTTGTCGGCGTAGTAGGTGACTCGAAAGCGATCGGCGATCCGGGCGATGGCGAGGTGCCCGGGATGATCGCGCGCCCGCTTTCCCAAATGCTCGCGCAGGCAACCGCGCCGCTCTTCAACATCACGTTCGTCCTGCACACAAACGGGCGGGCCATAACTGAAGCGACGATTCGCAGCGCGCTCGCCCGCGCGAATCCAAATCTGGCCGCCCGCAACTTTTGGTCGATGGACGATGCTGCCGCGCAATCGCACGCGACCGAGCGCTTCATCTTCGTTCTCGTCTCCGCCTTCGCCTTCCTCGGTCTCGTCCTCGCTGCGATTGGTTTGTATGGCTTGCTCGCACTGCAGGTCGCGCGGCGGCAACGCGAGTTCGGAATCCGCAGCGCACTTGGCGCAACTGCGCGACAAATCATCGAGCTCGTCGCGTGGCAATGCGCGGCGTTGCTCTCGTTAGGGTTCACCGCTGGCGCACTCGCCACCTACGGAATGGTCCGGCTGGTGCGAAATCAATGGGCCGAGATGCCCGCGCCCAATTTCATTGCCTGGATCTGCGCTGCGATCGTGCTCGGCGTGGCGATGATGATTGCCTCCTGGCTACCGGCTCGTCGCGCCGCGCGCGTTGATCCGGTCGTCGCTCTTCGTGCCGAATAACGCCTAACGAATTATGATAACCGATCTAAAATACGCGCTACGGATGCTGGTAAAAACGCCCACCTTCGCAATTATCGCGGTGCTAACTCTCGCCTTGGGCATCGGAGCTAACAGCGCGATTTTTAGTGTCGTCGATACGGTCCTCCTTCGGCCTCTACCGTTCAAGGACCCGGACCAAATCGTGATGGCCTGGGCGCATTATGTGAATGACAGCGGAGGGCACGGAGTCCACTCAGTTCCCGACTACACTGATTTGCGCGACCAAAGCCGCAGCTTTGCCGGAATGGCGGCCTATACACGGACGGCTGGCACCTTGTCGCAGGCCGAGGACGCGCAATTGCTCGAAGGCGTCGCCATCACACCGGAGATCTTCGACGTGCTAGGAGTGCCGCCGTTATTGGGTCGCGGCTTTACTCCGGAGGAAGCCAAGGATCAAGGAGCCCGTGTCGTTGTCCTGACCTACACGCTTTGGAAGCATGCTTTCGGCGGCGATCCCAAGATTCTCGGCCAGGAAATCACAATCTCCGCTCGCAGTTACACCGTCATTGGCGTGATGCCGCCGGGGTGGAAGTTCCCGATCGAAGACGAGCACATCGATTACGTCCTTCCTTTGCAGTACCTGGTTGCTTCTTCCTGGAACAATCGCGGATCACACTTCCTCGAGGTAGTTGGGCGGTTGAAACCAGGAGTCCAGATCCGACAGGCGGAGGCGGAACTGAGCGCAATCGCCGGACGGCTGTCGAAGCAATACCCCGACACAAACATGAATTTCAAGTCGGTAGACGTAGTGACGCTGCATTCCGATGTGGTCGGCGATGTGCGTCCTGCCTTGTTGATTCTGCTCGGGGCCGTGGCGCTCGTGCTTCTGATCGCGTGCGCGAATGTAGCTAACCTTCTGTTGGCGCGTGCGGCGTCGCGGAACCGTGAGATCGCGATTCGGACCGCACTTGGGGCCAGCCGCCTTCGCGTTATTCGGCAATTACTTTGTGAAAGTCTTCTGCTCGCGCTGATGGGTGGGACCGCCGGCCTGGTCCTCGCGTGGTGGGGCGTCGATCTTCTCGGCGCGGCCGGTGCGCAAGGGCTTCCCCATATCGCCCAAATCCAGGTGAATTTCACCGTTTGCGCCTTCACCTTCACACTCGCGATCGGCAGCACCGTTTTCTTCGGGCTCGTTCCTGCGTTGCAAGTTTCGCGACCGAGCGTGAATGAATCTCTCCAGCAAGGTTCGAAAGGATCGACCGGCGGTCTGCACACCAATCGGATGCGCGCCTTCCTTGTCGTCTCTCAGGTCTCCCTTTCGCTTCTCCTCCTGGCCGGGGCGGGGTTGTTGATCAAGAGCTTCTTTAATCTTCGCGCGACGAATCCCGGTTTCGATCCAGAGCGATTGATGACGATGCAGCTGACCTTGCCTCGCGCCCGATACCCTGAGGTGAACCAGCAAATCCGGACGCATGACGTCATTATGGAGAAACTCTCTGCCATTCCGGGGGTGGAATCCGCCGGCGGAGTGAACCCGCTGCCGTTGGCGGGGAATATCAGCCATCTGTCATTCATGGTTAGTGGGGCAGCGCCACTGCCTCGAGGCAACCACCCCGGCGCGGGTCACCTCATCGTGAAACCTGATTACTTCCAGGCGATGAAGATTCCCGTGCTGCAAGGGCGCGCTTTTACCAAGGCAGACACCAAAGACTCACCCCTGGTCGTCATGATCAATGAGGCCTTCGCTCGCCAACATTTTTTGGATCGGAACCCGATCGGTCAACAAGTCATGATCGATCGCGGGGAGGGCAAGGCGCCGCCGTGCGAGGTGGTCGGTGTTGTTGGCAATTCGCGCCACAACTCGCTGGCTGAGCCGCCTGGGCCGGAAATGTACGCGCCGTTTCCGCAGGATCCGACACGAACTCTCGATGTAGTGATGCGCGTGGCCTCGACCAACCTGGTCGGGCTCCAGGCCGACGTAAAACGGGCAGTCCATGAGGTAGACAAGGACTTGTTTGTTCCCAAGCTCGAGCCGATGACGACCTTCCTCTCCACTCAATTAGCGCAGCCGCGTTTCAACATGATGCTGCTCGCGGTTTTCGCCGGCGTGGCGATGATCCTGGCGGCCATCGGCATCTATGGTGTGATCGCTTACAGCGTCACCCAACGGACGCGCGAGATCGGGATTCGCATGGCGTTGGGCGCACAAAAAAACCAGATGCTTGGGATGGTCTTGCGGCAAAGCCTGACGCTGGTCGCGATTGGAATTGGGATTGGCTTTCTGGTAGCGCTCGGTTCCACCCGGGTGATGGCGACGCTCCTCTACGGAGTGGGCGCAAACGATTTCTCCACCTACGCCATCGTCATCTTTCTTCTCGGCGCCGCGGCATTGCTCGCGAGTTACATCCCCGCGCGCCGCGCCATGAAGGTCGATCCGATGGTGGCGTTGCGTTACGAATAAAAGGGGGAGTCATGAACTCGTTGCTGCACGAAATCAGATTAGCCGTGCGCTCGTTATTGAAACGTCCGGGTTTTGCCTGCGTAGCGATTCTAACGCTGGCCCTCGGCATGGGCGCGTCGACCGCGATTTTCAGCGTGCTCGATGCGGTCCTGCTGCGCCCGCTGCCTTATCCAAACCAGGAGCGGATCGTCGAGCTGCGCGAACTCAACGAGAAGGGCCGTGGAATGTCATTCGCGCAACCGAACTACGATGATCTGCGCGCGCGCAGCCGGAGCTTCGATGCTCTCGCCCAATACAGCGTCTGGCCGCAGGCGATCTCCGGCGGGAGCGAGCCGGTGCGCACAAATGCCTGCGCTGTCTCCGGAGATTTCTTTCGTGTCCTGGAGGTGACTCCGGTTCTGGGCCGCGTCTTTTCTTCCGAGTCCGTTGCTGAGAATAAGGAGATCGCTGTAGTCAGTTCCGGTTTTTGGAAACGTTTTCTCGGCGGTCGAACGGATCTTAACGGAATGTCTCTCCGTTTCGCTAACCACAGCTTCGCGGTCATCGGCGTGTTGCCGGCCGACACGGAATTTCCACCGCACACCGATGTCTGGTTTCCATCCGAGATTTTTCCGCCAATTACTTCGCGGACCGCGCACAACTGGCGTGTGGCCGGCCGAGTGAAGCCCAGCGTTTCGATGGAACAAGCGAGCTCGGAGATCGACGCGATCGGCCGCCAGGTAAAACTTGAAAACGGCACCCAAACGGACGCGACCAGTTTCGGCATGGCGCCGTTGCGCGAACGATTAGTGAAAGATTTGCGCGGCGTGCTGCGAGTGATCTGCATCGCTGTCGTTGTGCTGCTTGTGATCGCCTGCTCGAACGTCGCTAATCTCTTGCTCGCCCGCGCGACAGCGCGACGCTACGAAACAGCGGTGCGCGCCGCTCTCGGTGCATCGCGCTGGCGGCTGGCGCGCCAGTTCGTGGTCGAAACAAGTTTGCTCACGCTCGCCGCGGGCGCGCTCGGGACCGTGCTCGCTTTTTGGGGCGTCGATCTCATCGTCGGCGGTTATCACGGAAATCTACCGCGCATTGGTCAGATCGGAGTGAACACGACCGCGCTCGGCTTCACACTCAGCGTTTCGTTGGTGGCGGGATTGGTCCTCGGAGTCGTGCCCGCGCTCAGTTCGTCTCACCGCCAGTTGCAGGACGATTTGCAGAGTGGTGGTCGCGGAAAATCTACGAGCCGTTCGAGCGCGCTTTTCCGGAATTTCCTGATCGTCGCGCAAGTTGCGCTCACGCTCGTTCTGTTGATCGGCGCCGGTTTGTTAGGCCGAAGTTTCCAGCGTTTGATGGAAGTGAATCCGGGATTTGAAACGGAAAGTGTCGTCGCCATGACCGTCACGATGTCGCAGCCGGAGGACCCGGCGGCGATGCGAGCGCTCGCGCAATTTTATCAGCGTTTGTTCGAGCGCCTCCAGTCTTTGCCGGGCGTGACGACGGTTGGCGGTGTCAACGCGTTGCCGATGAGCGGCGCGGGTGCAAATGGCACATTCCTCGAACATCGCGGCGGCAAGCCAGCCGAGGGTATCAAGGAACTCGTCCAGCAAATGGACGCGCTGTCGCCGAGCGAACGCGCACGCGATGCCGACTATCGCGTGGCCAGCTCCGGTTACTTTGCCGTCATGAGCATTCCGTTAATTCGCGGGCGCTTGTTTCTTGAAAACGACGGACCGGATGCGCCGCATGTAGCGCTCGTTAGCCAATCGCTCGCCCGCCGCTTTTGGCCTAACGAGGACGCTATCGGCAAACAAATTCAATTTGGGAACATGGATGGCGATCTGCATTTGCTGAACATCGTTGGTGTGGTCGGCGATGTGCGCGACAATGGACTCGATCGCGATCCACGGCCGACCGTTTACACAAATTACTTCCAACGCCCGGCGGCGACCTCGGAGTTCTCGTTCGTCTTGCGCGGCCATGGCGACGCGGCTGCGCTGATCGGCGCGATGCGACGGGAAGCCCGCGCTTTGAATCCGGAGATGCCGACGCAGTTCCAAACCGTGAGAGAAATCGTTTCCGCTTCGCTCGATAGCCGCCGGTTCAGCATGGTTATGCTCGGCGTTTTTGCGGCCTCCGCACTTCTACTCGCGATGGTCGGACTTTACGGCGTGATGGCCTACATCACGTCGGAGCGGACGCATGAAATTGGAATTCGGATGGCGCTCGGCGCGCAACGCTTCGATATGTTGCGAATGATTTTGCGCCAGAGTTTCACTTTGGTTCTGGCCGGCGTGGTCCTCGGAATTCTCGCGTCGATCGGGCTGACGCGTTTGCTCGAAACAATGCTCTACGGCGTCCAGGCCACGGATGTATTGACCTACGCGGCCGTGGTCGGCCTGCTTGCGGTGGCCGCGGCTTTCGCCAGCTACATCCCCGCGCGCCGCGCGACGAAGGTCGATCCGATGGTGGCGCTGCGTTATGAATGATGCCGCACCAGGCATCGCTGTAGCCACGGCGCTCTGTCGCCGTGTCGCGTGGGCCCCGGCGCCCCGACAGAGCGGGGCGGCTACAGCACGATGGGCGTTACTCGCTTCCCTTTTCCTGTTCGTTCAAACCGCCACCGCGGTCGAGGTCCTCGAAGATATCGTCGAGCAGAAATATGCTTTGGATTCCGACGCCACTCTCAGCATCTCGAACACGGACGGATCGATTCGAGTTTATGCGCACGACGTTCCGGAAATTTCCATCCAGGCCATCAAGAAAGCTTATTCGCCTGGGCGCCTGCAAGGGATCGTCGTCGACGTAAAAGCGACCAATAAAAGCGTTGCAATCAACACGATTTTTCCCCCGAGAAAAAACGCCGTAAGTGATCGTTCTGGAACGGTGGATTACATCCTCGTCGTCCCGCAAACCATCCGAATAACCCAGCTCGATCTGACGAACGGAGAGGTGCTGGTGGAGGGTCTGCGCGGAGGAAGCGCAACGGCCCATCTCGTCAACGGCTGGCTCGGCGGCCACAACTGTTTTGGCGATCTGAACCTGACCGTCGTGAATGGGCGTCTCGACGTCGCTTACGACTGGTGGGAGTCGCAAAAGTTTTCGGTAAAGGCGTCAAGCACGAGTGCCAGTCTGCGGGCTGTTCTTCCCAGCGACGCTGCCGTGCGAATCAGCGCGAGAGCCCTCACGGGCCGGATTGCCAACGCCTTCGAAACAAAAAAAACGCAAGTGAATGAAGTGGTGCATTCGCTGGATACGATGATCGGCCCTGACCCGGATGCGGCTTTCGAGATGAAAGCGGACAGCGGGAATATCCGGATCGATAAGATGTACTAGGAGCTTTGGGGAGCGCGCTACTTCGCCGCGCGCGCATTCAACTGCTCCACCGCCCGATGGTCCTGGTCCGCTTTCACCAGGAGCCCGAGGCGGCGATAGCATTGTTCCCGTTTCTGCAACGCCATCACGGTTTGGTTCGTCTCGAGCGCGTGCGAAAATGAATCGATCGCCGACAATGTTTCGCCGCGCTCCATTTCCAATTCGCCCCGGTATTCCCACGCCGTGGGAAAATTTGCGTCCAACTCTGTCGCCCGTTTGATCTGTTCTAAAGCCTCTTTGGCGCGGCCGAGTTTGTTCAGGGCGTAACTAGCCTCGGCGCACGCGCTGGCCGATTTTGTGTCGAGCTGCGTTGCCTTCTCCGCGTCCTGCAACGCCAGGGCAGGCTGGCCGATCTCATTCAATTGCCAGGCGCGCGCGGCGTAAAGCTCGGCATTGTTTCGCTCCGCCGAAATCTCCGAATCGAGCCGGCCCATCGTCTCGATGAATTCCTGAGTGAGCGTCTCGAGCAGAATGCGCTTATCCACCTCTAACCTTTCGCACTCATCCGATCGGGCCAGGTCGATCAGCGCGATGGCTTGAAACAGTTTTGGCCGCATAGCCCAGGGCCCCGCTTTCGCTGCGGCCTCGGCGTCCTCGAGCGCCAGCTCGTAATCTTCGCAGCGCAAGAACATCAGCGCCCGGTCGCCTAACAATCCGGGATCATCGGGCGAGACGGCCAGGGCCGCGTCGAGCTCGCGAATTTCCGCGAGGAACTTTCCCGTCTGCTCGAAAAGTTTGCCGCCTCGTTGCACTTCGGGATCGTCCGGCGCCAATTCCCGCGCACGTTGCAAGTCCTCGAAAGCCTCCTGCCAGCGGTGAAGACGACGCCGGCAAAGCGCGCGGTTGATTCGGGCCGTCGCGCCGTCCTGCACTTTGATCGACGCCGTCCAAGCGTCGTTCTCTTCCGGCCAATGCCTTTGCGCGTGCTCCAGTCGCGCGACCTTTTCCAGCACCCGAATATTTTTTGGATCGATGCCGAGCACTTTCGTCCAAGCTTGCAACGCCGCGGTCGGTTCATGTTGCACCACCGCGAGGTCACCGGCGTATTCTTCGAGATTGGGCGACGGTTTTTTAATCGCGCGACGCCATTCTTCCAGGCTTTGCTTCGCGCCCGCGAGATCCCGCAGGCCGAATTGCGCCTGGACCAGCCGGTCCCAGGTTCCTTCATCTTGTGGTTTCAGTTTCAAAACGCGCCGCGCCAGGTCCGCGGCCTTCGCATAGGAATGCTCTTGCAAGGCCTGGCGCAATTCGGCCCGGAGCGCTTTTTGTTCTTTGGTGGCGCGATTGCACGCGGGCAGCGCGATTGCCCCAGCCGCGCACGCGACCAGGCTCAGAAACCGCAGTTGTTTGGAAAAAGTCATTGGCTCAAGCCGCCCTGGTCGCGCAAGATAGCGCTCCTGTCCGTGATGTAACTAGAATTGGAATCGCCTCATGCCTTCATTCGACATTGTGTCCGAAGTCGACACCCAAGAAATTGATAATGCGCTCAATCAAGCGCGCAAGGAACTAGCGACGCGCTTTGATTTCAAGGGCAGCGTCGCCGAGATCGTCGCGGAGAAAGAAAAGATCACGCTCACCGCGGAGGATGCGTCGCGGTTGCGTGGATTGCGCGAGATCGTCATCGGCAAGTTAGGCAAGCGCGGTGTGGATTTGCGAAATGTCGAACAGGTCGAGCCCGCTATTTCGCCACTCGGTCATGCGCGCCAGGAGTTGAAGATTCAACAAGGGCTGGAAGGCGACAAAGCGAAGGAAATCATTCTCGCCATCAAAGGGCAGAGCTTCAAAGTGCAATGCCAGCTTCAGGAACGGCAGATCCGTGTCACGGGAAAGAAGCGCGATGATTTGCAGGCGGTGATTGCGTTCGTGAAGAGCCGCGATTTCGGCGTCGCGACAAATTTTAAAAACTTCCGCGACTGAGAAATCATCAAGGAGGGGCGGTTTGAAACCGCCGCTTCTTGAAGCTTACAGCCTATCCGCCCTGCACGGGCGGCATGATCGAAATGTCGTCTTCCGGTTGCAACACGTAATCCCGGTCGACGAACTCAACTCCACTCGCCACCAGAATGCTTTTGTCCCAATCGCGCAGAGCCGGTGTTTCCGAATAAAGACGCTCGAGCAAATGGGCCGCCGTTGTTTTTTCCGGCGCCTCGATCTCCATCTCCGACACGCCGGCGAGGTCCCGCAGCCGCGAAAAAAACTGCACGCGCACTTTCATCGGCGATCAGGCGGTTTGCGCGATCAAATCTTTCCGCAACACGCCGATGAAAGGAAGATTGCGATACCGTTCCATGTAATCGAGTCCGTANNGACCACGAATTCATCGGCAATTTCAAAGCCGACGTAATCGGCATCGACATGACGCAGGCGCGTCTTTTTCTTCTCCAGCAGCACGCAAATGCGCACGCTTTGCGGGCCGACGCTCTCGATCTTCTCTCGAATGGTGGCGAGGGTGACGCCGCTATCGAGAATATCATCCAGGAGAAGGACGTGCCGTCCGGCGATATCGGGCAGTGAGACCTGGCGGAAGATCAA
>QHBM01000021.1 GCA_003244145.1 Chthoniobacterales bacterium
GCGCGATTTGGAAATGCAGATCCTGAAACTCGAAGGCCGGCAGAAAGAGTTGACCGAGGAATTAGAGAAACCTGAGACCTACGAGCGCGGCGGCACGGCCACTCAATTAAACCGTGAGCTTCAGGCCGTGACTGCCGATCTGGAACGGTTAACGGGAGAATGGGAAAAATTGGGCCAGAAGATGGAGACATCAGTTAGATAGAAAAAAAATCCGCTGCCGCCTTGCGGCTGATCCGATTGTTTCGGAGAACTTCTTCCCGATGCAAAAATTCAATGGCGCGATGTCTGGATCGGCGCGGCCATGACGGCGCTTTTCTTCGGCTCCGGCTCGTTCACGCCGGGCTCCAACGGCGGCCGTTCCCATCTTGGGCCAACGCGGGCTCGGGCAACTCGGACTCGAGGTCCACGCTGCCATTGGCATCCAGGCTCTCAGGTTCCTCGGTCCGGCCTTCGTTGTGGGTCCGCGCGATCAAGACATAGAGCGACGGCACGATGAAGAGGGTAAAGATGGTCCCGATCGTCATCCCGCCGACGAGGACGAGACCGATCGAGTTTCGCGCTTTGGCGCCGGCGCCAGTCACAAAAACCAGCGGCATGTGACCCGCGACCGTGGCGATCGTCGTCATCAAAATGGGACGCAGTCGCACGCGTGACGCTTCCGCGACGGCGGCGATTTTGTCGAGTCCATTCTGTTGCAATTTGTTCGCGAACTCGACAATGAGGATGCCGTTCTTGGCGATCAATCCGATGAGGGTGACGAGGCCAACCTGCGAATAAATGTTCATCGTCGTCGTCCACTTGTCGGTGAAGAACGGCGCCTGGCCGGGCATTTTCAGGAAGGTAAAGATGAGCGCGCCGAACATGGCGAGCGGCACGGAGCCGAGTAGGATGATGAGCGGATCGCGGAAGCTGTTGAACTGCGCGGCGAGCACGAGAAAAATCAGGACGACAGCGAGCGCGAACGCAGGCAGGAACTTGTCGCCTTCGACCCGCAACTGGCGCGACTCACCGGTGTAATCGATCGAGTAGCCTTGCGGCAAAATTTTCGCGGCTTCGGTTTCGAGCAGGCGTAAGGCCTGATCGGTCGGCAAACCGGACATGCCGCTGATGGTCACCGCGTTCAACTGCTGCATTCGATTGAGCGAACGCGGCACCGTCTTCTCGCGAATCGTCGCCACGGTGCTGAGCGGAATGAGCTTCCCGTTCGGCCCGGTAACGTAAACATCTTTGAGCTGATCGGGGTTCAATCGCTCCGCGCGCTTGATCTGCGGGATGACCTTGTAGGCGCGTCCGGCGATGTTGAAACGGTTAACAAAATTTCCACCGAACATCGCCGAGAGATCGGCGCCGACGTCCTGAAGATTCAGCCCGAGCGCAGCAACTTTATCGTGGTCGAGTACGACCTCGGCCTGGGGCTGGTCGATCTTGGTGTCGATGATCGGCGGGAAATAAAATTGCCCTTTCTGCATCGCGGTCATCTGAAGCTGCTTCGCAAATTCGAGCATTCGCTCCGGTTCCTCCGTGGAAAGCAAGACGAACTCGACCGGGAATTGTCCGCCGCCGGGGAGAGCGGGCGGCATCACCGGAAACATCTGGATGCCGGGAATCGTGCCGAGCTGCGCCTGGACCTGGGGCACAAGCTGGAACGCGGTTTCTTTCCGCTTGTCCCAGGGCTTTAGGACCATGCCGCCGAAACCGCTATTCGGGAAAGTGATCTGGAAAGTGAATTCCGTCTGGGGAAAGCCCATGAAGATTTTTCCGGCCGCGTCGGCAAAGCCGGAGGTCTGCTCGATGGTCGCGTTGGCGGGCGCGTCAACGATTCCGAAGATCACGCCCTGATCTTCCGTCGGCGCTAGTTCTTTGGCGCCCATCGACCATTTCAAAAACAACGCCGCTAGAAGCGCCAAGCCGATCCACGCGGTATAAACCGCCGGACGCACTTTTAGCGTTGCGTCGAGCTTGCGTCCGTACCAATCGCGCAGGCGATCGAAGGTACGATTCACCTTCCCGGCGAAACCCTTCTCTTCTTCGCCGGCACGCAGGAATTTCGCGCTCATCACGGGCGAAAGGGTGAGCGCGACGACGCCAGAAATCGTGACCGCTCCAGCGAGAGTGAAGGCGAATTCGCGGAAGAGTGTGCCGGTCAATCCGCCCTGAATTCCGATCGGGATATAAACCGTCGCGAGCGTAATCGTCATCGCGATGATCGGGCCGACCAGCTCGCGCGCGCCGAGCAGGGCGGCGTTAAGCGGCGTCAATCCTTCGCGCAAATGACGCTCCACGTTTTCCACCACCACGATGGCGTCATCGACGACGAGACCGACCGAAAGCACGATCGCGAGCAGCGTGAGCAAATTGACTGTGAACCCAAAAATCTGCATGAGAAAGACGGCGCCGATGAGCGAGATCGGAATCGCGACGATCGGGATGATGACCGAGCGCCATGAGCCGAGGAAAAGGAAAATGACGATCATGACGATGAGGAGCGTTTCCATCAGCGTGCGAAAAACGTCCTGGATGGCGGTGTTGATGTAGGCGGTGCCGTCGTAGGCGATCTGGCCCACCATGCCCGTGGGCAATTCGCGCTGGATTTGCTCCATCTCGGTCCGCACCCGCTTGACCACGTCGATCGAGTTCGCGTTCGGCAAAACGAAAATGCCCATGAAAACCGCGCGCTGTCCGGAGAAGCGGACCTCGGAGTTGTAATCTTCCGCGCCGAGCACAACGTCGGCGATGTCGCCCAACCTAACGAGTGTTCCGCCCTGCTGCCTGATGACGAGGTTCTTGAAATCTTCGACCGTGTGCAGATCGGTGTTCGCGGTGAGATCGACCTGGACCATCGAGCCCTTGGTGCTCCCGAGAGCCGAGAGATAATTGTTCGTTCCGAGCGCCTTTCGGACCTGGGCCGGACTGACGTTCAGCGCCGCCATTTGTTCCGGCTTCAGCCAGATACGCATGGCGAAGGTGCGGCCGCCGAGGATATCGGCCCGCTGGACGCCGCCGAGGGCGGTGAGGCGCGGTTGCACCACGCGATTGAGATAATCGGTGATTTCGTTCGCCTGCAAAATGTTGGAAGTGAAACTGAGATAACAGGAGGCGAAGCGGGAGTCCGCCGATTCGATATTGATGACCGGAATCTCCGCTTCCGGCGGAAGGTCGCCGCGCACCTGGTTGACCTTCGAGCTGATCTCCGAGAGCGCTTTGTTCGAATCGTAATTGAGCTTGAGCCGCGCGGTGATGGTGGAGCGGCTCTGAGAACTCTGCGATTGGAGATAATCGATGCCGTCCGCGGCCGCGATCGCCCGCTCGAGCGGCGTGGTAATGAATCCGCGCACCAGCTCCGCGCTCGCGCCGACATAGACCGTGCTCACGGTGACCGAGGCAATGTCGCTGCGCGGATATTGCCGAACGTTGAGCGACGAGATCGCCTGCAGGCCCGCGATCAGAATGACCAGGCTAACGACCAGAGCGAGAACTGGCCTGCGGATGAAGAGATCGGTGAAAGTTTTCACACGCGCGGGATCAACTGTCGGACGGTTTCGGATTGAGTTCCGCTTTAGGCGCAAGTTTGTTGTCGATGACGACGTTCATGCCGTTGCGCAACTTGAAGACGCCGGTGCTCACCACTTGCTCGTTCGCTTTCAAACCGTCGGTGATGGCCACGAAGTCGCCGCGAGTTTCGCCGGTGCGGATGAACGCCTGGCGCAGAATCAGTCCTTCCTTCTTGGTTTTTTCATCGGCCTTTTTCTCAATGACGTAGACCGAGTTGCCGTAGGGCGCGTACGAAACCGCGGTCGAGGGCACGAAAAGGGTTTGTTTCTTTTGGGGCAGGAGCACCTTCACCCGCGCGAACATTCCCGCGCGCAAGGCGTGGTCGGCGTTCTCAAGCGTCGCCTGCAACGAAACATTGCGCGTGGCGGGATCTATAGCGGAGTTAACGGCCGTTAGTTTTCCGTCAAATTCACGGTCTGGAAGCGCGTCGGTCGTCACTTTCACCGGCAAGTCGGCGTGGATTTCTGCCAACTGTTGCTGCGGCAGGGAGAAATCGACGAAGACCCGATCGAGCGCCTGCAATGAAACCAAAGGATCGCCCACCTTGACCATCTGGCCGGGATTGACGGCGCGGATTCCCGCCGTCCCATCGAAAGGCGCCCGGATCTGTTTCTTGTCGATCACCGACTGCATGTTTTCGACCGCCGCTTTTTTCTGGGAGTATTTGGATTGAGCGGCATCGAGTTCCGCGGCCGAAATCACTTGGCGTGCGGCCAGATCCTGCGCGCGCTCAAAATCTTTCTTCGCCAGCTCCGCGTCGGCTTCGGCTGAACGCATTTGCGCTTCTTCGGCCGAAAAATCCAGTTTCAGCAAGACGTCGCCTTTCTTCACCAGCGCTCCGGATTTGAAATTAATCTCGGACACGGTGCCGGCGAGCTCGGCACTGATCATGGCGCCTTCCACGGGGGAAATGGAGCCGACTGCGGTCAGCATCGGCTGCCAGTCGCCCATTTTTGCCGCAGCGCTGGTCACAGTCGTAGGCGGTAGCACCATCTTTTTGCCCGACGAAATCAAAGTCATGATTTGCCATGCTTTGATCCCACCGAAGAAGAGGAGGACGCCAACCAGTCCGACGATCACTATCCAAACCCACTTGGTCGTTGGTTTCATCGAAAATTTTCCGGACTTTGGTTTCGCGATGTCATGCATAGGCTGCTGCGTTTTCGGGTTGAAACAATAAACGCCAAAGGCCGCGGGTGACCGCGAGCTGACGGGTCCGGCGTTCTTCGGCAGTCAGCTCGGCCGGCTGCAAAACATCCCGCATCAACATGCCGCGCCCGACCGCAAAAATTAATTCGGCCATTTCACTTGGGGTAAGATCGTGGGCCGACTTTTGTGTTTCCGGCGCGCGTGCGATCAGATCGGTCAGGCCTTCCATCGATGTCTGCAGGACGCCGAGAACGAGGTTGGCCACCTGCGGATTGCGCGAAGCTTCCGCGTATAGGTCGACCACGAAGGCGGAAAGCACCTTCGGGGAATTTTCACAGCAATGCGCCGTGAACAAAATTTCGAGCGACTCCAGCAGCGTCGGCGCCTGGCGGGCGCGTTCCAGGACCTCGTGGATCTCTTTCTTGTGCCGATCCGCCATGGCGGAAATGACCGCTTCTTTGTTTTCGAAATAGCGATAGATGAGCCCGACGCTGATGCCGGCCTCGGCACTGATATCGTGCATGCTCGCCTGATGAAAGCCACGCTTGGCAAAGCAAACCATCGCCGCCTCGAGGATCTGGGTGCGGCGATCGGCGCCGGTATCTATCGGGTGTTGGGACATAAGATCGGAAGATGAATGAACGTTCATTCATTGTCAAATCGTCCAATCATTAGAGGCGTTCGCCGCGGCAAACCCGTTTGTTGGCTAGGCGCTTGACCCAAGCGCCTCTACATTCAAAAAAATGCCGCGACTCAGACAAATCGGTCCTAATTGGAACCGTGAGGTTCTTGAGCGGTTCCCTCTTAATTCGCGCTATCTGATTGGCGTGTCTGGCGGCCGCGATTCCGTGACGTTGTTGCATTGGCTGGTCTCGCTCGGTTACGCCAAACTCATTGTCTGTCACCTGGATCACAAATTGCGCGGCAAAGCGGGCCGGTCGGACGCAGCGTTTGTGCGCCGGGTCGCGAAACGCCACAAACTGGAGACCGAGATTGCGAGCGCCGATGTGAAGGCATTAGGGGCGCGCAGCAAGCAATCCATCGAAACCGCGGGACGGACGGCGCGTTACGAATTTTTTGCGCAAGTGGCGCGGCGTCGTCGGGCTCGGACAATTTTCCTAGGACATCACGCCGACGATTTGGTGGAGACTTTTCTGATTAACTTATTTCGCGGAGCGGGGCCGGCGGGCTTTGGCGGCATGCGCGTGCTCGCTTCGCGAAGCGTGGCGGGCGTTCCCCTGGAAATCGTTCGTCCGCTGCTCGGTGTTTGGCGGGAGGAAATCGACGCTTACGTAAAAGCGCATCGACTCGAATTTCGCGAGGATGTCACCAACGAAACGCTCGGCCCGGTGCGCAATCGAATGCGACACCGAATCATCCCTTACATCGAAAAGCAGCTTGGCCGGAAAGTGCGCCCCGCCATTTGGCGGGCTGCCGTCATCGCCGCGGATGAAGCTGATTGGCTGGAAGGATTAATCGATTCCAGCCAGGCCGAGGTAAGCCAGCTGTCCGCCAACGCGGTCCGGGCGCAACCACTGGCATTGCAGCGCCGCACGATTCACCACTGGCTTCAGTCTCGCGGCGTGGCTGATCTGGATTTCGAAACGATCGAGCGGGTGCGAGCCTTGCTCGAACCGAAAGCAAAGGTGGCCAAAGCGAATTTGCCTCGCGATCTGCACGTCCGTCGCCGCGCTGGAAAAATTTTCATCGAGTAATTGCCCACCGCGGCGAGTATCCGATCCGTGTTTCATCCGTGTTCATCTGTGGCTAAACTCTGAATTCAATGAGCTCAGATATTCGCGTTCGTTTCGCGCCGTCGCCTACGGGTTTTCTCCACATCGGCGGCGCGCGCACGGCGTTGTTCAACTGGCTCTACGCGAAACACACGGGCGGAACGTTGGTCCTCCGCGTCGAAGACACCGATCGGGCCCGTAACACCGAGGAAGCCGCGCGCGCGATTTACGACGGACTGCGCTGGCTCGGCCTCGATTGGGATGAAGGGCCCGAAGCCGGCGGAGACCTCGGTCCCTATTTTCAAAGTGAGCGAGAAACGATTTATCAAACCTACCTGGAGAAATTGCGCGACGCCGATCGCATTTACGATGATGCAGGCGCCGTCCGGTTTCGTTTCGCGCGCGAGAAGGTCGTCGTCGATGACGAGATCTGCGGTCACATCGAATTCGATATGACCAGCCCGGAGACGAATCCCGACATGACCATTCGCCGCCCCGACGGCTCCTGGATTTTTCACTTCGTGAACGTGGTGGATGACATTGAGATGAAGATTTCGCACGTCATTCGCGGCGAAGACCATCTTTCAAACACGCCGAAGCATGTGCAGCTCTACCGCGCATTTGGCGCGCCGCTGCCTCGCTTCGCCCACATCCCGCTCATCCTGAACAAGGACGGTTCCAAGATGAGCAAGCGCGACCAGGGCGCGAGCATCAACACCTATATCGACGGTGGCTACTTGCCGGAGGCCGTGCGCAATTACCTCTGCCTGCTCGGCTGGTCGCCGAAAGATAATCGGGAGAAGATCGAAATCGAAGAAGTCGGGCGTTTGTTCGAGCTCGGGAAAATCCATCGCAAGAATGCTTCGTTCGATCTGGACAAATGCACCTGGCTGAATGGCGAATACGTGCGCGAACTCAGCGACGATCGCTTCCACGACCTTGCGCGCCAGGCGTTGGAAAAAGCCGGAATCGATCTCGGAAAATTTTCTCCTGACTACGTGCGCGCCGCGCTCGAAACCTGCAAAGGGAAGTTCAAGATCTTCAGCGAGCTGCCGCCCTATGGCGGTTTCTATTTCAGCGACGAGTTCGAATACAATGCGGAAGGCGTCGCGAAACATTTCGTGTCGGAGAACAAGCCGCGACTCCTCTCCGTTCGTGAAGCGTTTGCCGCAGTGGAGAATTTTGACGCGGCTAATCTGGAAGCCGCGTTGAAAGCTATGGCCGCGCAACTCGGAGTGAAAGTCGGAGCGTTAGTTCATCCAACACGTCTCGCCGTCACCGGGAGCAACGCCGGCCCAAGCCTCTACCACCTGCTTGAGATTCTCGGCAAAGACAAGGTCCTCGCGCGCATCGATCGCGCGCTTTCCAAATTCTAATGGAGGGACGACCGCCGTGTCGTCCTACAATTCAGGGACGGGACGGAGCCCGTCCCTCCATTTTGGCCCAAGTGTCCTTTAGCGTGATGGTCCGATTGAAGACCAGCTTTCCCGGCTGCGAATCGGGATCGAGCGCGAAGTAACCCAGCCGCTCGAACTGGTAACGCACGTTTGAGTCAGCGTCCTTCAGCGATGGTTCGCATTTGGCCGCCACCACTTCGAGTGAGTGCGGATTTAGGAGCGTCTTGAAGTCGCCGTCGGGCTCGGCCACGGTGAAAAGCCGGTCGTAAAGCCGAACTTCAGCGTCAATCGCCTGCGACGCACTTACCCAATGAATCGTTCCCTTGATTTTGCGGCTCGAAGTCGCGCCGCCAGATTTGCTCTCGAGATCGGCCGTGCAACGCAGTTCGATCACCTCGCCGTTTTCGTCCTTCACGACCTCATCGCACTTGATGATGTAAGCGTATTTCAGTCGCACTTCGCTGCCCGGTTTCAGCCGAAAATATTTCGGCGGCGGCGTTTCTGTGAAATCCGCGCTGTCGATGAACAACTCGCGGCTGAAAGGAATCTTGCGCGAGCCCCCAGCCGGGTCTTCCGGATTATTCACGGCGTCCAGTTCTTCGACCTGACCTTCCGGATAATTTGTGATCACGACTTTGATCGGCCGGAGCACGGCGAGACGGCGGGGCGAAGTCCGGTTGAATTCCTCGCGCACCGTGTGCTCGAGTACAGCGACATCCGTCATGCTCGGATATTTCGTGATGCCGATGTTGTAGGCGAAAACTCGCAGCGCGCTCGCCGTCATGCCGCGGCGCCGGATGCCGGAGATCGTAGGCATGCGCGGATCGTCCCAGCCATTCACGAGACCGTCGTTCACGAGCTGCATGAGTTTCCGTTTGCTCATGACGGTGTAGTTGATGTTTAGCCGCGCGAATTCGTACTGGTGCGGACGCGGCGCCGGGAGCTCGAGCGCTTCGAGCAGCCATTCATAGAGCGGCCGGTGCACTTCGAACTCCAGCGTGCAGACTGAGTGGGTGATGCCTTCGATGTAATCGCTCAGGGTGTGGGCGAAATCATACATCGGATAGATGCACCACTTGTTGCCGGTCTGATGATGCTCCGCGTGCCGGATCCGATAGAGCACCGGATCGCGCAGCCACACATTGGGAGCACTCATGTCGATCTTTGCCCGCAACGTACGCGCGCCATCGGGGAATTCGCCCGCCTTCATTCGCGCCAGGAAATCCAGATTTTCGTCGACTGAGCGGTTTCGAAATGGACCTTCCTTGCCGAGGCGACGGTATTCGTCGGTTTCCTCCGGAGTCATGTCGCAAACGTAGGCTTTGCCCTTGCGCACCAGCTCAACCGCATAGGTATACAGCTGATCGAAATAATCCGACGCAAAACCCGGAGCGCGTCCAAGATTCTTATTCGCCCATCCGTCGATGAGCCAGTGCACGTCGAACATGATGGAATCGACGTATTCGGCTTCTTCCTTCGTCGGGTTGGTGTCGTCCATGCGGACGTTGCAAACGCCGCCGAACTCGTGCGCGATCCCGAAGTTGAGGCAGATCGCCTTTGCGTGTCCGATGTGGAGATAGCCGTTCGGCTCCGGTGGAAAGCGCGTACAAATCTGTTTCCGCTTTCCGGTGCGGATATCTTCCGCCACGGCATCGCGAATAAAATCGGATGGCGCAGCGGACTCGTTCTCACTCGGTGTCGTCATTGTCGTGCGCGACAGTAGCAGAAGTGCGCACGTGGCAGCAAATCCGAGGAACGGCTGTTTCCAACCGCCGCTCCTTGGATGAAGATGTCGCGAGATCGTGAAGGACACCTACACGCTGGATGACTTGAAGAATTGGGACGCAAAGCCCAAGTCGCAGATTCGTCTCGGGATATTCGGCGATCCGGTCGCTCATTCCCTTTCGCCGCAAATGCAAAACGCCGCCTTGGAGAAGTTGGGGCTCAAGGAGCGTTACGCCCGATTCCAGATTGGCCCGGAGGAATTACAACCGGCACTGGAGTTGATTCGCCGACTGAACTTCGTCGGGATCAATCTGACGTTACCGCATAAAGCAGCCGCACTTTCCCTGTTGGATGGGGTGGACGACGGCGCGCGGAAGACTGGCGCCGTTAATACTGTGTTGGTCGAGGGCGAGAAACTTGTCGGATTCAATACCGATGGCGCCGGTTTCCTCCATGCGATTCGAACCGGATTCTCCGTCGATCTGCGCGACCTGCGCGTTCTGCTCCTGGGCGCGGGCGGTGGGGCGGGTCGGGCCATCGCTGTGCAGTGCGCTTTGGAGAATTGCGAACGACTCGTTTTGGTAAATCGCACTTTCGAAAAAGCGAAGGAGTTGGCCGCGGAGTTAGCTCCCCACTTTGCGGCGTCGCGCGTGCTGGGACCGGTCGCACGCTTGCAAGCCGTGCCGTGGGATGAAGCAGTGCTCCGTTTTCAACTGGCCAATACCGATCTTGTGATCAACGCGACTTCGGTCGGCATGCAGCGCTCCGATCCTCCTCTGCTGCCCGCGTCCTTGCTCGCACCGCACCTGATGGTTTACGACACGATTTATCATCCGTCCCGCACTCCGCTGCTGGCGGGAGCGGAAGCCGCCGGGGCGAAATTCGCAAACGGCCTAACGATGCTTCTTCACCAGGGCGCCCTCTCATTCGAACTTTGGTTCGATCGCAAAGCGCCGATCGATGCGATGCGGGCCGCGCTGCCTTTTACTTAGCGAACTCGCGCGCCATTTCCTGACCACGCGCCGCCGCGGCTTGCACTGCGGCCACTAATCCCTGCGAGGTCCGCAGTTCTTCCATCGCCGCTAAGCCGGCTGCTGTGGTGCCGCCGGGCGTTACCACCATTTGCCGGAGTTCTTCGGGAGACTTGGCCGTTTCTACTGCAAGCTGGGCGGCACCGAGCACCGTGTGGGTAGCGAGCACAGTCGCGGTCGCGGCGGGCAAGCCGGTAGCGACTCCGCCGTGCGCGAGCGCTTCGATGACAGTATAAACAAACGCCGGACCGCTGCCGGCCAGAGCGGTCACCGCATCGATCTGGCTCTCCGCGACTTCAACGGTTACACCCACCGCGTCGAAGATCGTCTTCGCCAACAAAAAATCGTCGAGGGTGGTGCGCGCACCGCGAGCGAGGGCCGTGGCCCCGCGCCGGATCGCTGTCGGCAAGTTCGTCATCGCGCGCATCAGGCGCGCGTCCGAGACCGATTCCATATTTTGAATCCGCACGCCGGCCGCGAGGGAGATCACGACCTTGTTTTCCGTGAAGGCAGCGATTTCGCGGATCACCGTTAGCACCACCGCCGGCTTCACCCCGATCAATATTGTTTTCCCGGAACGTGCGGCCTCTTCGTTGTTCGTGGTCACGGCGACACCCGCTTCCCGCAGCACCGAGCGCAACTGGTCATTCGGTTCGCTCGCGATAATTTCGCTGGGCAAACAAAAATTCGCGCGCAAGAGACCGCGGATGACCGAGCCGGCGAGTTTGCCCGCGCCAATGAAAGCGAGGCGGTAACTCCGGTCGGTTGTTTGTAAATCGGATTTAATCCGATGATATTAGTCGATGGTAAGCGTCGGTGTAAACTTTGGTCTCGATCTGGCGGAAGAGATCGCCGAGCTCAAGCGGGAACGGAACGCCGTTATCCTGGCGCACAATTATCAGGTGCCCGAGCTTCAGGACATCGCCGATTACGTCGGTGACTCGTTAGGCCTGAGTTTTCAGGCGGCGAAGACGGATGCGGACGTGATCCTTTTTTGCGGAGTTCATTTCATGGCCGAGACCGCGAAAATCCTCAACCCCTCCAAGCGCGTTCTCCTTCCCGATCTCGACGCCGGCTGCTCGCTCTCGGAGTCGTGTCCGCCGGAGAAGCTGAAAGCGTTTCTCGATGAGAACGCCGAGAAAAATTATTACGTCATCGCTTACATCAATTGCAGCGCGGGAGTGAAAGCGCTGTCCGACGTGATCTGCACCAGCGGGAACGCGGAAAAAATTGTGCGGAGCGCGCCGGCGGACCGGAAGATTCTTTTCGTGCCCGACCAAAATCTCGGCGCATGGGTGATGGAGCGCACCGGACGCCAGATGGATCTTTGGCAGGGCAACTGTTACATCCACGTCGAATTCACCGCGCGGAGCATCAGCAAGATTCGGGAAATGTATCCGAACGCTCCCGTCGTCGCGCATCCGGAATGCACTTATGCCGTTCGCCTCCTCGCGGACGAAGTTTGTTCGACCGAAAAGATGGTGACGTTTTCCCGGGAATCGCCCGCGCGCGAGATCATCGTGGTGACCGAGGCCGGGATGTTGCATCGCTTGAAAAGGGAAGTGCCGGACAAGATTTTCATTCCTGGACCGACCGAGAATTGTTTCTGCGGCGAGTGCCGTTTCATGAAAATGAACACGCTGGAGAAAGCGCATGCGGCGCTCCTGAAGATGGCGCCGGAAATTACATTGCCCGAGCCGCTGCGACAGCGCGCCGAAATTCCGATTCTCCGCATGCTTGAGCTAAGCAGGTAGGGGCGGTTCACCGAACCGGCCGGGCGATTGAGTCAATCGCCCCTACCTTTCGCTTGTCACTCGTCACTTCTTCCCCTTCACTTCTGCCGCGATGCAGCGACCTACTCTTTGGCTGATGCTGGTGGTTTTGCTGCTCGGGATTCTGTTTTTGCGCGAGCCCAGGCTCGAGCAATCCGAAGAATTTTTTCTGAACTGGCTCCTGAAAAACTCGGAGCCGCATGGACCGACGGCGCCGCTTACGGTGGTAGAGATCGGCCACGACACACTGATGGACCGCGATGCTGCCAAAGAAGCCGCGGAAACTTCTCCGCACGCCGGCGGAAGCGTGGTGTCGCCTCTCGAGTTCGCGCTTTTCCTCCAGTCCGCCCTGGCCTTTCAACCCACGGTCGTTGCCTTCGAAAATATTTTGAAATGGCGAGACCGCGATAAAGATCAGGAGCAGGTTTTTATCGATCAGGCCATGCGCGTTCCGCGTCTCCTGCTGGCCGCGGAGTTAACCACCACGCCCGATCCCGATGCGCCTGGGCCGGAAATTCAAGGCTTCACTCAGGTGACGGGAAAGCGCGGCGAGCTGGTGGAATTTTCCGGCGTCGGCCGCCAACCGGGCGAAGAGATGCGGCTGATCGCCACGGCCGGGTTCGTTAATCTGCCCGACGAAATTGCCGATGGAATTCATGTTCCGCTCCTTTTTCGTTATCGCGGAGAAGTGATTCCATCCTTTGCCCTTGAGGCCATTCTGCTTTGGCTGCGGGTGACGCCATCGGAAGTGACGATCGATCTCGATTCGCAGATCTCCCTGCCGCAGGGGCGCAAGATTCCCATTCGCCCCGATGGCACTTTGTTGATCTCTCCGAATGCGGGGAAAAAGGCGCATCGAATTGGATTGAACGATCTGCTTCTGGCGGCCCAACAACACGACGCCGGCCAAAAAACGGCTAACGAATTCGAATCGATGCGCGACCAAATCGTGCTGGCGCGAACGCCGGCGAATCCGCTTTCGCCGCCGGATGTTTTCGCCGCCACCATCGCCACGATCCAGACCAACAGCTTCGTCCATCGCGTCAGTTGGATTTTCGATTGCGTCATTCTGGTCCTGGCCGCGGCGGCGGTGGTGAAGCTGCGCGATATTTCGCGGGTCGATCTCGTGCTCGTCGCGATCGCGTTCACCGCGGCCTATTGCCTGATTGCGCTGGCCATCATCTCGCGCTTCCTCATCTGGCTCCCGGGTTACCTTCCGCTGGGCGCGATCTGGCTGCTGGTGTTAATTTCAATTGTCATCCCGCACCGCTATCGGGCCACGCGACCCAACGTCATCGACATCCCGCCGCCGATCGCGTAACCGGTCGGGCAATCCCCCTCAAAATAACTGACCATGGCCAGCAGAGAGATCGAAGAACGAATCGATCGGCTTCACCGCCACGGCGTGATCGATCTGCACTTCGATTTGCTGATGGAATTGTACGAGCGACGCACACGCACGAAGGTGCTCGAGATGGATATCCTGCCGGACCTCGAGGCAGGCAGTATCGGCGTGATTGGCGCCGCGCTTTACCTCCACGATCGGTATCTCCCGGAATTGGCTCTGCGCGTCGCGCTCGACCAGATCGCGCGGCTGTATGCGGAAGTCGATCAATCGGACCGTTTCGCCATTTGCAAAAGTCACGCGGAGATTTTGCAGGCGCGGGCCAGCGGCAAGATCGCGTTTCTGATTACGATGGAAGGGGTCGAACCGCTGGGCGCCGACATCGATTTGCTCCGCGCCTTTTACGAACTTGGCCTGCGCTGTGTGGGATTGACCCATGCCCGCCGCAACGCCGCGGGAGACGGCGCGCTTTTTGCCGAAAGCGGTTCGCCCCGCGGCGGATTGACGGACTTCGGCCGCGACCTCGTGCGCGAATGTGAAACGCTCGGCGTGATCATTGACCTGGCTCACATCAGCCCAGCCGGATTTAACGACATCTTCGAAATCGCGACCAAGCCGCTGATCGTTTCGCATACCAACGCGCGCCGGTATTACAACATCGAGCGCAACATCAGCGACGAACAAATCAAGATGGTCGGCGAACGCGGCGGCGTGATTGGAATCAACGCGGTCCTCGTCAGCCCGCGCCAGGAAGAGGCGACAATCGATCGCTACGTCGATCATATGGAACACGTCCGAAACCTGATCGGGATCGATGGCGTCGCGATCGGCTTCGATTTCCTCGAGTTTGTTTCTCGGCAATGGTCCGCGGCGGAGCGGGAGAAGTTTCAGCATCAATTCACCCACGCGCATTTTATTGCAGAGCTCTCGAATCATTCCCAAAGCCGGAACGTGACGCGGAAATTGATCGAACGCGGTTTTGCCGACGACGAGATCGAGAAGATCCTCTTTCGAAACTGGATGCGGATTTTCGAGCAATTGTTGTGAATTGTAGCCGGGATCGGGGATCCCGGTCCTTTGCTCCCCAACCGGGATCCCCGACCCCGGCTACAACACGGGGTCGCGGAAATTTGCGATTGCTCTGGTTAGGCCGACGCCGCCATCCTCACCGCTGTGAAGTTCATCAACCTCACGCGGCGCACCGAGATCGGAGCCAACACCTATTATCTTGAAGCCGCCGGCCAGCGGTTCGTCCTCGATTGCGGCATGCATCCGAAGGAAGAGGGCGAGGAGTCGCTGCCGAATCTTCAGGTGCTGGGCGATCGCAAGCTGAACGCGATCGTTGTTTCGCATGCGCATCTCGATCACATCGGCACGCTGCCGGTCTTGATGCGGCGCCAGCCCAACGCGCGAATTTTTATGACAGAAGCGACGGCGGAGATCGGGAGCGCGTTGTTGCACAATTCGGTCAATGTCATGACGCGGCAGCGCGAGGAACTGGGCATGGTGATGTATCCGCTCTTCACCCATCGGGAAGCCGATCGCGCGTCGGACCGCTGGCAATCGTGTCCCTTCCGCCAGCCGTTCACGCTCGCGGGCGAACGGGCCCAGCCGCAGGAAGAGGGCGGCCTCACGGTCGAGTTCGTAGAAGCGGGACACGTCCTCGGCGCGGCCGGCGTGCTGATCCGAGCCGAAGGCCGCACGATTTTTTACAGCGGCGATGTGAACTTCGACGACCAGACAGTGACGCAGGCGGCCGCGTTTCCCGAGTCCGGCGTCGATGTCCTGATCATGGAGACGACGCGCGGCGACAGTCCGCTGCCGGAAGGATTCACCCGCGCCGCGGAGGAACGGCGCCTGGCCGAGGCGATCGAGCGCGCTTTCAGTCGGGGCGGTTGCATCCTCATGCCGGTTTTTGCTTTGGGTAAGACGCAGGAAGTGCTCGGGATGATTTACAAATTCCGGCGGGAAAAATTGCTGGGCGAATTTCCCATCTACATCGGCGGATTGAGCGTGAAGATGACGGAGATTTACGATCGATGGGCGATGACCACGCGGCGGCTCTTGCCTCGCCTGCAATTGCTCGAGGAACTTGCGCCTTTCGTCCTCAACGGACAGACGATTCACGATTCGCCCGCGCGCGCCGGACGGATCTACGCGCTCTCGAGCGGCATGATGACGCCGAAAACTTTATCGAACATTTTCACCCGCCGCGTTCTCGAAAGTCCGGAGCACTCGATTTTCTTTGTCGGTTTCGCCGATCCGGAATCGCCGGCTGGGATTCTGAAGGCGGCGAAGCCGGGAGATTTGGTCTCGCTCGATCTGGACGAGCCGGCGCAGCCGTTGCGCTGCCAGATTGAGCAATTTCAATTCAGCGCTCACGCGTCGCGCGAATCGATTATTCGCTACGTGAAGAAGCTCGCGCCGAAAAAGATCGTGCTGGTGCATGGCGACCTGCCCGCGGTGCATTGGGTCCGCACGCAGCTCGTCGCCGAGTTACCGGGATCGGAAGTCATCGTGCCGGCGCCGGGGGTGGAGATGGAGTTGTGACTGGTGAGGATCGTTTCCTGGAACATTAACTCGCTTCGCAAGCGGCAGGAACGTCTCCTCGCCTGGCTTGCCGCCACTCAGCCGGACGTAGTCTGTCTCCAGGAAACAAAATGCACCGACGAACAATTTCCCGAGATGGATTTGCGCGCCGCCGGATATCATTCCGCGTTTCACGGGCAGAAGTCGTATAACGGTGTCGCGATTATTTCCAAGATCAAGCCCTCCGAGGTCCGCGCCGCGCTTTGTGATGAAGAAGTCGATCCGCAGGCGCGAGTCATCGCGGCGACAATCGGATCGCTCCGCGTTTATTCCATCTATGCGCCCAACGGGCAGGCGGTCGGATCGCCGGCTTATGATTACAAGATGAAATGGTACGCGCGTTTGCGGAATTGCCTGCAAGGAAATGAAAACGGGCGCGAGCACCTTGTGGTCTGCGGCGATTTCAACGTCGCGCCGCACGACGTGGACATTTACGACGCTGATCTGTGGCGCGGCGCGATCATGTGCTCGGATGGCGAACGCGCCGCCTTCCAGGAATTGTGCGAGACCGGTTTCGTCGACACCCTGCGGCTCCATCATTCCGAGCCCGGCCTTTTCAGTTGGTGGGATTATCGGATGCTCGCGTTTCCAAAAAATCGCGGACTGCGCATCGATGCGATTCTCGCGAGCAAATCGCTCGCGCCTCATTGCACCGACGCGGGGATCGAGCGCGAGATGCGGAAAGGCAAGGAACCGTCCGATCACGCGCCGGTCTGGGCGGAGTTTGCGCTGCAGCCACGGTCCCGCAGCCGCGGGATCGCCGTGTCCGCCTAACGCGCCGACAGAGCGGCGCAGCTACAGCGTCTGTCGTTGGACGTTGGACGTTGGGCATTGGACGTTGGGCATTGGACGTTGGGCATTGGACGTTGGACGTTGGACATTGATGTCTGACGCCACCAAACGCTCGGTGCGCGACGCGCCCTCCAAGCCGCTGCTCATCTTCGACGGCGACTGTCACTTCTGCAGGCGCTGGATCGAACGCTGGCGCGATCTCACCGGAGACGCGGTCGAGTACGCACCATTTCAGGAAGCGGCCTCCCGCTTTCCGGAAATCCCGCGAGCGGCTTTCGAAAACGCCGTCCATTACATCGACACCGACGGGAAAGTTTACCGCGCGGCGGAGGCGGTCTTCCGCTCGTTAGGCCAAAACCGCAGGCGCCGCTGGTTGGTCTGGTGCTACGAACACGTTCCTGGGTTCGCTGACGTCACCGAGATCGCCTACGGGTTTGTCGCTCGGAATCGCCAGCTTGCTTCTTTTTTCACGCGCCTGTTCTGGGGTCAGGACGTCCGGCAGCCAACCTACTTCCATTCGCGCCGCTGGTTTCTGCGATCGCTGGGCGGCATCTACCTCATCGCCTTTCTCTCGCTCTGGATGCAGGTGGATGGCTTGATCGGGGAGCGGGGGATGCTGCCGATCACTGCCTATCTTTCCGCCGCGCGCGATCAGCTCGGCTCCGACGCCTGGTTTCTTTTGCCCACGCTTTGCTGGTTCAACTCGAGCGACGCGTTTCTGCATTTTCTCTGCGGGGCGGGCGTCGTCGTTTCGATTGCGTTGCTGACCGGTTTTCTGCCGCGCTTTTCGCTCATTCTGCTTTTCGTTTTCTACCTGTCGCTCACCATCGCCGGCCAGACTTTCCTCAGTTTTCAATGGGACATCCTGCTGCTCGAAACCGGTTTTCTCGCCATCTTCTTCGCTCCTCTCTGCTGGCGAATGACAGCGGCGCGGGAGCGACCAATTTCGTCACTGGGCCATTTCCTCCTCCGGTTGCTTCTCTTCAAATTGATCCTGATGTCGGGCGTGGTGAAACTGACCAGTGGCGATCCTTCCTGGTGGAACCTGACCGCGTTGAATTATCACTACGAGACGCAACCGCTCCCGACGATTTTCGGCTGGTGGGCGCACCAGGCGCCCGAGTGGTTCCGGCAGCTTTCGACACTCTTCGTCCTGGTGGTCGAGACCGTGGTCGCTTTCTTCATCTGGGCGCCGCGCCGTCTGCGCCACATCGCGTGCGTCGTGATGATTTCGTTGCAGCTCCTGATTGCGCTGACCGGCAACTATTGTTTTTTCAATCTCCTCACGATTGCGCTCTGCCTCTTGCTTCTCGATGACACGTTTTGGCTGCGCAAGAAAATCGAGCCTGGGCCGGTTGCAAGATCCGGCTCGACAGAGTCTCGCCCTACCGGATTCGTGCGGCGCGTGGGGACGGTCATAGTCCTTTTGTTTTTTCTCCCGATCGACGCGGCATTCATCTCCAGCGCGTTTAAACCGGAAGCGAGCTGGCCGCGGCCGATCGCAGCGCTTCACAGCTACGTCGAACCATTTCGAATCGTGAGCGGCTACGGCTTGTTCCGGGTCATGACGAAATCGCGGCCGGAGATCATCGTGGAAGGCAGCGCCGATGGTGCGGAGTGGCTGCCGTACGAATTCAATTGGAAACCGGGCGATCTAAATCAAGCGCCGCGCTGGGTGGCGCCGCATCAGCCGCGGCTCGATTGGCAAATGTGGTTCGCCGCGCTCGGAACCTATCGGCACAACCCGTGGTTCGTTCATTTCCTGCAATGCCTGCTCAAGAACGACGCCGATGTCACGCGGTTATTGGAACGCAACCCGTTCCCAAATGACCCGCCGCGTTATGTCAGGGCCACGCTTTACGATTATCATTTCACGACCTGGAGCGAGCATCGTGCGACCGGCGCCTGGTGGAAACGGGAAGAGCGTGGCGCTTACCTTCCCGCCATTTCACTCCAGAATTTTGAGCATTAGCCGGTTCAGAATGGCAGCCACCTGCGCTGTAGCAACGGCGCTCTGTCGCCGTTTCCGATCCTGTTCGGCTGCCATGTCCTGAACGCCGACAGAGCGGCGTTGCTACAGCGTTTTTTCCACAGGCCCACTCCGGATGTTGAGTCCGGCCTCATCGTTTGCTCGCAACCTCCAACGCACAACGAAATAAGCGGCCAACAACCCGATTACCGCGCCGGCGACGACATCGGAGAGATAGTGCGCCGCCACATACATTCTCGAAAAGGCGATGAGGAGCGGGATGAGCAGGCACGCTGCCCCGATCCGCCAACTGGCCAACGCGAGCGTCGCAAAAAACGCCGCGGAAGCGGCAGTGTGTCCGGACGGAAAGGCATTGAAGCGCGACTTCAAACTTGGGCCGTTCCAAGTCGCGGTGGTTTCGGCAGCCGGCCGCGGCCGGCCCGTGGCAATTTTCACGACGCGCGCCGCGATCCCCGCCAGCGCGCAGGCGAGAATCATCGCCATCACGATTCGCATCCATCTTTTGCTACCGCGCCACCAGGCCAACCCGAGCAAAATCAATCCCAGCACAATATGCTCGGGCCAATCGCCAAACTTGCTTACGCCGCGCAGGAAACTTCTCGCGCCGGCATTCTGATGTTGCGCGATCCAGGCCTGGGCCTGCGCGTCGAAATAAAAGCTGGCGAGCAGCGCCAAACCCGCGGCGAAGAAAAGCACGTACCACCAGCGAAAGGCGGCGATCGTTTGAATTTCCCGTTTGTCTTTCACGCGTGCGTATCTTTCAATTCCGCTCTGTCACCCGCAATCCGTAATTTCGTCTTAATCTTTCTGGGCGCCCTGCTTCTGCACGTTGCCGGCACGTGGAGCATCCCGCTGGTCGACCGGGATGAGCCTCGTTTTGCCGAGGCGTCGCGGGAGATGCGGGAGCGGGGCGATTACGTCGTTCCCTACTTCAATAACAAATACCGCTTCGACAAACCGCCGCTGATTTATTGGACGCAGATCGCGAGCTATCGGGTTTTTGGTGAAAACGATTTCGCGGCGCGATTGCCCTCCGCCGTTGCCGCCGCCCTGACCGCGCTCGTGCTTTTTGCCTGGGGCCGCCGCTTCGGAGGCGAACGCATCGGCTGGTGGGCGGCGATCATTTTCACTCTTTGCCTCCAAACCTTCATTCACGCCCGGGCCTCGGTTGCCGACATGTGGCTGGTCTTTTTTGTAACCGCCGCGCATTGGGCCGGATTCGAATTGATCGCCGACTCGTTAGGCTCGCCCGCGCCATTGAATGAGCGCCGGCTCAAATATTGGCGGCTCGCATTCTACTTCGCACTGGGCCTGGCCTTCCTGGCCAAAGGTCCGCTCGGATGGATTCCACTCCTGACCGTCGCGAGCGCAAAGCTGTTCGTGCGCGGTGGAACATTCTATCGCCGGTTTTGGTTCGTGACCGGAATATTGGGAATGCTCGCGATCGTTTGTGCGTGGGGAATTCCGGCGCTGGTCCGCACCAACGGCGAATTCTTTCGCGTCGGAATCGGACGTCACGTGGTTGAGCGCAGCTTCAACGTAATCGAAGGCCACGGCGCGAATTCGCTCAACACCTATCTCGCAAGCCTACCGTTTTATTTCGTGACGGTTTTCCTCAGTTTCTTCCCGTGGTCGATCAAATTGCCGGCGTTGACGAAGCACCTTTGGCGAAACCGAGACGCCATCGACAAATACCTCATCTCCGGAACGCTCATCGTTTTTGTGATCATGAGCCTGGTGAAAACGAAGCTGCCGCATTACACGCTGCCCGCGTTTCCGTTGCTCTCGCTTCTGCTGGCCCGGCATCTTTTTACCTTGCCCGGTGTCTCGCGTTTTCCGGTGCGCGCCGCGACCGCCGCCGCTGCGATCTCGCTTGCCGTCGCGTTGTTCGTCTTTCCGTTGCTGGCGAAGACATTTCCCAGCGCGGAGCTCTACAAATTATCGCGCGACGACCTTCTCGCCGACATGGAATTTGCGAACGTCGATTACGCAGAGCCAAGCGTGGTCTGGTATTTTCGCAGCCGCGCCCACGGATTTTTCCGCGGTCTCAATCCCGACATGGTCGAGCAATTCATGAACGCGCCCGGGCCGCGTTTTGTTATCGTCCCGACGCCGCTCGCGCAAGCGCTCTCGGCGAAGCTTCCGCCCACCTGGAAAACGTATCGGGCGCAAGGTTTCACCATCGTGAAGGGAAGGCCGACCGATCTCACATTGATTCTGAAACCGACTCCGTAAGTTGCAGTTTTAGATTCGGTCTGATAGGGATTGCGACGGATGATCACATTTCTCGATGGCAAACTCGCGTCGGCTCTGCCGACGCAAGCGATCGTGAATGTCGGTGGTGTCGGCTACGAAGTTTTCATTCCGCTTTCCAGCTACGACAAGCTCCCGGCCGCTGGCCAGCCCGTGCAGATTCTCACCCATCTGCACGTGCGAGAAGACGCGCACATTCTTTATGGCTTCATGACCGCGGCGGAACGCGATCTGTTTCGTTTGCTGGTGAATCACGTGAGCGGGATCGGTCCGAAGCTGGC
>QHBM01000140.1 GCA_003244145.1 Chthoniobacterales bacterium
ATCATGAACATCATGCTGGTCAGTGTGACCGAGCGAACGCGTGAGATCGGCACCCGCATGGCGGTGGGCGCGCACGGCCGAGATATCCTCACGCAATTTTTGATTGAAGCGATCTCGCTCAGCGCGGTCGGAGGCATCATCGGAATCATCACCGGCATCGTCGCCGCGAAGACCATCGCGGCGATGAAGAACTGGCCGGCGCTCATCTCGCCCACGTCGATCATTCTCGCATTCCTGGTCAGCGCGGGTGTCGGTGTCTTCTTCGGATTTTATCCGGCCCGCAAAGCCGCGCAGCTCGATCCGATCGACGCCCTGCGCTACGAGTGAAAATGTGGGAGGGCCTTAGTGCCCCGACGGTATTACGATTTCGAATTGCGGATGCGCTTGGATGGGACCCACTCGTCCCACTTCGAATCGTAGTCGGTGTAATGGATGAAGTGCGCGCCATCCTTTGCTTTCAAGATCGTCGCCGGATACCAACGCTTCTTCCAAAGCACTTCCACCTTCGATCCGGCGGCGTAACGCACCGGTTTGATCGGTTCCAGATCTTCCGGCGCCACCCAAAGGTCTTCGTCCTCTTCGTAGCCGATGAAGTGGATCTTCAGTTTTTCACCGCGCGCTTCCACGATCCGGCAGGCATACCAATCGCCGTTGCTGTCTCGCGCTTTCGCCCGCTCGCCGATCCGCGGATTCGCGAGCGGTTTCGCGTGAGATAGGACCATCTCGCGCTCGAACCCATTCGTCGTGGCGAAGGTCGAGATCTGTTCCTCCGCCGCGGTCATGTCCGCCTCGATGTGGGTCGCAAATTCCGAGAGGGTAACTGCGCCGTCGTGATTCAGGTCCACATAAGCGGCGCCGCGCATCGCGTCGAGCAGCGCTTCCGTAAAAGTCCAATGCTCGGTCGACGACTCACTCGCGGCTGAGCTGCTCACACAGCCATAAGCGGGACCGTCCTTCTGTTTCGCGATGGCCTGCGCGGCCTGGCCCGAGTAGCAGCAGTCCAGAAACCAAAGCACTCGTTTGCATTTGCTGTCGCGCTTGATCTGGCCCGGGATCGAATTGACCGACCAGCCTTCTACCTCGTTATCGCCCGCGTCGTAGGAGGCGAGGTAAACGTCGTTGCCCCGCTCCGATTGAGTGCCGTGGCCCGCGTAATAGACAATGAGCAAATCGTTCGCGTGCAATTTCTTTAGCTGCGCGAGAAACGCGCTGTCGATCTGCTGCTGCGTAGCCTGTTTGTCCCTGAGATAAACGATCTGGGTTTCCGGCACTCCGCTTTGCTTAAAGAAATCCACCAGCGCCGCATCGCGACGGTTCTTCACCGGGAACGAGCCATAAATCTCGGAGTGTTTCCAGCTCAACACCCCGACGACAAAGAGCCAGGTTTTTTCCGGTTGCCAGCCGAGTTCCTTCGCCGGCGCCGAGCTTGGCGCGAGGCAGGGAAGCAGCAACAGAATGGCAGACCAGCGCGCGAATGAGATTCCCATTTTGTGGCGGACTGTATCCGATGCCGCTGCAACGACGAAATCGAAACATTCTGAGCGCGGAGCAACAAGGTAGATTGGGGAGCGCACGCTTTCAGCGTGCTGGCGATGGTGTTTCACCATCGCGAACTTTTGAAAGATTGTTTCGGCGACACCCCGAAACCAGCACGCGGAACGCGTGCGCTCCCCAGAACTAATCTTCAACGCGGTTGATCCTTCGATGCCGCCGTCCGAAGTTCGCCTATGTCACAACCGAATCGTTTTCAGAAACTGGTCGCGCAAGCGAAGCAACACATCACAGAGATCTCACCGACTGACGCGCTGAACCAGGCGGAAGGTGGCGAAGCGGTGTTGATCGATGTGCGCGAAGAGAACGATTGGCGCGAAGGTCACGCGAAAGGGGCGAAGCATCTCAGCCGCGGCGTCATCGAGTTGGAAATCGAGGAACAAATTCCCGACGTGAAAACGTCGATCATTTGTTATTGCGGCGGTGGAAGCCGTTCGGCGCTCGTCGCGGAAAGCCTGCAGAAGATGGGGTATGAGAACGTCCGTTCGCTGGCCGGTGGAATGCGCGCCTGGAAAGAAGCCGGCTTAGCGAGCGCGAAAGACTGAAGGGGATTTGCGTTTGCTTATCCTTTCTCCTTTCCAGTTTCCACCTGCTGCTTTTCGTTGACGGCCCTGATAGGCTTGCTGCCGACTCTCTCCGTTGAACATTTATGTCGCTCGAACAATTATCTTATCTCGCGCAGATTATTGGCTCGGTGGGCGTCGTTCTGTCGCTTGTTTTTGTGGGCCTGCAGGTCAGACACAACACTGCCGCGCTCCAGCGCGACGAACACAATTCCACGATGGCGCAATGGACAGTGATCCGCATGGCCATCGCCGGGAATCGCGACATTGCGGAGTTCATGACCGCCGGCCTTCGCGGAGAGAGCGCCCTCGACGCTGCCGATCAACTGCGGATGGAGCAGATGCTGGCTGAACACGCCTGGGCGGCCTTTCATATCTGGGACAGAACGCAGCGCTGCTTATTCCCGAAAGGGACGTTCGAGTTGACGTGCGGCCCGCTCTTGAGCGAGGTGCTCCGGACGCCGCGCGGCGGCGCCTGGTGGCGAAAAGCCAAGACGGCGGGCTTCATTCCCGCGTTTGTCGCTGACGTAGACGGGGTGCTCGCCAGGAACGAAGGCGGAGAATCTTAGCATGCCAGACACGCCCAGTATTCCGCCGGCGAAAGACCCGTTTGAAAAAAGGGTCGCGCTGACCATCGCCATCATCGCGATCAGCAACTCATTCGTGGCGAACCTGGGCGACAACGCCAAGACCTCCTCCATCCTCAAGACCAGCGACTCGTTAGACCAATGGGGCTATTTTCAGGCTAAGAGCACCAAGGCCCAGATCGCGGCCATGCACGGCGATATTCTCATGCGGCTGTCGACCGATGAACGCGCCGGGGACACGAGAAGCCAGGCGATCAAGCTCGGCCAGGAGGCGCGGCGTTACGATGTGGAGAAGGCCGAAATAAAAACAAAGGCGGAAGGGCTTGCGGGAGAAGCGGCGCACTTTTCCGCGATCAACAACCGCTGCGATCAGGCCTCGCTTCTTCTTCAAATCGCCGTGGTCATTTGCTCTGTCTCGATCCTGGCCCAGTCGCATAAGTTTTGGTGGCTGGGCATGTGCCTGGGAGTCGCCGGCGTCGTCGTCGGCGCCACCGCCTATTTCATCTAAGCCGGGAGTAGGTGTCCGCAGGGCCGCGCAGGTTCGCTTATGTGAGGAGACGCATGCTGGGAGGGCATTGAGGGTTGCCAAATGTTAAATATTTAGACGCGACCCCAATTTCCTTGGACACCGCCCTCACTCCGCCTTGAACTCCCTCCCTCCTAGCTCAAGACTTCCCAAAACTGCGGACAACGTGTCGAGGTACAACAGTTAGGCCGCCGTTTTGATCCCGAATTCGCCACTCATTTGCGCGGCGGACGTCGATAAAAGCGCATGTTATTTTTCGCCTCATATTCCCTGAGACGCTGCTCACTTTCGCGGAATGGCTTGAGAAAGATGTCCGATGGAACAAGAAGGCGAAGTTTCTTCTCTGGGATGTCAAACTCGCCAACAAAGTAATCCATGCCGATGTAGAGCTTCTGCTGGTCAGGCGACAGAACAGCCGAGGTAGGACGATACCACCACGGGTTTTGCAACAATGTGGTGCTCTTCCGGTCGCGGCTGATTGCAACGATCGAATTTGGAGACGTGACGAACATTGTGCCATCGCGGCGGGTCGAGATGGTGCACGGTGCGGCTGGTAACTCCACGACGGTGGAGGCCCGCCAGCGCTCACCGGCCTCGGGTCGAGCGATCCGGATAATGGAGCCGCGGGAATAGCCCATATGGTCCAAGCCTTGGATGGCGTAGAGACCGTCCAAGCTGGAAAAAAAGTGGACCACTTGGTGATCGGAGATTTTGTAATTCTGTTTCCCGTCACGGCTAAACCAATAGAGCGCGGCTCCAAACTCGCCTTGATTGAAGCCTACAAGCCAGCCCTCATCAACGCGCATAAATGCGGTTTCAGGCCCTGCGGAAAAGTCCTCCGTTTTCGGCTCGAATTTTGGGCGCTCCTTGTTGTCCGGGCGTGGCTCGGACGCGAGCTGCGCATAGACTAGATCGTGCTCGACGAAGACGCGCCATTCATACGATTTGGAGAGGGTTGAAGCAGCCTCGAACCAAGCAGTCAGGCGGTATTCGTCAGTTTCAGGAGGGGGGGTGACACTCTTCCACCGTCGGACCTCGCGTGAATACTCTGGATCGGCGGCCCAACTCGCGGTGAAAGCGATCCCCAAGAAGCTAATCACTAAAGGTGAGCAACGCATAGAAGGCCTAACGAGAATTTGGTGGCATAATGACGCAAACAAAGGCGTCATCGGGGCGTCTATTTCTTGTCGTTACCGGGGAGAGTGTGCTAAAAAGGTGCACTAAGCGCGATGTTAATCCCCTTCAGTGAACCCGCAAGATCAAACTCTTTGATCTATCCACCTACAGCCTGATAATGGCCGAGCCCGCGCTTCCACATGTAACGAGCGGCGGACCAGGTTAGGAAGACCCAGCCGGCCTGGATCGCGAGAGCTTGTCCCATCTCCGCGCCGCGCAGGCGTTCCATGAAAATCGCGATCGGACAAAACAACTCATAATAAAAGGGCAGCCATTTCATCACGGCCTGGATGCCGGCCGGCATGATGTCGACCGGAAACATCTGGCCGCCGAGAAAATATTCGAAGGAGTAAACGATGAAAACAATGGTGGAGATTTCCAGAATCCAGAAGGCGAAGAGCGCGAGAGTGTAGGTGATGAAGAACTGCATCAGCGCGGCCATGACCAGTGAAAGGAAGGCGCAAAAGTAAGTCAGCGTGTGCGACGGCAGGGAAAGGTAGTCGCGGAAATAAAATAGAATCAGCGCGATCGGCGGGATGGTAACCGCGGTGAAAACGAGACGGCCGCTCAGGAAAATGCTGAAGCGATAGGCGAGGTAGTTGACCGGCTTAGTCAGGAAGGAGTTGATCTGGCCTTCGCGGATGTCGGAGGCGATCTGCCATTCGTCTTCTGTGGGAGTGACGAGGTTCGAGACTACGATCGTAAGAAGGTAGTAGTAGATCATCGAGCCATAGGTGTAGCCATTCATGCCGCCACCCGGTTCTCGAAAAACCGCGCGCCAGAGAAAGACCGTGCCGGCGAGGGGAATCAGGCCGAAGACGGCGCGGAGAAAATAATTCCAGCGATACACGAACGTGTTCTGGAGCCCGAGGTTGAAGACGATAAGATATTTTCTCACGATACGTTTTCTTCTGCCGCGCTAAGCCGGCGCAGCGCGCGATCGTGAAGATGGGAGAAGAACAAGAGCGCGCAAATGGCGCCTATCAGCGCCATCAACATATCTCCCTGTGTGTCCCAGACATCGCCCTGGCTTCCGATAAAATCGTTCGCGGCGCTGCCGGTGAGGATCGCCATCCACCATTCGATCAATTCGTAGAAGGCGCTGATGGCGAGACAGACGCAGGCGATCAGAAAGGGCATCCATTTTTTCCGCTGCAAGATGTTGAGCCGCACAAACAGCTCGCGCGCGATCAAGGCCGGCACGAATCCCTGGAGAAAATGACCGAGGCGGTCGTAGTGATTGCGTTGCCAGCCGAAGATCGGGCGCAGCCAATCGAAGAAGGGCACGCGCGCATAGGTGTAATGCCCTCCCACGCAAAGGACGCAGATGTGAAGGGTGATTAAAGTGTAAAGCAAAGTCGTCAACCGGAAGCGGTGGTAAGTGGCAACGAGAAGCACGATGGCGGCGAGACCGGGCGCGACTTCCAGCCACCAGGTGAAACGGTCGTGCGGCTGCCAGCCCGACCAGGCCAGGACGATTGCCACCATCAACAAAAGAAGGAGATGCGACGTGCGCGCGTTTTTCATGAGGGGGAATTTTCCGGTGCGAGTTCCACCGCGAGGTTGATTGCCGCGATCATGCTATCGGGTCGGGCCACACCTTTGCCCGCGATTTCGAAAGCGGTGCCGTGGTCGGGGCTGGTGCGCGGAAAGGGAAGACCCAGGGTGACGTTCACTCCTTCATGGAAGGCATGGAGCTTCAACGGAATCAAACCTTGATCGTGATACATGCAGAGAACGCCATCCCAATCGCCGTTGGCAGCATTGTGGAAAACCGTGTCGGGCGAGAAGGGGCCGGAGACGATTGCGGAATGCGGAATGCGGATTGTAGTTCTTCGATGGCGGGGGAGATGGTTTCTATCTCTTCGCGACCCAGGGCGCCGGACTCGCCGGCGTGAGGATTGAGGCCAGCGACGGCGATCCGTGGCTGGGCAATTCGCCGCCGGCGAAGAAAATCAGCGAGGAGCAAACCGACGCGGACGATCTCATCTTTCTTCAACGCCGCGGATACGTCGCGCAAAGGAAGATGGGCGGTGACGAGCGCGACGGTGAGTTTTCCGCCGGTCAGCAGCATGGCGAAATTCTTGACGCCGCACCGATCGGCGAAGAACTCGGTCTGGCCCGGAAAGGCAAAACCGATTTCATACATGCGGGCCTTGTGGATCGGCCCGGTCACGACCGCGTCGATCTCCCCGCGGCGCGCGAGCGCCACGCTTTCTTCCAGGGCGCGGAGTGCAGCGTGCGCTGTTTCCTTAGTCGGTTTGCCTAACGAGCAGTCAACTGGTTCTCCAATGACCGAATACTCCGCATCCGCCGGCAATCGGCCGGAGGCGAGGGCGGCCCGCACAATCTCGGGACCGATGCCGGCAGGATCGCCCAGAGTGATGCCGATGCGTTTCAAAGTAGCGCATTCTCACCAACGAGGCCGCGAGCCGCAAGATGGATCGCGGCAGGTGGAGAGTCAGAGAAGCGAACGAAGCTTCCGCGTCGAATCAGAACGTCCGGATGTAGGCTTTCTGCCGGAGGCCGGCGAGCCAGAGCTCCTGCTGCCGTTGCGATTCCTCCTGCATCAATTTCTTTTCGATCTCCGGACGCATCTTGGCCAGCGAGGGCGTGTCGCCGCCTCGTTTCTCTTCCACCTTCAGAATGTAATAGTTCGGCCCCAGCTCGATCACGTGGCTGACTCGCCCGGTCGGGAGATTAAATGCAACTTTCTCCAGCGGCCCCGCCAGCGTCTTGCGCTCGACCCAGCCCCAATCGCCGCCGAGATCGCGCGTGCTGTCTTCCGAATACATTTGCGCCATGCGGTCGAACGGCGCGCCGTCCGCGAGTTTCCCGAGAATTTCCTCTGCGATGGCCTTTTGCGCGGCGGCATTCCCCTCGGCCGCATGGGTCGGAATCATGATCAGGCGCAACTTCACCTGCTCCTTCGAGGTGAATTCCGCTTTGTGCTTCGCGTAATACTCGTTGATTTTCGTCGGCGAAATCATCGTCACGGGCTTGACGTTCTTGCCGCGCATGGCCTGGACGATGATCTTATCCATCTCCATTTTCTTGAATTCGCTCAGCGAATAATTCTGCGCCTGCAGGGTCTTGATGAACGTGTTTCGGTCGCCGCCGAAATCCTCGCGAATGATGTCTTGCACGCGTTGCTCCACGAAGTATCCCGGCAATTCGTATTTCTCTTTGCGGAAAGCCTGCACGATCAACTGGCGATCGATCAGATCCTTGAGGGCCAGGTCTCGCGCTTCCTTGATTTGTTTAGCCAGCTCGTCGCCGGTAAACTGACTGCGCAGCAATCGCTCGCGGGGCGCGGAGACTCCGCGAACTTGCGAGTAGGTGATCACTTCGCCATTCACGATCGCCGCGATGCCGTCGATAACTTTGGCTTCTTCTTCGGCTGCGAGCGCGCCCCGGCAGAGCGGCGAAACCAGAAGGGTCGCCGCGACCAAAAGACCGAGAAAAAACGGGCGAATCATGATTTAGATTTTTTTGATCAGCTCCAAAACCTCCGCGAGCTGGCGATCGATTCTACTGGTACTTATGCGAGGGAATTTGCCCCCGACAAGCAGAAAATCCCCGCGCCGGGTCAGCATCAATTTATCCTCGCGCACCTCGACTCGAGTGACGCCGGCCTTGGCCGCGGAGAGCTTGATTTCGGTGAGAGTGAGCAAATTGTCAACCGCCGGGGGAAACTTTCCGAAGCGGTCGCGCCACTCTTTCCGGAGGCGGTCTCCCTGTTCGCGCGTGGTGATTTCTGCGAGGTGCCGGTAGGCCTGGATGCGCAACATGTGGTCCGCGACATAGCTGGTGGGAATGAACGCCGGCACGCGCGCTTCCGGCCCGAGCTGCGCGAACTCCGCTTCGTTGGTCGCGACGAAATCGAGACGCACTTCGACCTCGAGTCGTGTCCGCGACTTTTCGCCCTTTAGTTGCGCGACTGCTTGTTTCAAGAGCTGGCAATAGAGATCGAAACCGACCGCGACGATATGGCCGCTTTGCGCGGTGCCGAGAATGCTGCCGGCGCCGCGAATTTCCAAGTCGCGCATGGCGATGCGAAAGCCGGCGCCGAGCGAGCTGTATTGCTTGATCGCGTTGATGCGTTTGCGCGCGGCGCCGACCGTCATCATCTCGCGCGGAAGAAGGAGGTAGGCGTAGGCTTTGTGCTCGGCCCGGCCGACGCGCCCGCGCAATTGATAAAGATCGGCGAGGCCGAAGCGATCGGCGCGGTCGATGATAATTGTGTTGGCGTTCGGGATATCGAGGCCGCTCTCGATGATGGTGGTGCAGACCAGCACGTCGATCTTGCCCGCGACGAAGCGCGCCATGACCGATTCGAGTTCGTCCGCGTCCATCTGACCGTGGCCAAATTCCACTCGCGCCTGCGGACAGAGCTCGACGATTCGATCGCGCACCTTCTCGATCGATTGCACCCGGTTGTGCAGAAAATAGACCTGGCCTTGCCGTTCCAGTTCGCGGTTGATGGCGTCGCGGATAATTCGCTCGTCGTAACCGCAAACCACGGTCTCGACCGGGAGGCGATTGAGCGGCGCGGTCTCGATCGTGGACATGTCTTTTACGCCCACGAGCGAAAGATAAAGGGTCCGCGGGATCGGCGTGGCCGAAAGGGTGAGGACATCGACGAGCTTGAACAGCTCCTTGAATTTTTCCTTGTGAAGAACGCCGAAACGCTGCTCTTCGTCGATCACCACCAGGCCGAGATCCTTGAAAGCGACATCGCCGGAAATGAGGCGATGCGTGCCGATGACAATATCGACGCCGCCTTCGCGAAGCAGCTTCAGGATTTTGCGCTGCTCGGCCTGCGAACGAAAGCGGCTGAGCATTTCGATGCGCACCGGATAGTCGAGCATGCGCTGCCGGAAAGTTTCGAAATGCTGCTGCGCGAGAACGGTGGTTGGCGTGAGGACGGCCACCTGTTTTCCTTCCATCACCGCCTTGAACGCGGCGCGAATGGCGACCTCCGTTTTGCCGAAACCGACGTCGCCGCAAATCAGGCGATCCATCGAACGCGTTTTTTCCATGTCGCGTTTGGTGGCGACGATCGCCGTTAATTGGTCGGGCGTCTCGCGGAAGGGAAAGGAATGCTCGAACTCGCCTTGCCATTTGCTGTCCTGACCGAAAGCATGGCCGAGCTGCGTTTCGCGTTCCGCCTGCACTGCCAGCATTTTGCCGGCGTAATCGAAGATCGAAGCGGCCGCGTTTTTTTTCGCGCGCGCCCATTTCGCATCGGCGAGCGAGCTCAGCGGCGGCGATTTTTTCCCGACCCCGACGTAACGCGAAACGAGATAAGCCTGCTCGAGCGGAACGTAGAGCCGGGATTCGTTCGCGAACTCCAGCGCGAGCACTTCCTGCATTTGGCCGCTCGGCGTCGGCATCCGGGTCAATTGCAGAAACCGCCCGACGCCGTGTTCGAGGTGAATGACGAAATCGCCTTCGTTCAGCTCGCTGAAGTCGATTTGGACGCGGTTGCGGCTGAGCTTTTCGGCGCGCTGCAGGCGCCTGCGGCCGTGGGCGGTGTAGCGGCCGAATAACTCCGCGGCCGAGAGAACCACGAGGTTGCCGTCGGGAAAAACGAACCCGCGCGAGAGAGTGCCTTCGAGCAGTTCGACGCCGGCGAGCGCGTCGCCCATGATTTCGCGGAACCGCTCGATTTCGCCTTCGGTTTGGAAATAGATGACGATGCGAAACTTCGCCGCGCGCCAATCCCGCAAACGCGCGGAGAACTGTCCGCGCTTCGCTTCCACCAGCATGAAATCGCCCACGGCGAAATCTCCGATGTCGCAATTGTCGAACGCGCCGCGAAAATCCTCCGGCTCGTCGCCGCCAAGCCAGGCTTCGCCGATCAGAACATCGGCGTCGTTGCTTTCATCGGGCTCGATCGCGATCCGGAGATGGTTGACGCCGATGTAATCGCGCACGGCGCCGGTCTGGTCGTCCGCGGCTCCGAGCAGGATCTCGAGGTTTTGCAGATTGCGCATGGAAGTCTGGGTATCCACATCGAATTCGCGTAGCGACTCGACGTCGTCGCCGAAGAATTCCGCGCGCACCGGTCGCTGCGCCTGCCACGAAAAAACATCCAGAATTCCGCCACGCACCGCGAACTGGCCCCGCGTTGTGACCTGTGAAACGCGTTCGTATCCCGCGCGAGCGAGCGTCTCGATCGTCCGCTCCATCGGCTCGCGTTTTCCGCGGCGAAATCCGAGGACGGCGGAATTCAGCGCCGCCGGATTCGGCGCCGGCTGATCCAAAGACGCGCGTGTGGCGATGATAACGTGCGGACCTTTCTCGCGCTGAACGCGATTCAATAGCGCCAGCCGTTCCGCCGCGATTTCCGGATCGGGCAAAATATTTTCGACCGCGGCAAACTCCGCTTCCGGCAAGAAGAGCGCGTCCGGCAACCAGTTTAGCAGAGTCTCATAAAGCAATTCCTGGGAGCGGACATTCGGGCAGAGGACCCAGAATGTTTTACGAATTTTTCCGGCGATGGCGGCGACCAGGAATGGCTGCGCCGCTTCGGTAACGTGCGAAAAAGTGACGGGCCGCGCGTCCTGTTCGATCTCGCGCAGTTTTTGCGAGATCGATTCGGCGCGCGTTATGATCGAGGGGAGGTCATCGCTCGAAGAATCTTCCACCGGCAATGTTTCGCCGGATCGCAGCGAACTGCAATGAGGCGATTCCTGCCGACACTCATGCTCGTGATCCTGATCCTAATCGCTCCCTTTGGATCATGACCAGGATCATGATCAGGATCATGATCAGGATCAGGAGGGGAGATCTACATTCTCCGCCCGACCGCTTCGGCAACGGCGCGCAGCCGCGGCACCAGATCGGCGAAGACTTCCGGCACGATGGCTTGCTCGCCATCGCTCTTGGCGAACTGCGGTGAGTCGTGCACTTCCATCATGATCGCGTCGGCACCGGCGGCGACCGCGGCCAGCGCCATCTGCGGCACGAAATCGCGCAGGCCAATGCCGTGAGTCGGATCCACCACCACGGGCAGGTGCGTCTTCGCTTTCAAGATGGGGACGGCGTTGAGATCGAGTGTGTAACGGGTGGCGTTTTCGAACGTCCGAATCCCTCGCTCGCACAAGAGCACGTTCATGTTTCCCTCGCTCAGGATGTACTCGGCGCTCATGATCAAGTCGCCGATGGTGGCGCTGAACCCGCGCTTGAGGAGCACGGGCAGATGACTGCGACCGACTTCTTTCAGAAGCGAAAAGTTCTGCATGTTGCGCGTGCCGATTTGGAGGCAGTCCGCGTACTTTTCCACCATGGCCAGATCGCGCGCGTCCATGATTTCAGTGATGACCGGCAGACCGGTTTCGCGCCGCGCTTCCGCGAGAAAACGGAGGCCCTCCTCGCGCAAACCCTGGAAGCTGTAGGGCGAAGTGCGCGGTTTGAAGGCGCCGCCGCGCAGCACGTTGGCGCCCAGTTTTTTCACGATGCGGGCGATGGATGAAATCTGTTCCTGACTTTCCACGGCGCAGGGCCCGCAAATCAGCGCCACGCTTTCATCGCCGCCGATTTTCACACGTCCCACGGAGACGGGCGCAGCCGCGCCGCGAAATTCAAAGGAGGCGAGCTTGTACGGTTTCTCCAGCGGCACGATCGCTTCCACTCCGGCCATGGCGGCGAGCGGCTTTTCGCGGATGCGATCCTCTGCGCCAATCACGCCGATGATGACGCGCGAGGCGCCGCGGCTGATTTGCACGTCGAGTCCAAACTCGCGCACGCGCGCCACGACTCGGTCGATCTGTTCTTCCGTGGCGTTCGGTTGAGTAATGATGATCATGGCGCAGTTCGGCGGGACACGATCATGTCTCCGGACGATGGAAATGCAAGCCGGGAGCCGCGGCGCTGCGGCCGCCGGCGCTAATGGGTGATCGTCACCGGCGTGCCGGTCGAGATGGACTTAAAGAAATTTTCCGCCATGAACTCCGGCATCCGGATGCAGCCGTGTGAGGCCGGATAACCCGGAAGATACCCGGCGTGCATGCCGATTCCGCCGACGATGCGCATAAAATATGGCATGGCGGCGCCCTTGAAATGAGTGCCGGGCGGCTTTGGGTCTTTGCTCACGTCCACATTGGCAGTGACGACGTTTTCGGCGGAGTCAACATAGTCGCCGTATTGGCTGGAGACGTGGGCCTGGTCTTTCTGGATGATGGAATACTTGCCGCTCGGCGTGCCGAGACCCTCGCGACCAGTGGAAAGCTGCGAGATGCCAACCAACTGGCCGCCCTTGTAAAAATACGCCTTCTGTTCGGTGAGACTGATTTTCACGGAAGGCTTGCCGGTTACGCCATCACCATCCCAGTAAGAAACGCTGTCGCGTGGAGCGGAAGTGGAGACCGGGTTGTTTCCATAGACACCGCCCAGATATTGCGACTGGGCCGCAAGTCTCGGGTCATCGCCGTCGCAGGCCACAAGAAGGAGAGCGACGGCACCGGTAAGAGCGAGCGATAACGAGCGAAAAATGGAGTGAGACATAAGCGAAATTGGAACGACGCCTTTAACGCTCGAAGAGTTGAAAGTCAAGGTGACGGCCGGGAACGAAGGAGCGGCAAAGCGAAGGCGCGGGCGCGCGGGGATGGCTTGTATTCTGCTTTTTCTGGGAGAGAATTGGCGACCGTTCGCCGCTTGCCGTGCGCCATGCCCACTTACGAATACTCCTGCGAGAAATGCGGAAAGACTTTCGAGACCGTCCAGTCCATGCGCGATGAAGTCTTGCGCGAGTGTCCGAAGGAACTTTGCCGCCAAAAAAAGTGGGGACACGGAAAAGTGAAGCGGCTGATCGGAACGGGAGCGGGATTGATCTTCAAAGGCTCGGGATTTTATATCACCGATTACCGCAGCAATAATTACAAGGAAGGCGCGAAGAAAGAAGCGCCCGCCGCGCCTGCGGCCGCCGGTGAAAAATCTGGCGGCGCCAAAGAAGGCAGCAGCAGCCCGACGCCATCGACCACCGCGACGCCCGCGAAATCTCCTGAGTCGAAACCGAAAAAGCAATCCACCGAATGATCAAGTTAGTTTGTCCCGAATGCCGGCGCGAAAACGAGCCCGAGCGAATTTATTGCCACGATTGCGGGGCGCGGCTGGATCGATCGGCTTTAGCCAAAGTGGCGTCGAAGGGCGAGGACGTGAAGGACACGCAGCGCCGGCTGCGCCAGATGTTCGACCCGGGCCGCATCAAGCTGCGCCTTCTATTTTTCAAAGTGAGCAAGATCGTTCTCGGCGCGTGCGCCGTCGCCGCGCTGATCCAGATGGCGCTGCCTCCCGACGTCCCGCCGCGCACCAAACCGGGCACCGGCGAATTTCCTCCGCAGATCAATATGGATCTGGAAAACGCGGCGATGAATCACAACGCGGCGCCGCTGCGCTACACCGAAGCCCAGGTGAATGCTTATCTCGCGGGCGCGTTGAAAAGCAAACAAGCGGCCTTGAGCAAGGTGTTCGATTTTGAGCGCGCTCTGGTCAATTTCGATGAAAATGTCTGCCGGGTGACCGCGGAGCGTTCGCTCTTCGGTTATTCGTTCTTTAGCGCCACCTCCAGCAAGGTCGCGCTGGAAAACGGGAAGCTGACCGCTTCAAATATCGGCGGGAGTATCGGACGAATGCCGATTCATCCTGCCGTGATGCAATACGCCGACATCATGTTTTCGGATTTGTGGTCGGCGTTGGAACGGGAAAAGAAGGCGGTCGCCAAAATGGGTTCGATCGAATTTCATCCGCAGGCAGTGGTCCTGACTCCGAAGCCGCCGGTCAGTCCTTGAAACTGATTTCGGCTCGCCTTTGGCGGCGCGCTTTGCGATTCTCTCGCGCGTGCTCGTGTCCCTTCGCGGCGGATTTGTTTGCGCGGGTTTCCTGCTTGCGCTCGGACCCGCAGTCGCGGGGAATGCGCCCGAGCGGAGCGTAAGCGCCTCCCGGCAATTCATTGTTTACGGGACCGACCTTCGGGTGCGCGGCGTGATCTGCGATCTCGCCGAAAAAGCGAAAAGCGATCTGCTGCGCCTGCTCGATCAACGCGACCAATGGACGACGCCGATCGTAATCAACGCACAATTCCCGCAGGCTAACCTCCCGGAAGCGCCATCGGCGGCGTTGAATTTCAGCCAGACCGGTTTCGGATTGAAGCTTCAGCTCGATCTGACGATCGCTTCCGATGTCAGCGGCCCGGAAGTCCGGCGCGAACTCCTGCGCGCCATCGTGTTGGAGCTGATGTATCGCCGCCACTCCGACGTCCGCGCGGGCACGGCATATTCTTCACCGCCGGATTGGTTCGTGGATGGAATATCGGCGCAGCCGTCCGACTTCGAGCAGGCGCCGGTGACAGATTTGTTGGTCGCGCCGGTAGCAGCGGGGAAAATTGTTCCGCTCGAAGAATTCCTGCATCAGCGGCCCGGTTTGCTGGAGGCGTCGGGCCGGGCGCTTTACCGCGCGTATGCGTTTGCGCTGGTCGACTTGCTCGTCCACGCGCCGGACGGGCCGCACCGTCTGTCCAAATTCATCTCGGACTTCGCGGCGGCTTCGACCGATCCGCTGGCCGATCTCCGGACCCACTTTCCGGAATTGTTCGGCGTGGATGGGAACGCGGAACGATCCTGGACCACGCAAGTCGCGCGTCTTTCGGTCCCGCGGCCTTATCAATTGCTCGGCGCGGCGGAAACGGAACGAATGCTGGAGGCGACCCTGCATTTCAAAATCACGGGCAGCACTTCGGACAAGACTTATCAGCTGAGGGAGTTCGCGGATTTCCCGCGGAGGCCGAAAGCGAAAATTGTTTTCGATGCGCTCACCTACGATTTGAACGCTCTCGCGACTCGCGCCAATCCAATTTATCGGCCGATTATTTTCGAATACGCGAAAATCACCGCGCGCCTCGCCGCTGATAAGCGAAACGGAATTGCGGCGCGCCTGCAACGGCTGGCGGCGATGCGCCAGACCGTCGCCAAACAGATGCGCGGGATCGACGACTACATGAATTGGTTCGAGGCCACGAAGTCGCGCGGCCCTAGCGGCGCGTTCACCGACTATCTCAAAGCGGCCGAGGCCGCGGCTCGCCCGGAACAGTCCAGGCGCGATGCGATCTCAGTTTATCTCGACGTTCTTGAATCGCAGTTTCAGGATTAATCCGATGCACAATTCGCTTCCCCACACGATCGATTACATCGAGATGCCGTCGAAGGATCTCGTTCGCACCCGGGAATTTTTCACGCAGCTCTTTGGCTGGTCGTTCCAGGATTACGGGCCGGATTATTCTTCCTTCGATGACGGCCGCATGGCGGGCGGTTTTTTCGCGTCGAAAACGACAAGCAGCGTCGAGGCCGGCGCGTCGCTCATCGTTTTTTATTCGATGGAACTCGAGAAGGCCTGTGCGGAGGTGACGCGGCTCGGCGGAAAAATCACGCGCGCGATCTTTGAATTTCCCGGTGGCCGGCGTTTTCATTTCGAAGCGCCTGGCGGGGGCGAATTCGCAATCTGGTCATCCTGACCCTTGTAAGTTTCTGTCGTTCTTCCGGAAGCGGTTCGCGGAAAAATTTTCTCTTTTTCGCACGCGCAATCGCAGCGCCGCTTGCGAAATAAGAGCGATCACAGAAAGGGAAAAAAGGGATATGAAACTTAAAGAGCGAATCGAGGAAATGGCGGCGGCGGGATATATTTTGTTATGGTTGCTGGGCATTCCGATTCCGATTCTGTTTTTGTTTTTTCTGCTGCGCGGTTGCACATAGAGTTTAGGGGACGCGAGGTAGGAGATCAGCCTGGCGGAAGCCGGCGAGCGCCGGACCTTCCAGCCAGGCGATTTTCGGACCGGTCTGGACCTGCTGGATTGCTCCGTGGCAGGAAGTCGCGTAGGGAAACCCGCGATGCCTGCAAGAGAACGCTTCGAATTTGCGAGCGACAACACGGCCGCGATTTGTCCGCCGGCCTGGTCCGCGCTGGCCGAGGCGAATGCGGAAGCGGAAGTTTCCTACGGCGAAGACAAATGGACTCGGCGCGTGGCGGATCGCGTGCGCGAAATCTTCGAGACCGACTGCGAAGTCTTCTTCGTTTTCAATGGGACGGCGGCCAACTCGCTCGCCCTGGCCCAGCTTTGCCGTTCTTTTCACGGCATCGTCTGCCATGAGTATGCGCACACCCAGACCGACGAATGCGGCGCCCCTGAATTTTTTTCCGGCGGCGCGAAGCTTCTGCCCACGCCCGGCGCGAACGGCAAGCTCGATCTGGCGCAGGTCGAAGCGTTGTTGCGGCGACATCGCGATTTTCATTCGTCGAAGCCGCGCGTGATCAGCATCACGCAAGCGAGCGAACTGGGCACTGTTTATCAACGCCACGAAATCGAGAGGATCTCGGAGTTTGCGCGACAAAACTCGCTCCTCGTGCACATGGATGGCGCGCGTTTCGCCAATGCGGTGGCAGCCCTGGCTTGCACGCCAAGGTCGATCACGTGGGAAGCCGGCGTCGACGTCCTTTGTTTTGGCGGAACCAAGAATGGAACGGCGGCCGGTGAGCTCGTGGTGTTTTTCAAAAAAGAACTGGCGTACGAGTTCGATTACCGAACGAAGCAAGCCGGTCAGCTCGCTTCGAAGATGCGTTTTCTCGCTGCGCCCTGGATCGGATTACTCGGCGACAACGTCTGGCTGGAGAACGCGCGGCATGCGAACAAGTGTGCGCAAATGCTGGCGAAGAAATTGCAATCGGTGCTGGGCCGCGCGCCGGCTTTTCCGTGCGAGGTGAGCGCGATTTTTTTCTCAATGCCGGATGCGCTCGTCACGCAACTGCAGGAGCGTGGCTGGCGTTTTTACAAATTCATCGAGCCGGATATTTACCGGCTGATGTGTTCTTGGTCGTCCACGGAAAAGGAGATTGATGATTTCGTAGCCGACGTGAAGGAATTCTGTGGCGGTGAGCGTAATGCGAGATAAAGGTAGAGCCGTGAAATTGGCTAGAGGGATTCTTCTGCTCGGCGCCATTGCTTTGTGCGGTTGCGGAGCGGCACACGATGTCGCCGTCACCTCATTCAAGGTGATCGACGCGCCGGCTAATTATGTGCGCAAGCATATCGAACGGCCGTCGGACACGACCACGACCACCACAACAACGACGGAGACCTCCGATGCCGTTACCACCCCAGGTAGGACGGTAACGGTTGCGCCCACAAATCGCGACACCGAACGCCGCAAAGTTACGACGCACAATCAGCCGCGTCCGAACGCGTCGCCGACTTCAAGTCCGCGAGTCACGACGACGACCGAAAAGTCGAAGCCGTCACCGAGCCTGTCGCCGAAGACTGTGACCAGTCAGACTACGCAAATTCCCACGGCGAAGCCAGTGCCGGGCAAACCGGGATACGTGTTCAGCCCGTTCGATCCCAGCGGCGGTTACGTCGATGTGAAGGGCTACACGCCGGGGCAGAAGGTGAAGGATCCGTATTCGGGAAAAATCTTCCTAGTGCCGTAAGTCGGTACCATCGCCACAAACGCTCTACGTCTTCTTACGGATCAGCGCGAAAAATCTTTTCTGCCTTCCGCATTTGCGTACGATATCTGCTCTATCAAGGTGATGCGCCTGTTCGGCCCTCGGCTTCATTTTCTTGATAAACTAATGTCTTCCTTTTCGCCTGCGCCCGCATTGAAGTCCGCCCTGTCGGCCTTCATCGTGGCGCTCATCGGTTTCTCTGCCACCTCTAAGGGTTACGTCCTCGAGGGTAAGAGCTGGCCCTCCGGGACCGTCGTTCTCCTGCAATTGGGTCTTGGCAACGCGGGACGCACACTTCAGGACGGCAATACTTCTTTTGATGACGTCGTCTTTCCGGTGGCCGAGATGTGGAATCAAAGAATCGGGCGTGTCCAGGTCGCTAACGTGATGAACCCAGGCGCTCCGCTCTCCTCCAGCGATCGTTTGAATTCGGTCGTGTTTACAAGCTCTGTCTTCGGCCAGGCCTTCGGCGCCAACACCCTGGCGGTGACCTATTACTCCAGTTCGGGCTCGACCATGCTTGAATCGGATACGCTCTTCAATCGCGCCATTCCTTTTGATTCCTATCGCGGCCCTTTGCAATTCGTCGCCCACGGACCGGCCATCGCCGACATCCGGCGGGTTTTTCTTCATGAACTCGGCCACGGTCTTGGGCTCGGGCATCCGGACCAAGGGGGGCAACAGGTCGTAGCGGTCATGAATTCAATCGTGAGCAACCAGGAGGTCCTTTCGGCGGACGACATCTCCGGTGGCCAATTCTTGTATGGCGTGCCGGCTTTGCCGACTCCTACGCCAACGCCGGTGCCGACTCCAACGCCGACGCCCGGAACATCGGGATCTCACCTCGCGAATATTTCCACGAGGATGAAAGTCGGACTCAGCCAAAACGTTCTCATCGGCGGTTTCATCATTCAAGGCTCGCAAACCAAGCAATTGATCTTGCGCGCTCTTGGCCCATCCCTTTCCGCCAGCGGCATCGTCGGGGCTCTGGCTAATCCGGTTCTGGAATTGCATGACGCCGCCGGCAACGTCCTTGCGTCTAACGACGACTGGGGCAACGGCGCGCAGGCCGCCCAAATCCAGGCTGTCGGCTTCGCTCCGAATAGCGCGGTGGAATCGGCCATCATGGTTACGCTTTCTCCGGGCAGTTACACCGCCGTGGTCAGTGGGCAAAACGGGGGACAAGGTATTGGCTTGATCGAAGCGTACGAGATGGATGGCACCAGCTCGCGGCTGGTAAATATTTCCACGCGCGGTCGCGTGGGACTGGGAGGTGAACCGATGATCGGCGGCTTGATCGTGCAGGGTGGTTCCGCGAAAAAAGTTATCATTCGTGCCCTCGGGCCTTCCATGACGGGCGTACTCGCCGGAGTTTTGGCGGATCCGACTTTAGAGTTGCGAGACGGCGCCGGTAATTTATTGGCCACGAACGACGACTGGACCAACAGCGCCCAAACCAGCGAGATCGCGGCAACGATCCCGCCGGTCAACGCGTTGGAATCCGCCATCATCGCCACCCTTGGGCCGGGGAACTACACCGCCATCGTGCGCAGCGTCGATAACAGCTCCGGCGTCGGGTTGGTGGAAGTCTTCGATCTCGATCCCTAATTTTTCCATGCGCCCAACGACTAGATATTTCGCTAAACTCGTGCGAACTTCCGAGGTTCGATTTGGCGAAATCAGCCTGAACCCGGCGACTTCTCAATTCCATCCCACGTTATGAAACTGCTTCGCTCGCTGCTCCTGATTTTGTGCGCCGGACTCGCCGTCAACGCCGCGCGCGCTACGACCGTCATCCCGCCCAGTTTCGACCAGCTCGTCAGCCAGGCGGAGCTTATTTTCCAAGGCACCGTCACTGAGACGCGTCCGCAATGGACCGGCGAAGGCGCGGAGCGTCACATCGTTACCTACGTCACTTTCAAGATCGAAGATTCGATCAAGGGCGCGGCAGGGGACACTTACACGATCCGGATGTTTGGCGGGACTGTGGACGGCCACACCATGGAAGCGACGGATACGCCGAGATTCAAGGTCGGCGATCGCGACATTCTTTTTGTGGAGAACAACGGGACGCAGTTCGTGCCACTGGTCGGCATCATGCACGGACGTTTTCATATTCAGGATCAGGGCGGCGGTGTGGAGACTGTGGCCAAGGATAGTGGCGCGCCCATGTCGGATGTGACGAAACTCGGACAGGACGAGGCGGCTGCCGTTTCCGGTAAAGCGCTTACGACCGCGGATTTCAAGGCGGCGATTCGCCAGAAGCTAGCTCAGATCGCGGCAGTGAAATAAAGCGACGGCCCTGCCGGCCGGTCCGCCCAAGTCCTCTTAGCGGGTCGGGTCGTCTTTGCGTTGCTGCGCGACCTGTTGCTTGACCTTGTTGGTCGTATCGAGCGAGTTCTTCATCCAATTGTGCTCGCTCACTTTGCGCGGAGCGGCTGTTTGCGTCGCGACAGCTTGCGCGCTGGCGATTTTTTGTTCGTGATGTTTTTGGGCGAGGAAAAGCCCGTCTAACACAGCCACAGACAGTAAAACCAGGAAGGTTCGCATGGAGGAATTGAGAGCAGACCGCGAGCCAATGGGCGCGCCACGTTGCCGGAGCCGTGCGCTGATGGTAGATCATCGCATGATCGCCTGGCGCCGATTGCACGGCGCAATCTTTGCCGCTGTTTTACTTTTCGGACTAGCGCAGCCGAGTCGCGCCCAGACCTACGAAGGACGCGAGCTGGTCCAGGCCAGCTTGCTCGCCGACGTCAGCGCGGTCGTCCCAGGAAAGCCATTCACGGCCGGTCTTCTCCTGAAAATGGCGCCGCACTGGCATACCTATTGGAAATTTTCCGGCGACGCCGGATTGCCGAGCGAAATCAAATGGAACCTGCCGCCGGGTTGGAAGGCGGGCGAAATCCAGTGGCCGATCCCGTTCCGGATGATGGACCCGGGCGACATCGAAACCTACGGCTACGAAAACGAAGTGATGCTCCTGCAGGAGATCACGCCGCCGGCTTCGATTGCGGATTCGTCCGTCAAATTATCGGCCGAAGCAACCTGGCTCGTTTGCGAGAAACTTTGCATCCCGGGAAGCGCGAAGCTTCAGGTCGACCTGGCGGTTGCGAATCAAAACGCTGCGGCGAACGAGGAGATTTTCTCCCGCTACCGGCGCTCGCTTCCACAGAGCTGGCCTGACCCGAAAGTCGCACGAGCGAGTTGGAAACGAAACGGTCCCGAACTCCAGCTCTCCGTGGAAAGTGCGGTCCTGGCGAATTATCCGTTCGCGGAATTTTTTCCGTTGCCGGAAGGCAACGTGGTTGTCGGCCATCCAAGAATCGAAAGGGGCGCGGGCGGGAAAATCACGTTTCGCGTGCCGATTGAAACCGATGACCAGAAAGTCACTTCGCTCAACGGCATCGTTGTCTTCGGCCAGAGCGCGAACGGCGCCGAACGCAACGCCTGGTCGCTTTCGACGTCGAACACCATCGGCTCGACGGCGTCACTCCCTTCCGGTCTCGCCAAATTTCTTCTCTTCGGGTTTCTCGGCGGATTCATTCTCAATCTGATGCCGTGCGTTTTGCCCGTCATCTCGCTCAAGATTTTCGGCTTCATCCAACACGCCGGTCAGAGTCGGCGGCGCATTCTTCGGAGTGGTCTCGCCTTTATCGCGGGCATTTTCGCGTGGTTCGTGGGACTCGCCCTGTTGTTGATTCTCCTGAAGTCGCTTGGGCGCGAAATCACCTGGGCGTTCCAATTCACGAATCCCTATTTCGTTGTCGGCATGAGCGCGGTCGTGCTGGTTTTTGCGCTGAACCTGTTCGGCGTTTTTGAAATTTCGCTGCCGCAAAGCGCGAATCGCGGTCTGCTGGGCTGGACGGCGAAGGAGGGAGATGCCGGTTCCTTTTTCCAGGGCGTTTTTGCGACTGTCCTCGCGACGCCATGCACGGCGCCTTTTCTCGGCACCGCGCTCGGGTTCGCCTTCACCCAATCGGGCTGGACCATTCTTCTCATGTTCGTCGCGATCGCCGCCGGCATGAGTTCGCCCTATCTTTTGCTTTCGACGCAACCCGCGTGGCTCCGCCTCCTTCCGAAACCCGGCGCCTGGATGGAGCGGGTGAAACAACTGATGGGCTTCCTTCTCCTCGCGACGTTGCTCTTCCTGCTTTGGGTCCTGGGCGCGGAACGCGGCGTCGAAGCGATCATTTGGACTTCCTGTTTTTTGCTGGCGCTTAGTGTGGCTTGCTGGATGAAGGGCGCCTTTATCGTCCCCACCGCGTCCGCCACCGCCCGCTTCATCACGCTCGTGCTTCTGCTCGTGCTCGTGATCGGAAGTGGTTGGTACTTCATCGGCGAAAAATTTGCCGCGGCGAACACTGTCCCTTCCGCAACCACCGCCCAGGGCGACTGGCAGCCATTCACGCCCGAGCGTTTGCAAAGCGAGCTGGAGCAAGGCCACGCCGTCTTCGTCGATTTTACGGCGGCGTGGTGCCTCACCTGCAAATTCAACGAAGCGACCGTGCTCGAAAGTAGCGCGGTGCGAGAGGCCTTTCAGCGTCACGGCGTCGTCAAGATCAAGGCCGATTGGACCAACGCCGATCCCGCGATCACAAAAATTTTGAAACAATTTGGCCGGCCCGGTGTCCCAATGTATGTGCTGTATCCCGCGGGCAAAAAAGGGGAACCATTTTTGTTCCCGGAGTTGCTCACGCAAAGGATGGTTCTGGATAAACTGGATGCCATCGCACCTCACGTTGCGGCTGAATAAAATATGAAAACAAAACTGCTTCTTGGCCTTATCGCTTCACTCATTTCCACCGCGCTTTTCGCCGCCGATTCTCCGCCCGTCGGTAGCACCGCGCCGGAAATTTCCGCCACCGATTCCAAAGGCAAAACGCAGACGCTCTCCCAATACAAAGGGAAATACGTCGTGTTGGAGTGGTTCAGTCCGGAATGTCCGTTCGTGAAAAAGCATTATGGCAGCGGGAACATGCAAAAATTGCAGGAAGAATTCACCGGCAAAGGCGTGGTTTGGCTGAGCGTTGATTCTTCCGCTCCGGGGCTTGAGGGCAATCTGACCGCCGACCAGGCCAACGCGAAAATCTCCGAATGGAAAACCAAGCAAACGGCTTTGTTGCTCGATCCGGATGGAAAAGTAGGCCGGACCTACGGCGCGAAAAACACGCCGCACATGTTTGTCATCAATCCTGAGGGGAAGATCGTTTACGAAGGCGCCATCGACAGCAAGCCATCGTCAAACGCGTCCGACATTCCGAGTTCCACGAACTACGTGAAGGTGGCGCTCGAAGAATCGCTTGCCGGCAAAATCGTCAGCAACCCGACTACCCGTCCCTACGGTTGTTCGGTGAAGTACAAGTGAGATAGTCGCGTTCGCGATCAAGGAGCGGCGCTTTGCAAACCCCAATTAACGACGACTCAGCGAACCGCTGGTCGTCCTGCGTTCCAGCTTAGAGTAACTAATAAGTCCATGGAGCAGCCACGCGCGCTCTCGCCCGCCGTCGCTAACCTTGTGTCTCGTTAGGCCTTGCGGATGTTTCTGAAAAATGGCAGCACGGTTTGCGACTACGACCTCGATTTCCTAAGGAGATATCTTGCACTTATCGACGCTCAGCTCGCGAATGTCACTGACGCAGCTCGCGGGTGTTACGATGCCGATCAGTTTGGGATGCTCGACGACTTCGAATCAGTAGCAGGCCTAGGGTTTGTCGCTTGTCAGCGATACCTCGCCGCGACGCTTGGTTGGATGAAACTCACAAAACATATCGCGCTTCGAGCCGGGCCGAAGCATGCCGCGGGGGTGAGCGTGGCCGAGGTGATCAATCACGTGGCGAATTATTGGAAGCACCAAGACGAGTGGAACGGGGAAGCGCCTTCGCGACAGCAGCAGCGTACGGAGGGGGCATGAAGAAGATTGGCGCAATGCCATCAGATTATCCGGTGAGCTGCGCGCTGGTGGGGATTGCGCTCGGTGACCGACATTCGAATCTCTTGTAGATGGTTTAGAGGCATGGCGTGACGAACTGCGCGCATTCCAAGGACCTAAGCAAGCGATTCATCGAACCGCGCCCCGCACCGATGCGTAGCTGTGTTGGCCTAACTCATTTTGGAGGAAAAGCGCGATACCCAGCGCAGCACCCACATCGGCGTCAGGCGCAGGACGAACATCGCGATTTTCATGACGAGGCCGGGAATGACGAGCGGGCGATTCTGTTCGACGGCGTTCAGCGCGGAGCGGACGCATTCTTCTACTGAAACATGCGTGAACTCCGGCCCGGATTTGCCGCGCTGGCCCGCGCGGCGCGCCACCGGGATGAATTCGGTGTGGATTGGGCCGGGACAAAGAACGGTCACAGTAACGCCGGTGCCGCGCAGTTCCGCACGGATCGCTTCTGAGAAGCTGGTGACATACGCCTTCGTCGCGGCGTAAACGGCAAACCCAGCCATCGGCAGGAAACCGGCGGATGAACTGACGTTGAGAATCGCACCGCGCTTTCTCGCGATCATCGGCGGGAGCAGCCGGCGCGTCAGCGCGGTGAGCGCGACCATGTTCACCATCGACATGTCATGGATCCGCGCCGTATCGCCGGTAGCGAAGAAGCCGTAATCGCCCAGCCCGGCGTTGTTGATCAGGAAATCGACGGCGATTTTCTCGCGCTCGAGCCACGCGCACAATTCTTCAACTTCATTCGGGTGAGAAAGATCGACGTGGCGCACGTGCACCTTCAGATTCGCGTCGCGCCCGGTGAGCTCGTCGCGAAGTTCTTCGAGCCGGTCGAGCCGTCGCGCGACCAGGACGAGCGAACCGGCGCGGCCCGCGAGTTGCCGCGCGAATTCGCGTCCGATGCCGGCGGACGCGCCGGTGATCAGCGCGCTCGTGCCGGTGAAATCGAAGCCGCTCATCCTGTGCGCAAGATCGGCTCGAGCGTTTTCCAGACGAGATCGGCCACGATGCGATGACCGGCCGGCGTAGGATGAATCAGGTCCGGCTGATTCAAATCGCGATGGCCGCCGACGCCTTCGAGCAGGAACGGTATCAGCGCCGCGTTATTGTCTCGCGCGAGCTCGGCAAAAATTCGCTGGAAGCCCGCCCCATATTCGGCGCCGAGGTTCGGAGGAACCTGCATTCCGGCGAGAATGATTTTCACCGCCGGATTCTTCTCTTTTGTTTTGTCGATGATCGTTTGCAGGTTCGCCTTCAGCGAGGGCAACGACAAACCGCGCAAGCCATCGTTGGCTCCGAGTTCGATCACCAGCACATCCATGCGGCGCTGGAGGAGCCACTCGATCCGCCGCAATCCTCCCGCGCTGGTATCGCCGCTCAATCCGGCGTTCTCGACTTCGAAAGGCAGATGCGCCGTGCGAATTTTCTCCGCGATCAAGGCCGGAAATGCCTCTGACGTTTGCACGCCGAGACCCGCGGTGAGGCTGTCGCCGAGAAAGACGACCGTCTTCGTCGCGAGCGGCGGCGGACTAATCTGGCCAAGAACGAGCGAGGAATAAAAGCAGAGGCCGAGCGCAGTTCCGAAAAATGCTGGCATCGTTTTTCTCATGCGCGGCGGATCATGTTCGCGTAAGCAAGACGAACCCGTATCCACCGTCAATGAATTCAATCCTCAACGTCCAGCATCTGACCAAAACCTACGCCACGGGCGCCGGCAAACTCACCGTGCTCAAAGACATTTCCTTCGACCTTCCCGCGGGCGCGACCTGCTCGATCCTCGGGCCGTCCGGAAGCGGCAAGACGACGCTGCTCGGTCTTTGCGCGGGGCTCGACCGTCCCACCTCCGGTTCGGTTTTGCTCAATGGAATTACTTTGGGTGAGGCGGGAGAAGATGAACGGGCGCGCATCCGGAACGAGCACGTCGGATTTGTTTTCCAAAATTTCCAGCTCATCCCGACGCTGACGGCTCTCGAGAATGTGACCGTGCCGATGGAGTTGCGCGGCGATCGCACGGCGCGCGCGCTGGGCCTGGAGTTGCTCCGGCGCGTCGGATTGGCTCAGCGCGTCGATCATTATCCCTCGCAACTTTCCGGCGGCGAACAGCAGCGCGTCGCGCTCGCCCGCGCTTTCATCAATCGCCCCAAGATTCTTTTCGCCGACGAGCCGACCGGCAATCTCGATGCCGAGACGAGCAGCGCCGTGATCGAGATCATGTTGGAACTGAATGACAGTGCCGGGACCGCGCTGGTCCTGGTCACGCACGATCCCGATGTGGCGGGACTCACGGAACGGACGATCCGTCTGCGCAACGGCGAAATGGTATGAAGGATGATTCCAGAACTCTGTGGAGCGCACGCGTCCACGCGTGCTGGTTGCGGCGTATCGCCGCAACGAACTTTACAGGGGGCGCTCAATTTCTTGCGGTCCGCTCTCTCTCGGATCACGCATGCTTGGAAAGTTCGCGCTGGCGGAACGCCAGCGCCAGCACGCGTGGACGCGTGCGCTCCCCAGATTAGGCATAGCCGCGCGCTCATGATTTCTTCCTTCATTTGGAAAATGGCTTGGCGCGACAGTCGGTCGAGCCGGCGCCGGTTACTGCTCTTTTCGGTTTCGATTTCGCTCGGGATCGCGGCGCTCGTCGGCATCGGATCGTTCCGGCAGAGCCTGGCCCAGGCGATCGACGACCAGGCCCGCAGTTTGATCGGCGCCGATCTCGTGGTGGAGTCGTCGAGAAAATTCCGCCCGGAGGATGAGGCACTGCTGCACTCGTTAGGCGAACCGCAGGCGCGCGAAGTTCGTTTCACAACCATGGCCGCTTTCCCGAAGAGCGACGCGACCAGGCTCGTGCATGTGCGTGCGCTTGGCGGCGACTTCCCGTTCTATGGCAGGATGGAGACGGTCCCGGCCGCCGCGGCGCGGGATTTCCGCGAGGGCCGGCGCGCGGTGGTGGAGGAAAGCCTTCTTTTCCAATTCCACGCCCAGATCGGCGACCCGATCAAGATCGGCGAGGTCGAGTTCACGATCGCCGGCTCGCTCAAGAAAATGCCGGGCGAAGCGTCAGCGGCGGGGTCGTTCGCTCCGCGGATTTACATTCCGCTCCAGAATCTGGCCGCGACCAATTTGCTGAAGACAGGGAGCATCGCGCGTTACCGCGATTATGTGAAGTTTCCGTCCGGTACGGATGTCGAGAAGCGGATCGAGATTCTCGCGCCGCAAATTCAGCGGCTCGGTCTCGAATACGACACGGTCGCAAAACGGAAACGCGATCTCGGCAGCGCGCTGGAAAATCTTTACCGCTTTTTGAATTTAGTCGGGTTCATCTCGCTTCTTCTCGGAGCGGTTGGGGTGGCGAGCGCGATCCAGGCGCACCTCCAGCAGAAAACCAGGACGGGCGCGATCCTGCGCTGTCTCGGGATGTCGGGCGCGGGGACCGTTCTGGTTTATCTTCTGCAAACCGCGGCGATGGGATTGGTCGGCGCGAGCGCGGGCGCGGCGCTCGGGGTCGCCCTGCAAAGAATTTTTCCGCGCATCCTGATGTCGTTCCTGCCCCTGGCGATCCCGACGACGATCGCCTGGGGACCGATTGTGCGAGGCATGCTGACCGGTTTTTTCATCTGCATTCTGTTCGCGCTTCCGCCCCTCCTTCGGTTCCGGCGGTTGTCACCGCTGCGTGTCTTCCGCGCGGCGGCTGAGGTTGAACCGAGCGCGACCAGGCGCGATCCGATTTTCTGGCTGGTCTACGGCTTGATCGTGCTGGGCGTGACCAGCTTCTCGCTTTCGCAAACCGATACCTGGCGGCGTGGATTGGTTTTCGCCGCTTCGCTCGGCGTGGCCGTTGGCATTTTTGCGGGAGTGGCCAAGTTGCTGATCGTCGGGATCCGGAAATTTTTCCCGCACGGGTGGAGTTTCGTTTTGCGGCAAGGGCTGGCCAATCTCTACCGGCCGAACAATCGCACCCTGCTTCTCACGCTCTCGTTAGGCCTGGGCACTTTCCTGTTGCTCGATCTTTATCTCACACGCGAAGTCCTACTAGCGCAGTTCCAATCCGTCGGCACAAAGAGTCAGGCGAACATTTTCCTGTTCGACATTCAGTCCGACCAAAGGGCAGGGGTCGCCGAGATCGTTCGGGCGGCGGGGTTGCCGGTGATCCAGGAGGCCCCCATCGTGACGATGCGGCTGGCCGAAATCAAAGGGCGGAAAACGGAAGAGATCTTGATGGATCCGCAGCGCAAAATTCCGCAGTGGGAATTGCAGCGGGAATATCGCACGACCTATCGCGAGCAGTTGTCGGACACGGAAAAAATCACCGCGGGCCAATGGGTCGGCCGAGTGGAATATCATCCGGGCGACACGGTCCCCATTTCGCTCGATCGCGAAATCGCGAAAGACCTCGGGACGAAGCTGGGCGACGAGCTGGTCTTCGATGTCCAGGGCGTGCCGATCAAGACGAAGCTCGTCAGTTTGCGCGAGGTCGATTGGAAGCGGTTCCAGACGAATTTCTTTGTGGTCTTTCCGGCGGGCGTGCTGGAAAAAGCGCCCACGTTTCATGTCCTCGTCAGCAGGGTCGAGACGCCGTCCGATTCGGCCCGGTTGCAAAACGCCGTGGTGGCGAAGTATCCGAACGTCTCCGCGATCGATCTGACTTCGGTGATTCAAACCGTCGATTCGATTTTGAGCAAAGTGGCGCTGGTGATTCGGGTGATGTCGCTTTTCACCGTCGGCGCCGGAATCATCGTGCTCGCGAGCACGATCTGGAGCGGACGTTACCAGCGCCTGCAAGAAAGCATTTTGCTCCGCACCCTCGGCGCGTCGCGGATGCAGATCTGGGAAATTCTTTGCGCCGAATATTTCTTGCTCGGTGTGTTTGCGAGCGCGACGGGGATCGTGCTGGCGGTGGGGGCGAGCTGGGCGCTGGCGAAGTTCGTTTTCAAATTGAATTACGCACCGTCGGTGTGGCCGCTGTTCGTCGCCGCGGGCGCGGTGAGCTTGTTTACGGTCGCGATTGGTTTGCTGGCGAGCCGCGGAGTGGGGAGTGCGCCACCGCTGGAGATTTTGCGCGCGGAAGCGGAGTAGCTGTCCGCTTCTGGGCCTGGAGCGACTTCAATTCACTTTTGCTGAGCGGCCGCCAATGTCCGCGCGGGAGATCACCCAGTCGCACATTCCCCACGCGCACGCGGACCAGTTTTTTTACTTCGAAACCTAATTCGTAAAACATGCGCCGGATCTGCCGGTTGATTCCCTGACGCAGGACAACTCGCACGCGCGTCATCCGGATCGATTGCACCTTCTCCATCCGCGCGCGTTCGCCGTCGAGCATCATCCCGCTCAACAGCTTCGGCGCGAGCGCGGGATCCCACGGACGATCGAGCGTTACTTCGTATTCCTTTTCGACTTTGTAGCGCGGATGCGTCAGGCGCTGTGCGAGGTCGCCGTCGTTGGTGAGGATGAGGAGGCCTTCGGTTTGGGCATCGAGCCGGCCGATATTGAAGAGGCGCGGAAACTTCGGCGGCAAAAGATCGAAGATGGTGTCGCGCGCGTTGGGGTCGGCGCGGGTGGAAACGTAGCCGGCCGGTTTGTGAAGGATGAGGTAAAGACGGCGTTCACTGCGCACGAGTTTGTTGCCGACTTTGACGTGGTCGCCCTCCGCCGGCTGCGCGCTGAAGTCGATGCAGACGCGACCGTTGATGGTGACGCGGCCTTCAGCAATGAGCTGGTCGCAATGCCGCCGCGAACCGACCCCGGCTGCGGCGAGGAAACGATTCAGGCGCATGCGACAACTGTAGCCGCCCCGCTCTGTCGGGGCGAACGCTGGTGACGGCGATCCCGCGGCCGCGGGACCGTCGCTAAAGCGCTTACGCGTCGGGCTTGGTTTTCGGAAGGCCGATGACTTTCTGGCCTTCCTTGAACTGCCCGCGCTTCTTGAGCAGCTCGACGCGTTCGAAACGTTTCAAGACGTTCCGTTTCGCGGTGATGGTGCTGGTCCCTTTTAAACTGCGATGTTGCGACATAAAATTCCTTTTTCGAAAGCGAGCGCCCACGTTACGACGGCGCGCGCAAATTTCAACCGCGGATCATCCCTGTAGCCGCCTCGCTCTGTCGAGGCGTTCCCGGGACGCGGCGACATAGCGCCGCGGCTACAGGAGCGTTAGCGGCGATGCTCGGGAAACAGACCGAGAATACTCTGCTCATTTGCCTCGCAAATTCCGCGTTCGGTAATCAGCCCGGTCACCAATCCTCGCGGCGTGACATCGAAACCAAAATTCGCCGCGCCGCTGTTCTCCGGACTGACGCGGACTTCCACGTGAACGCCGTCGTGCCATCCATCGGCGTAGTTTACTTCCTCGGAACCGCGTTCTTCGATCGGAATTTCCTTCAGCCCATCGCGGATGTTCCAATCGAACGAAGAGGAGGGAAGCGCGACATAAAACGGGACCGCATTGTCCTTCGCCGCCAGCGCCTTTAGATACGTGCCGATCTTGTTCGCGACGTCGCCGGTATAAGTCGTCCGATCGGTTCCGACAATGACCGCATCCACCTTGCCGTGCTGCATGAGATGACCGCCGGCATTATCCGCGATGACGGTGTGCGCCACGCCGTGCTCGCCCAGTTCCCAAGCGGTCAATTTCGATCCCTGGCTGCGCGGCCTCGTTTCATCGACCCAGACGTGCACCGGAATTCCAGCGTCGTACGCCGCGTAAATGGGCGCGGTCGCCGAACCGTGATCGACGAATGCGAGCCAGCCGGCATTGCAATGCGTGAGCACATTCACCGGTGCGCCGCCTTTTTTCTCGCTGAGTCGCCGGATCAGTTCGACGCCGTGCTCGCCGATCCGACGGCAGAATTCCGCGTCTTCGTCGGCGATCTGATTTGCAGTGCTGAAGGCAGTGCGGCGTCTCTCTTCGGTATTGGTCTGGTCGCCGATTGCTTTGAGCTGCTTCTCGATCGCCCAGGCCAGATTTACCGCTGTCGGCCTCGTCGCTTTCAATTTCTCCGCCGCCGCCACGAGATCTCCCTCAAACGTGGCCAGGTACATTCCGTAACCCGCGGCCGCTCCGATCAGTCCTGCGCCGCGCACGTGCATCTCCCGAATCGCCGCCGCCATTTCGTCGACGGTGCGCACTTCTTCGATGACGAAGCGGTGCGGCAGAAAGCGCTGATCGATCAACCGGATGACACGGTTTTCCGCTTCGTCCGGCCAGATCGTCCGATAATGTTGACCGCGTACTTTCACGACGCCGTTAGAATGCGATCAAGATTCGTGCAAAGCTAGATCGGAAAGTTGAGACGTTGTTCGGAGAATGGAAATCGTAAGTCCTATTCCAGCCGGCGGCCCGCGCGTGCCGAATGCGCGTCTCGGTTTGCTCATGACCGGATTGATCATCGCTGCTCTCGCTCTCATGGGCATGCGCGGCATCGATTGGTTTCTCCTGAAGAAATCGCTCCAGACTCGCTTCCCGAAAATCGAGTGGATCACGACGCGCGAGCTGGCCGATTGGCTGGCGGATAAACATCGTCCGCCGCCGTTGCTGCTCGATGTCAGGACGCAGGAGGAATGGGACGTGAGCCACCTTCCCGGAGCGCGCCGGGTCGATCCGAATGCCTCAGCCGAAACGGCCGCCGCGGGAGTGGCGAAAGAGACGCCGATCGTGACCTATTGCGCGGTCGGCTATCGCTCGGGTGAAACGGCGACACGGTTGCGCGCGGCCGGTTTCACAAACGTCCGGAATCTGGAAGGCTCCATTTTCGAATGGGCGAACGAACATCGTCCGCTGGTGCACGACGGCCAGCCGGTGACGAAGGTGCATCCGTTTAACAGTCTTTGGGGCCGACTACTCAAGGACGACGTGCGCGCGCCGGTTAGGAAGTAGCACAGGCCCCAACCGAACGGCGGTTACAACTGATTGCTCAGGATCACGTAGCGTCCGCAGCTCGTGACCTGATGGTAAATGTGAACGCGCTCGGTGATCAGTTGGCGCCAGTAGGCCACGCGCTGCTCTTCAATGATGAAGTAGATCGGATCGGAGCGGTTCCAGACTTCGAGGACGAAAGCCTCGTCGAGATACTTATTCTGGTCCGCGGCGGTTTGCTCGAGCCGATCCGGCACCTGGTTCACCAGGAAGAATTTTTTGTTCAGGTAAAAACTCAAGCTGCTCCCGCTCTGCAGCGGACCTTCATAAAGGAGTTGGCCGTCTTGCTGGAGCCGGGGATTGAGGAATCGCGCGGCGCCGGCCAGGGAAAAGAAAGGGGCTATTCGCGCAGCACTTTCCGCAAGGCATAAACCGGCTGGGATCATCGCGGCGAGCGCGAGGAGCAAGGCGATTTCCGCGCGTTGCTTGCGGACCCAATAGAGGGCGGCCAGGGGAAAGATGATCAGCGATCCCGCTGCGATCTGGAGCATGGGTCGCAGATCGAGCCAGTTCGTGGCGGGGAACACGATCACACCCAGGAGTTCCGGAGCGAAGGTAACCGTCGCGCCCAGGAGAGCGGCGGCGAAAATTAAAAGAGCGATGCCGGCCGCGCGCCATGGTCGCGAAGTGCGTTCCCATGCGCAGGCGGCCCAGAGCGCCACCGCCGGCCACATGCTCAAGGAGGACCAGGCGTGCCGCTCTCCGATGAAAAGAAGCGGAATAAATCCGACGGCGGCCCAGCAAAGAGGCAGCGCATCCACAAAGGAAAATTCGTGAAGCCGGATAATTTTTCGGGAAGCGAAAAGCAATCCGGGCAGGACGAGCAAGAGCGCGGGCGACCACCACGCGAAGTGGAGGAAAAAAAACTGGAGGCGCGACAAGCCGGCATTGTTGGACCAGCCGAGCGAACGGAACAAAGATCCTGGAAAATGCATTTCCGCCCAGACAAACCAGGGCGCCACGATCGCGAGGAACAGCAGCAGGTAGGACCATTGCAACAGAAACGAAAAACGCAGGCGCGCCTCACGAAAAAAAATCGATAAGAGAACGCAAAGACCCGCGAGATACGGAATGGCTTCCAGGCCCTTGGTCAGACATGCGAGACTGCCGCATAACCAAAAGCCTGCGAACCAGGCGCGCCGGAACTGGCGACGTTGATAGCCGGCCACCGCACAGAAAATCGCCGCGCTAACCAAAGCGGCAAAGATCGAGTCGGGCGTGACCATCCGGCCCAGCAGAAAAACGCCGCACGAACAAAGATGAATCAGGCCGGCCGCGAAACCGCGCCAGTAACCGGCCAGCCGCTCGCCGGTGAGGAAGGTGAACGCGACCGTTGCGATGGTGGCGAGCGCGATCGGAAGCCGCGCCGCGGTCGCCGTAACGCCGAACGCTTTGTAGGACAAGGCGATCAGCCAATAGGTAAGCGGGGGAGTTTGCAGGCGCGGCACGCCGTCGTTCGTCGGGGAGAGCCACTGTCCGGATTCCAGCATTTCGCGCGCGCCCCCGGCGAACTGGCCTTCCGTGCCATTGTAAAGGTCGCCCCAGCCGGCGGTGCCGACGTGAAGGACGGCAGCGAGAACGAGAAGGAACGCAAAGAGCGCGTGCCGGGTCGGCGGCGGATGCAGGATCTGCGGCTCGAGAAAAGTATCTTCGAGGGTGAAGGTGCGGGCGCCGGCGACCATTGCGAGGATTCGTTAGGCCACGGTCGCGCCGGGGAGCCGATATCGATCCCAGTCGTCCGGGACGCGGAGCAATTTCGCTTCCGGCATTTGGATGATCGCGAGCATCTGGCGGCATTCGGCAATGAGGGCGCCATCCGCGGGGCGGAGGATTTGAAAGGCGCACCAGAAACGGACACGCTCAAGGCGATCGAGCCAGCCTTCCACGGCGAGCTTGTCACCGAGTTTCGCCGCGCGGCGGTAATCGATCTCTGTCCGCACCACCACGGGATATTTTTGTGTTTCCGCCATTTGGGCGAGGCCGAGCCCGAGCTCTTCGGCCAGAAGAGTGCGCGCTACTTCAATGAAACGGAGATAGGCGATGTTATGGACGACGGCGGCGCAGTCGGTATCGAAAAACATCACCTGAAGCTCGGTGCGAATGCGAGGAGCGGCTTCGTTCAACATGCTACGCCATCATTTCCCAACGGTTTCCTAAAGCAACGGAATTGTCGGATGCTTCCCCTCGTGCTCCTCCTTCGTCCTCGTCCTCGCTCTCGCTCTTAATCGAAAGGGATGGAGGACGGAGGGCGAGGACGAGGACGACGAAGCAGAAGGACGAGGATCAGTTGAGATGGGTAGAAGGGTCGCGGCGCAGAGGCCCCTCCCACCTTTCCAGAAGCGAGGAAACGGACGCAGCGGCTTCCGCGACGCTCACGGCCTTCATGCAGCGAAAATCGATTGGGCATTCGCGCAGGAAACAAGGGCTGCATTCGACCTGATGGCGGAGAATATGGTGGCCCGTTCCGAGCGGGCCGGTGAGGCGGGATTCGGTGGAGCCAAAGATCGCGACGACAGGAACGCCGAGGATCGTGGCGAGATGCATCGTGCCGGTATCGTTCGTGAGCAAAGCCGCGCACTCGCGTAATTCGGCGATGAGATCCTCCAGGGTGGTTTGGCCGATGCGATTGACGCAGTTGGCTCCGATTGCGGTTTCGATCGCGGCGCCTCTTTCCGAATCGCTCGCGGTGCCGAAGAGGATCCATTGCACGGGCCGTTCCGCGGAAATCGTGAGCGCCACCTCCGCGAAACGTTCCGGAAGCCATCGCTTGGCCGGCCCATATTCCGCGCCCGGACACAGCCCGATTTTTACGGTGGCGCCATTTGTTTTTCCTCGCGGCAGAAACATTCGGATGGGCGACGGCTCGGAGGGGCCGCCCAGGTCCCGCGCGATCTGGAGATAGCGGTTCACCTGATGTTCGATCGGGCCGAGGCGCGATGGTTCCGGGATGATCTGGTTCAGCAGCCACCGGCGATGATGACCAGGAAAGCCGATTCGGCGTGGCACTCCGGCCAGCCACACTTCGAGGGCCGCGCGCAGGGAATTTGGAAAAAGAACAGCGGCATCGAAGCGCGCCTGTTGCCGGATCAATCGGACCGTGCGTAAAAGCGAACCGCTCGTTAGGCCAAGGACCTCATCGACTTCGGGCACGAGTTTCCAGGCGGCGGCGATCCTCGCCGGCGCCGCGATCGTGATGTGCGCGTCCGGCCGCCCCGCCTTGATCGCGCGCACGGCCGGCATGCTGATGACGCTGTCCCCGAGCCAATTCGAGCCACGGATCAGGATTCGAAACGGCTTCAAATCGTTCTCCGGCATTCCGGGAGGGAGATAAACGCCGCGCTTGTAATGGGTCAGGAGAAAATTGGGCTTCGGCGTCTTCCAACGGTTGTGCACCCAAAACCAATCCTCGGGTGCCTTTCGAATTTCCTGCTCGATCGTCTTATTCCCTTTGAAGGTGACCTCGTTCACCGAGTCGCCGGGCGAATCATTGAGGGGAGTAAAGACCAGCCGCCAGCGGGCCGGTCCCACCGTGTAAACCGCTAATGCAATCACCGCCGCACCCGTTCGTTTGGCCAGCAGGGCCGATAGCGGCGAAGTCGAGGCCAGCCGGCCGAAAAACGGCGTCCAGAGTCCGGCGTCGCCTGCGTGCTGATCGCCCAGGATGCCGATGAGCCCGCCGGACCGCAGCAATTCGATCGGCTTGTGAAACCCTTCGCTCCGATCAAACAACTCGGCGCCGGTGCGCGCCCGTTTCCGATTTACGTCCTGATCAACGTAAGGGTTCCGCAGTTTTTGATATACGGTTCCGACCCTGGCGTAGTGAAAGTAATGCGGCACCAGCGGCCCAGTCACTTCCCAAATGCCCATATGGCTCAAGAGCACGATGACGGGCCGGCCCGCGCGCAAATGTTGATGCACGGCGTCCTGATTTTCCGATTCAACATAGCGCGCCAATTGTTCCGGCGACATCGGCCCCAGCTTGGCGCCGCAGACAAAGTTCGCGCCGAGGTTTTGAAAATGGCGGCGGCAAAGTCGCTGCAGTTCCCGCGGCGCTTTTTCCTTCGCAAAAGCGATCTCGAGATTGCGCCGCGCGAGCCGGCGATATTGAGGGAACAGCAGCCAGCCAGCAAGGCCAGCGAGATTTCCGATGGCAAACAAAACGCGCAACGGAAGTGCGCCGAGGAGGGCCATGCCCGCGCGATACAAAAGATAAATGCTGAAATCGAGCATGCGGGAGCAGGGGACCGTGGCCGGTCACTTCGCGCCGAAGCGTAAATTTGCCTGCGCTCTGCTTCAATCAATATAATGTCCCTGTGTTGCCGTCATCCTCTCATTCGGTTCGTTCGGATTTTGCGCAGTTCCTCGCGCGAAAGTTTCAGCACGCCTCCTTCCTGGTGGTCGGTCCCGAACGCGAAGAACTGGAACGGCAATTCCAGGCAGCCGGCGCGAGTGCGACCGCTTTCGCTTCCATTGCCGAGCTCGTCTCGGCGTTTCCGCCAAACGGGAGCCAGCCGCCGGCCGGTCTGGCGATTTGGTTTTATCCCCCGGACCAAAGCCAGGACGAGCGTGCGGCGGAAGCACTCGCGGCGCGCGCGGAGGAGGTCCTGCTTGTTTCCGGCGCCGGAGTGGAAGTCGCGAAGCGCCGCCCGCAGCTCGTGGAATGCTTCCGGCATTTTCAATTGCTTCCCGATTACGACTGCGATCTGGGTGATCTCGAGCCCGGCGCTTTGCGGCTGGTCCGCAAGCCACCAGAATCGGCGGAGGTGCTCGTGCCCGCGGTCGAGTCCGCCTTTTCGCGGCTGAACCGGCACGTGCGCGGATTGGAGCGAAGCCTGCACACGCGCATGGCGGAGCTGCATGCGGCCGATCGCCATATCGCGAAACTGGAGGAGAAACTGCTCAAGCTAAAGGAAGCGAAGAAGCAGTTGAAACAGTTGAAGGCGGAAAAGCAGGCGTTGCGGAAATCGCCCGAGCGCAAGGTGGGCCAGGTCCTGCTGGCGCCTTACCGTTTGCCGCAGAAACTTCTGCGCGAAGTCCGCAAAAGATTTCCCAAGCCTAACGAGTCTTCACGAAAATCAGCTCCCGCCAGCGAATACCAGGCGTGGTTCGAGGCGCGTCGCGCGAAGGCGGGCGACCTGGCGGCGCTGCGCGAGCAGGGGAATCGGTTCGATTATCGGCCCTGTGTCAGCATTATCACGCCAGTCTTCAACACGCCGGTAAAGTGGCTCGAGGAATGTGTCCAATCTGTCCTCGCGCAGGTTTACGAAAAATGGGAGCTGATCCTGGTCGACGACGATTCGAGCGACCCGGAGCTGATCAAGTTCCTGCCCGAATTGGCGGCGCGCGATTCACGAATCGTCCTGGGCAAGGTCGATAAGAGAGGAGGCATTTCCGCGGCTTCCAATCGCGGGCTCGAAATCGCGGAGGGCGATTGGATCGGTTTCCTCGATCACGATGACGTCCTCGAGCCAAACGCGCTCTTTGAACACATGAAATGGCTCCAGGACCATCGCGACGCCGATCTGATTTATTCCGACGAAGACAAACTGACCGAGGAAGGCCTGGATTCGCCGATCTTCAAACCTGATTGGTCGCCGGATTATTTTCTTTCCTGTAATTACGTCTGTCACTTCACCCTTATCCGCCGGGAGGTGGTGCGGCAGGTGGGCGGTTTTCGTTCGGAGTTTGATGGCGCGCAGGACTACGACCTTTTTCTCCGCATCATCGAAAAAACCACGCGGATCGATCACATCCCGCGCGTGCTTTATCATTGGCGGCGCAGCCTCGCTTCCACCGCAGACAACATTCGGCGCAAGCCCGGTTCTCTCGAGACCGGCCGTCTCGCGCTTGAAGCGCATCTCGAGCGACAGGAATACGCCGGGCACGTCACCGTCGATTGGAGAACGCACGCCTACTGGATCAAGCGCGAGCTGAAGGAGGCCAAGAAAATTTCCATCATCATTCCGGTGCGCGACCGGATCGATTTGCTGGAACGCTGCATCGACAGCCTAACGAGCAAGACCAGCTATGCCCCTTACGAAATCATCATCGTCGATAACGAGAGCGAATCCGAGGAAGCGCGCGCCTATTTCTCCCGCCTCAAACACAGGGTCCTGCGCTACCCCGGGCCATTTAACTTTTCCGCGATCAATAACTTTGCGGTCGAGGAAACGGACAGCCCCTGGCTCCTTTTTTTGAATAACGACACCGAAGTGATCGAGCGGGATTGGCTCTCGATCATGGCCGAGCATGTGCAGCGTCCCGAGGTCGGCGCCGTGGGGCCGCGCCTTCTTTATCCGGATGACACCGTGCAACACGGTGGGATCGTGGTTGGCGTCGGCGGAATCGCGGAGCACGCGTTTCGCGGTTTTCCGGCAGAAGCGCCGGGGGTTTGCCGGCAATTGCAGGTAACCCGCAACTACAGTGCGGTGACGGGCGCGTGTTTGCTGACGCGGCGCGAAGTTTTCAAGAAGGTGCGCGGCTTTGATGAGGAACGGTTGCCCGTTACCTTCAGCGACGTCGATCTCTGCCTGAAGATGCGGCGCGCCGGTTACCTCATTGTTTACACTCCGTTCGCCACGCTTTATCACCACGAATCCGGCTCCCGCCGGCGCACGGTGGAACCGCTCGAAACCGAGGTGATGCGGCAACGCTGGGCCGCGGTGCTGGAGAACGACCCGTATTATAATGCAAATCTTTCTCGCGAGCGCGCCGATTTCTCGTTAGGCAAATAATCGGCTAGGTTTTTTTCATGGCGAAGAGCGACAAACACAATTGGCGGGGTCTGACGGCGGAGGCGCAGGCTCCGCTTATTATGCGCGATTACCGGCCGCATACCTTCGCAGAACAAATGGCCGGCCCGGGAATCGACGCGGGCAAACTCGCGGCGGCCGATCCGAAGAGCCGGGAAAATCGCAAGAGCTGGATCCCCGGCGTGGAGATATTTGCGCGCCCCGTTCACCATCAGCGGCACCGCGGTTTATTTGGCGAATTCGCGCACCGCGACGAAGGAGTGCTGGCGCGCATCGGCTTCTGGCCCGTGCAATGGGCGAACGCGCGCATGTTTGCCCAGACGGCCAAAGGTTTCCATGTTCATCCGCCCAGCATTCCGAAAGGGACCAAGCCGGCCGAATGGATGCGGCGGCTCTTTGTGGACGAGCCGGAAAATTATTCGCTCCGCCGTTATCAACACGAACAATGGGACGTGATGTTTTTTGTGCAGGGCGTCGCGGAAATGATCCTGCGCGATGTGCGGGCTGGCCTGCCCACGCGTACGATGAGGTTCTTTATCGATGGCGACGATCACCCGGGCGCGAATAACGTTGGCGTGGTCGTGCCCGCGGGTGTCGCGCACGCCATCCGCGCCGAGGGATCTGAAGACGTGATTATGGTTTACGGCACGAGCACGTCGTTCCAACCGGAGTTCGAAGGGCGCATCGCGAGTGACGTGGAGACGGCGGCGCTGCCGGAAGCGTGGCAGAATTTCCTGAAGTGACGAGTGACAGGCACTGAGTGCTTTTTTTTCGTCACTGGTCACTCTTCCATGAAGCGGCAGTTTGATCCGGCGGAACCGGAACTGATGGATCGCCCGCAGCCGGTGACGCCGGAACTCGTGAGCGACCTGCGAAATATACGCCAGCTCAATCGCTACTTCGGCAGCTACGCCCTGATCGAGGATTTTTTGCGGCGCTGGATTTTGCCGGGAACGAAAAGGCGCATCCTCGATCTCGCCACCGGTTCCGGAGATATCCCGCGGTTGATCGTCGATTACGCGAGAGACGTGGGCGCCACTGTCACCGTCGATGCAGTGGATCAGCAAATTGCGACCCTGCAAATTGCGCGCGATTTGAGCGCTGGATATCCGGAGGTCAATTTTCTTGAAGGCGACGTGCTCTCCTTCGGAGAAGGAGACTACGACCTCGTGCTCTGTTCGCTGGCCCTCCATCATTTTGATGAAACTGACGCGGTCCGTTTGCTCGTACGCTGCCGAGAACGCTCGAGCCAATTCGTTTTAGTCTCCGATCTCCGGCGCGGGTTTCTGGCTACCGTCGGCGTGTACCTCCTGACCGCCTTGATCTTTCGCGACCCGATGACGCGCACTGACGCCAGGCTCTCCGCCGCGCGGGCGTTTTCTTTTCGCGAATTCCGTTTGCTCGCCGAGCGCGCCGGCTGGACGAACTTTGGTCATCGCAAATTTCGCTACGCCCGCCAGGCCATCTGGGTCGAGCCCGAAGGAATCTAGAATGGAAATCGCCCGCACTGTTTCCAGCGTTCCGGTAACAGCAAAGCGAAGAATCCTCGCGCCGACGATGGGCGCGCTTCATCGTGGCCACGGTGAATTGATCCGGATCGCGCGGCAGGCTGCGGGCCCGGAGGGCGAAGTCGCCGTCAGCATTTTTGTGAACCCGCTTCAGTTTGCGCCGGGCGGCGATTACGCAAAATATCCGCGGCCCGAAGCGGACGATGAAGAATTTTGTCGAAAAGCCGGCGTGGACATTCTCTTCCGGCCGGGCGTGGAGGAAATGTACGCCTCCGACTTTTCGATGGCGGTGGATGAGACTTCGCTCTCGCACACGCTCGAGGGCAAATCGCGTCCAGGCCATTTTCGCGGCGTTTGCACGGTCGTGGCGAAATTGTTTCACTTGCTTTCGCCGACCGCGGCTGTCTTTGGAGAAAAAGATTTTCAACAGCTCGCCATCATCCGCCGCATGGTGCGCGACCTGAACTTTCCCGTGCGGATCGTCGTCGGCGCGACGGTACGCGAGCCCGATGGCCTGGCGCTGAGCTCGCGCAATAGCTACCTCGACCCAGCCGAACGCCAGGCGGCGCTGGTCCTGAGTCGCGCCCTGGCCGCGGCGCGCGGCCGCTGGGACGCGGGCGAGCGCGACGGCGACCGTTTGCGGGCGGCCATGCAGGATGTGCTGGCCGCCGAGCCGCTGGCCCATCCCGACTACGTGAGCGTGGCCGATCCCGAGAGTCTGGTCGAGCTGGGCGCGATCCCACCCGGGGGGGCGGCGCTGGCCTCCCTCGCCGTGCGCATCGGCCGGGGCACCCGTCTGATCGACAACCTGCTGCTGGAGCCGTAACGGCTAGAGCCGGAAGGGCGCCGGAAGGGCGCCGGAGAGAACGATGCTACTGGCGATCGACGTGGGCAATACCCACGCGGTAATCGGAATCTATGAGGGCCCGGCGCTGCAGGCGTCCTGGCGCGCGGCCACCGACCATGCGCGCACCGCCGACGAGTGGGGCGCCCTGGTCTTCACCTATCTGCTGGCCGGCGGGCTGAGCCTGGCCGCCGTCGACGCCTGCATCGTCTCCAGCGTGGTGCCCCCGGTGACGGCCGCGCTACGCGAGATGAGCAACCGGCTGCTGGGCCGCCGGGCGCTGGTCATCGAACCCGGCCTGGAGACCGGCGTGCGCATCGCCGTCGACAATCCGCGCGAGGTCGGCGCCGACCGCATCGTGAACGCCGCGGCCGCCTACCGGCGCTACGGCGGGCCCTGCATCGTCGTCGATTTCGGCACGGCGACCACCTACGACGTCGTCTCGGCGGCGGGCGAGTATCTGGGCGGGATCATCACCCCGGGCGCCGAGATCTCGATTGACGCCCTCTACGAGCGAGCCGCCAAGCTGCCCAAGGTCGAGCTGG
>QHBM01000141.1 GCA_003244145.1 Chthoniobacterales bacterium
AAGCTCCAGCAAATCGGACGGCCAAAATTCACAAACTTCTTTGTGCGCGCCGCCGTTGTCGCCGTGCACGCGCAAACCGGTTTCGTTATCGACCCAAATCTCACGATGAATTTCGCATTCGCTGATGGGTGAGACGCCGGGGATGAACCAGCCGCGCACGCGATGCGCGCAGGCTGCCGTCGGTAGTTGTCCGGAGACGGCGCAGAATTCAACCTCGCGCAGATTGGCATTCGGCGGTGGATCGTGATGCGTCGGACGAGCCAGACCGGCAGCGCGCAAGCCATCGATGATTTGAAACAACAACGGCGCGGCGCAGGTGCGGCCGACAAAGGTGGGATTGCTTTTGCCATCCGCATTTCCCACCCAGACCGCGAGAACGAAATGATCGAAAACCGAAACCGACCAGGCATCGTGGTAACCTTGCGAAGTTCCGGTTTTCCAAAAAATCGCATCGCCATCGCTCGATTCGTTTACGCCGGGCCGCGGAATTTGCCCGAGCATTTCGAGGGTGAGGAAGGAGGCCTCGGGCGTGAGCATTCGCTGGCTGGGACCCGGCGATTCGTGCCGGAGACGGCGAAGCGGCTGAAATCTCCCGCCATTGGCCAGGGTTGCATAGAGGCGCACCAAATCTTCCATGGTTACTTCCGCGCCGCCGAGCGGCAGGGAGAGACCGTAGTACGATTCCGGATGCGGCAACCGCACCTCCGCGGCGCGAAGAAATTCGTAGAGATTCGGGTGCGCCAGTTCCGAGGCGAGCGTGACCGCAGGAACATTTCGGCTCCGCGCCAAAGCGTCGGACGCGCGGATCGGCCCGAGAAATTCCCGATCGAAATTCTCCGGGTTGTAATCGCCGAAGCTTCGCGGCGCGTCCTTCAGCAAGGTCAGCGGATGGATGCGTCCCTGATCGAGCGCGAGCGCGTAAACGAACGGCTTCAAGGTCGAGCCGGGCGAGCGAGGCCGGCGCGTTCCATCCACCTGCCCTTGGATCTCCTTGTTCCAGAAATTGGCGGAACCGACGTCCGCGAGAACTTCCATGATATGAAAATCGATCAGCAGCGCGGAGGCGTTCACGATTCCGCGCTGGCGATTCTGCGCGATGTAATCCGTAACCCGCCTTTCCAGAATTTGCTGAAGCGAAAGATCGAGCGTGGTCGTTATCTCGGTTCCGTCCGTCCTGGTCGCGAGAACGCTCTGGACGAAATGCGGAGCAATCAGCTCCGTTCTCGGTCGCGCTTCCGGTCGAAACATCTCACGCGGATCGAGGTCCGGCGCGCGCGCGGAGCGGCGTTGCTGAGCCGCGGTGAGAACTTCGTTTTCTCTGCCGGCAATCAAGGCGCGGCGCGTTGGGCTCTGCGGAATCAAGCTCAGGGCGACCGCTTCCGGTCCGCTCAAACGCGCGGCGGTTTTGCCGAAATAAATTTCGCTAGCCGCGCCTGCGCCTTCAATGTTTCGCCCATACGGCGCGAGGTTCAGGTAGGCCTCGAGGATTTCGTTCTTCGAGTAATGACGCTCGAGCTCGAGTGCGTAGAGGATCTGCCGAAATTTTCCGCCGAGCGTGCGGGTGCGGAGATGGAAACGCAGCCGCGCGAGTTGCATCGTGATGGTGGAAGCGCCGGCGCGCGGATGACCGGAGCGAGCGAAATTCCAGGCGGCGCGGAAAAGCGGGACCGGATTTACTCCCGGGTGCTGTCCGAAATATTTGTCCTCGAACCGGACGGTCGCCTTGATCAGGGCTGGCGAGATTTCGCGGAGCGGTGTCCAGACCCGGTATTTCTGGTCCGCGGTGAGCGTGACGCGAAGCACGTTGCCATTGCGATCGCGCACCCGCGTCGAGAAATCCATTCCATGGGTTAACGACGGCTTCGGCAGCGCCAGCCAAGCCGCCGCAATTGCAATGCCCGCGATCGCCGCGGCCAGCAGCCACCGATTACTGAAGTGTCTTTTCACTTTCCGAAATCCGGTATCCGAAATCCGCAATTACTTCGTCACGCTAATCTTCCCGCCGAGTCCGCGCGCCTTCACGTTGCGATCGTACATCGATTCCGCGAAGACCGGCGGGACCACGAAACTGCCTCGGTTGCACGACTTGATCTGATACGTAATCTCGAGCGTTTGCGTCGGCACGGTCGCATAAAAGACGGCGCGATCTTCGCGGACCTCGACGTAATCCACACCGTTGATTGATGAGATGCCCGGCGACAAGGAAGAGCCGACGATTTCAAAACCACCGGGCAGGAGATCGACCACCGCCACATTCGTGATTGATTCCTGACGCAAACTGCGGACGCGCAGTTTGACGGTAATCACGTCGCCCAATTGCGTGGTCGTGACCGGTTTGCCGGATTTATCCAGAAGCTCGCGATATATTTCCAGCCCATCGGCGATCGTCTTGTTCGAGATCTGACGATCGAATCCAGCCTCAATGACTTGGTAGAACGCACCGGGCGGGTTCAGCGGCGTCGCGCTGCGGAAACGGATCGCGCCGGCGTCGCCCGAGAAGTTTGTCCGTTGGAGCAATTTCTTTCCACTCGTTAGGGCCTTCGCCTTTTTGGCTTTGTCGATTTCCTCGATGGTCAGCTCCGGCGGATTCTGCGCCACCATCTGGGAATAAGACTTCAGCGCGAGCACGGCATACGCGGCGGAGAGTGTGTTGAAGCTCCCTTCGCTTACCGGCTTCAGGATGTTCTCAAACTCCGGCGCGGATAATTTCTTCAATCGCGCGGGGAACTCTCGCGCGAGAATCGCGATGTATTGCGAGTCCGCGCCCAGCGGTTGATAGAAATCGGTGATCTCCCGCTTGTCATGCTGGCCGATCTTATAACGCGCGATCAACTTCCCGGCTTCATCTTCTTTCTTCAGGATGTGGAGCGCGCCCGCGAGATAAACGCCGGTGAGATCCTGGGCCCACGTCTTCTCGAAATTTTTGTCGAGATAATCGCGCAGGTTCAGAATGTAATTCGTAGTGACGACGCCTTCGCGGCTGAGCAGGTAGATCGCGTAGGCGACGGTGCGGGCGTCATCGAGACCACCAGGTTCTTTCGCCACCATGGCCTGGAGATTGCGCAGGCCGCTCGTGAACATCTCGGGCGGTGGCGCGAAACCGGCCGCCTTCGCTTCGATCAGAAAATGCATCGCGTAAACGGACATGAAATCTATGCCGGCGCCTTTCTCGGGTCCCCAATATCCAAACGCGCCCCGGTCGTTTTGGCGACGGCGCAAAACCGAGAAAACGTTTTCGAGTTGCGCGTTCACGTCCTTCCGGTCCAATCCGAAATCGGCTTCGTTCGCCAGGACGAGGCGGCAGAAAGCGCCGCTGGTGATCTGCTCGCTGCAGCCGTGCGGAAATTCCTTCAGGTAAACGTCGAGGCCATGGGCGAGGCCCAGCGGCAGGGCGGAGACGGAAGCGATGAGCTTGCGGAACTCCGGATACATGTCGCGCGTAATAGGGACTTCCACACTCGTTTTGGTAAAGCTGTTGCTGCGAACCTGAGTCATGAAGGTCGCCGGCGGGCGCACACTGATGGTCGAACGCAGACGCGTTTCCTTTCCGCCGGTCGTCGCGATGAAGGTGATGGTGCCGGAGCCGAGCTTGTCGTTCACGTGGACCGCGAACGACGTCGTTTGCTCCCGCCCTTCGGAAATCTTCAGCGTTTGCGACGGCGTTTTCACGATCTGGACATGCTCCGAGCTTTCGGCCCGGATCTGCACTTCCGCGTTGTCGCCGGAACCTTCGACGTTGTTCGCTACGGTCACCCCCGCCTCGAAATCGTCGCCCGGAGCGGCCAGCACCGGAACGCTCGGCGTGATGACAAACGGTCCGCGAATCAGCGCATCCTTTTGCGCCGCGCCGGTCGCGTCATCGGCCACCGCGACTGCCATGACCGTCAGCGTTCCGCTAAAATAATCCGGCACATTGTAAACGACTTCGCGCGCCGTGGTATCGGCGTCGACGATCCCCGACCAATAGACCACCGGCTTTTCCGTGACGCGCCTGAACGGATTCAACTGCTTCGGATTATCGCCGTCGCCGCCGAACGCGGACATCGATCGCAGAATAGAAAACTCCGGCATGATCAAGTCCATGATCTGCGCGGTCTCCACACTCAGTGCGCACTTGCGGAAGAAAAATCCGAGCGGGTCCGGCAATTTGTAATCGCTTACCTGCAGGATGCCCTGGTCCACGGCGAAGACCGCGATCTTCGAGGGCCGGTCGGTCTTGTAGCTGATGTGAAACGGCTCGCCTGGTTTCGCGAGCGCGGCCGTTTGCAGATCGACCTTCAGCCGGCGCTTCTCGATATTCGCGGTGAACGGGACCACGCCGTAGCTAAGCGGGCTGGTGAAAACTTCCTTGGAATCGAGCGCGCGAATCAGCGCGACGTTGATGTAGCCACTGCCTTCGAATCCATCCGGCACTTTGATTTTTTGTACGCTGCTGGCCGCATCGGTTTTGAACCAGTGAAGGGCGTAAACTTTGTCGCGCTCGATCGTGATCAGGCCGCTGCCGGCATACGGCGCGGTGATGCTGATCTCGACTTCTTCGCCGCTGTTGTATTTCGTGCGCGCGAGTTTCACCTGCAGCTCCGAGTTTTTGTCGAGCGCCCGCTTTACAATCCCGCTGCCCACCACGGAGAAACGAATCCGGCTGACCTTGCGTCCGCCCTCATCGCGCAGCTCGACGATGTAGTCGCCGGGCTCGCTTGTCGGAAGCTGATAGCGCAGACCGTCGGCGCCGATCGCGATTTTCTCCGACTTCGCGACTCGCTCTTTCAGGACCGACTCATATCCGTAGCTGCCGTTCTCCTTTTTGGCCACGACCGAGACGTGTTCCTCCGCGATCACATCGAGCGTGACGTTCTGGAGCGCGATGCGTTTGAGTTGCGGATCGACCGCCAGCAAATCGACGGCGAGCGGCGTGTTCGCGCTGACGTAACTTAGATTGCCGTCGGTCTTGTAACCGACCACGTAAGGGAGCGCGGAGACGAGAACAGAAGCCTGGCCGGTAACGCTGCGACCGCCTTCGCCTTCGAAAGCTTCGGCGAAGAATTGCATCGAATAGGTGGCATCGGCAAAACGATCGAGCTGCAAATCGAAATCCGCGGCACCGGAGTCGTTCGTCTGCTGCTCACCGAGGTCCACCGTTTCATGTTGCCGCACCTTCTTTTCGTCGAAGAGCGAATCGTAGAAGCTGTAGTCTTTAAATTCCGGGAACGAAAAATCCGCCGGCGAAAGCTCGGCCCGGCTCTTCACCTTTCGGTCCGTCGCCGGCGTGCCGTAAAGATTCGCAAGCGCGATCGAAGCCTTCATCTCTTTGGGATCGACCCAGCCGTGCACGGAATTTTTCGAGAGCCGCGTCTCGATCTTCATCCGATCGGGCAGAAACTCTTTCACGTTCACCGTGGTCGAGCCGAGCAGGGTCGAGCGCTTGTTGTTCTTCACCAGATAGACATTGATCGTGTATTCGCCCGTCGGTGATTCGTAGGAGGTGGTGTAGCTGATTTCCGCCAAACCGCCGGCGGGGAGCGCGATCTTTTTCGTCTGCACGGTGAGCGCGCGCGCGTCGATCACTTCGGTCTCCACCGGAAGGCCGGTGAGCTTGCCCTGCCAGTTTCGCTGTTTAATCACGAGGCCGATGTGCATTTCATCGCCGGGTCGATAAACGCCGCGCTCGGTGAAAACGAAAGCATCCAGGTCTTCCGCCAGCACCGTGGTCACGCCCTCGACGTCGAAGCGCGAGAAATTGAGCATGCGATCGTCGCGCGCAAACGGAATGAAGCTGATGTCGTCACCGAGCCGCGCGACGTAGACCACCGCCTTTTTCTCGTGCTCGTTTTTCTCGACCGAAGCAAAGGTGACGCGTCCGTCCGCCGATGTCTTCGCGCTTTGCACAGGAATTCCGTTCCGACCGAGCAGCTCCACGGTTACGCCGGCGACTGGCTGTCCGGTCTTGATGGAAGCGACGAAGAGATCGCTGGTGTGATCGGCGTTTTTCTTCACCAACAGGCCGAGGTCGCTGACGAGAATGAAGCGGCTTGCCGTGGCCGACTTGATGTATCTTTTCGTGACCGGATCCCAACCTCTCGCCTTCACGAAGAAGAGACCGCGCTCGCTCCCGCCGTCCGCCGGTTTTTGGAGGTACTTGGAGAGACCGAAGGCCGAATAGTTCGCCTTCCATTTATTTTGGAGAGAGATCGCCTGGTCTTCGCGGGCGATGCGCGAGATGTTGTCCTGGTCGAAAGAGCCGTGCTTGAATTCCGGCGCCTGAAATTCGCCTTCGGTCTGGCTGACCAGGTGGTTGATCTCTGTCGAGAGAACGCGATCGATCTCAAACTTGATCACCGGCACGCCGCGCGAACGGATCGAGAGCTTGCGTTCGCCGCTCAAGGCCAGGAGGCCGCCATCGCCCTGGATGTCGATTTCCTGCGGCAACTCCGGCGCCGCCAGGACGTTGATGAAATTTTCGGCGAGATCGTAACCGCTCCGCGCATGCAGGCCTTTGTCGACGCGGACGTAGAGCTGGCCGTCGCCTTCGAGCTTGAATTTGAAATGATGGTCGCGGGCAAAATCCTTCTCGGTCGGAATCGCAGTGAACTTAACGACCGTCGCCTGCTCGAGAATGTCGTCGGTGACCTCTTCGGCGTTCGCCCAGGTTTTCTCGGCGGACTTTGTGTCCGTTGTATCTTCGCCCTCGTCGCTGCCGCTTTCTTCCGCCTTGGACTTCGCCGTATCCTTCTCCGCGTTTTCATCATTCGACGCGGTCGAATTTTCTTCACTCGCGTTCTCCTCGCTGGATTGTTCCTCCTCCGACGCGCTGCTTTTTTCCGGCTCGCGCTTGGGCAGGAGATAGATGTGAAGGGACTTGGCCAGTTCGGCCGTGCTGATGTCGCTGCTGGTTTCGACGTTGAGGATTTGCTCGGGTTCGCCCTCTTTATTCCGGACGACGCTGCCGTCGATCGACTTGATCTTGAAAGCGGTTTCCTTCGAAGGGATCAGCAACTTTTGCTCAACCTCTTCCTTTATTTCCGCGCCGCCCTGCGCGGTGCGAAGGTCCTTATTGATGGTCACCCGGATAAAGTCTTCGTTGGCCGGCAGCACGACGGGTGAGCTCCGCAGGAAGGCGCGGCGATTGTGCGGCCCGTAGGTGATCGAAAAATGCGGGGTGGGGTCGTTAGGCCCGAAGACGTTTGAGCCGCCGAGCATAATGAGCGCGGCGTGCTTGTCGATCTCACCAGGCTCGACGGCATGCGTCAGCTCGATCGTGGCGGTAACGCGCTGCACCCCCGGCTCCTTGGCGTCTTCCGACAGAGCAACGGTGTGGATTTCCGCGCGGAATGGCGGCGTGGAAGCTTCGTACTCGAGCTTCTCCATTCGGACGTGTGAAGGAAAAAGATCCCTGTCGAAAATGATTCGGAACCTCCGGTCAGCGGGCCAATCCTGGGTCGGAGTAAAGACAAGCTTGCTGTCGTTGCTCCATTTCCAGGTGCCAGCCGTGGCGGGCTCGAGACGGACATGTTGGACCGCGGGATTTTTCAGGTCTTCCAATCGCGCCGCCGGCTCGCTGAAGTCGATGGTGAGCGGCGGGAACTTCAGTTCCTTATCGAGCGGGGTGACCGGGATCGCCGCGACGTTCGCGTGGACCGTGCGTGGCTTCGGCTGGCGTTGATACCACTTCCATGTCCAGAGCGAGCCGCTCGTGAGCAACAGCACGAGAAGAACGGCGCTGGCGACAAGGATCGGGTGGGCGCGCCGGTAGAGATGGATGCGGACAAAGCCGCGTTGCAGCCAATACGGCGGGGTCCACGAAAGCTGGCCGAAGAGAGTGCGCGCGATCTTTCGAATGAATCGTGCGAGCCAGGCGAACGGTCGAATTATCAGCCAGAAGAATTGGAGCATAGGTGGCAACCCGAGGGCGCCGACAGAGAGACGTTCAGTTCACAGGGCTTTGCACGCCCTCATGAGAGGCTATCGATCGGGCAGAATCAGGGGAAGAATGAAATGCCGTTCGGCGCCGCAGGTTGGCTTTTTGCGGGGGCGAGATAGCTTGGATTGAAGAATAAACTCCACGGGAAAAACATCCTGATCACGCCATCCGGAGCGTGCGCGACGAGGTTCGCCGGATCGCTCGGAAGAGAACGTCCTCGCCATTGAGTTGAACCCGATTTTCTGAACGGAGTTACGGCTTGAACCACCTTGGGTCGAACCTAAGGTGATTTCATGGAAGAGGCCGAAGTTCCGCTCGAACAGCTGCACGAGGAGATTCATCACCACGCGGAGCATGGCGGGCCTCCGTGGATTTCCTGGGTGGCGCTGAGCACAGCGCTTCTCGCCGTTCTCGCGGCGATCACCGGCCTGCTTTCTGGCAAGCACGCTAATGAAGCGATGATGAGTCAGATCCAGGCGTCGGATCAATGGGGCTATTATCAAGCCAAGAGCATCAAGGCCGCGATTTTGGAAGCCAAGACGACGCTCGTGTCCGAGGCGACGGAAAAGGACAAGGAAAAGGCGGCGCAGTATCAGGAGGAACAGGCGGAAATCAAACGCGAAGCCGAACACAAACAGACGGAAGCCACCGCCAATTTTCACAAGCACGAAATTTTCGCGCGGGGCGTTACCCTGTTTCAGATCGCGATTGCGGTCGCGGCCATTTCCGCCCTGACGAAGAAACGCAGCTTCTGGTATGTCAGCATGGTCTTCGGTGCGGTGGGCGCGGTCTTTCTCGCGCTCGGGTTGATCGCGCCTTGATTCGATGCGCGTTCTCTCGATCGATGCTTCGCTGCGCAGTACTGGCGTGGCGGTGATCGACGCCAACGGCGGAAAGCCGCGCGCTGTTTATTTCGGGGTAATTCATAATGCGAAAGCGTTGCGCTCGTCTTCGTGTCTGGTCGCGATCCGCGATCGGCTGGCGGAATTGATTCACGAGCACGAGCCCGATTGTTGCGCTCTGGAATCGGTCATCTACGTGCAAAGTCACAAGACCGCGATTCTGCTCGGGGCGGCGCGGGGTGCGGCCATTCTCGCGGCGGCGGAACGCGGTCTGCCAGTTTTCGAATACGCGCCGACGCGAATCAAACAGGCCACGGTCGGGCGAGGCGGCGCGGCCAAGAATCAGATCGCCTTCATGATTCGCGCGCTGCTTGGTTTGACGGAAACGCCGGGACCCGATGCGGCGGATGCGCTCGCGATCGGATTGACGCACCTGCGCTCGCAGGAGGCGGCCCGGATGGGAGTCCCGACCGGCGCGCGCATATGAGCGATTTGCTGGTCCGCCGGCTCGGGCAAGTTGCGTTCGCGGACGCTCTGGCGTTGCAGGAAAATCTGGTCGCGGAAAAACGAACGAACCGCTCGTTAGGCGACGAACTGCTTTTGTTGGAACACGAACCCGTTTACACAATTGGCCGCACCCCCGATCAATCGAGTCTCCGCGGCGTCGCGCATCTACCGCATCCACTCTTCCCAATCAATCGCGGTGGCCAGGCGACATATCACGGCCCCGGTCAATTGATCGGCTATCCGGTTATCGACCTGCGCCGATGCGGACACGATCTCCATCGGTATCTGCGCTGGATTGAAGCGTTGCTGATCGAAACGCTTGCCGGATTTGGAATGGCCGCGACCACGCGGTCGGGTCTGACCGGCGTCTGGATCGAAGATCGAAAAATCGCTTCGATCGGCGTGGGCGTGCGCCACTGGATCACGATGCATGGATTCGCCTTGAACGTTTGCGGCGATCTGGCGCCGTTCGATCAGATCGTGCCGTGCGGCATCGCCAACGTCACCATGACTTCAATCGAGAAAGAAACCGGAACAGGGCGATCGGTTTTGGAAGTCGCGTCGCGGGTGGAGACGATCGTGCAGCAGAGCATCGGCGATCTGCGGCACGAGGAACTAACTCAAACAGTGTAGAGTGAGACATGGCCATTCCACTTGAAGACAATGTTTCTGACATCGTCGGAAAAGGGCAACGCGGTTTGAGCATTTCCGATAGCCAGCTCGCGGAGCGGTCCGGAGTAAGCGCGGAGAAAATACGAAAACTGCGCGAGGGCGATTTTGATGGCGATGCGATCGAGCGCGTTGCTCCGGTTTTGAGACTGGACGCGATCGCTCTTCGAAAACTGGCCGCGGGCGAATGGAAGCCGGAAGAGCTGGGTGAGATCAAGGGCCTCGCCCAGTTCAACTCGACCTACCACGACATGACGGTGAACGCTTATCTCGTCTGGGACCCGGCCACGCGGGGGGCCGTGGCGTTCGATACCGGCGCGGATTGCAGCGAAATGCTGCGGCGAATCGAGAAGGAGAAGCTGAGCGTGGGATTGATTTTGCTGACGCACGCGCACCCGGACCACGTTGCTGATTTGCGCCGGCTGCGAAAAGAGACCGGCGCGCCCGTTTACATTTCAGACATGGAAGCGGAAGAGGGCGCGGAGGAAATCGCGGAGGGAAAACACTTTCGAGCGGGCTCGCTCAAAATCGAAGCGCGTCTGACCTCGGGCCATTCGCCGGGCGGGATGACTTTTGTGGTGACGGGACTCGCCCGGCCGATCGCGATTGTGGGCGACTCGCTTTTTGCCGGCTCGATGGGCGGCGGGAACGTCTCGTACGAAGACGCGTTGCGGAATAACCGGGAGAAGATTTTGACGCTGCCGGATGAAACCATCATTTGCCCGGGGCACGGCCCGCTTACGACGGTCGGAAAAGAGAAACGGGACAATCCGTTTTTTGCCGGCAAACTTTAGAAAACATGAACATCGGTTTCGTTGGCGTGGGCAGAATGGGCGCGAACATGGCGCGCCGGTTGAAGGATCGCGGCTTTCACGTGACGACGGTTTTCGACGCCAATCGCGCCGCGGCGACTTCGCTGGCGCAGGAACTAGGCTGCGCGGCCAGCCCGACACTCGGAGATGTGAGCGCGGGGGCGGACGTGATCTTCACCATCGTGACCGATGACGCCGCGATGCGAGAAATTTTTTCCGGCGCGGACAACCTGTTGGCAAACGCGCAGGGAAAATTGTTTATCAATTGCGCCACAGTCTCGCCTGCAATTCATCTGGAAGTGGAGGGGCTGGCCGAAGCAGCTGGCGCGGCCTCCCTGGAAGCGTGCATGGCTTCCAGCATCACCCAGGCGCGCGAAGGCTCGTTGTATTTGATGTGCGGCGGCCGCGAAGAAAATTTCCGGCGCGCGGAACCGATCCTGAAGGAATTGAGCGCGTCGCTGCGCTACATCGGAAAATCGGGCGAGGCGGCGAAAGTGAAAGCACTGGTCAACATGGTGATGAACATCAANNGCGCGGAAGGGCTCGGCCTGGGCGAGGCGCTGGGGCTCAATCTCACCATGCTGCGTGAAGTTTTTTCCCAAACCGGCGCCGCGTCGCGTGTTCTCCAAACGGACGGAGAAGACATGCAGAATCGGGATCATGCCTGTTTCTTTTCCGCCGCCCACGCTGCGAAGGACAGCGGCATCGCGCTTCAACTCGCAGATGAAAGCGGACTCGATCTCCCGCTGGCGCGCGAAACGAAAGCGCAATACGACCGCATGGTTGCCTCCGGCCTCGGAGAACTGGACAAGTCCGGCATCGCGGAACTGACGTTCAAGGGGCGACTGACGGAACAATCGGGACCGTAGCGCTCAGCGGATCAGCGGAGGTTCTGCAGGAACGAGGTGTGCCTCGCCGACAGCGAGAGCGCCGTCAGTCAGGATTTCAGCGCGCAATCCGCCGTTACCTTTGAGGAAATCCTCGGCGCCCGGGGCAAAGGCCTGGTCCATCCAGTAACACGGTTTGCACTCGCCGGTCCCGCGAAGGCGAACACCCTGGATGGCAAATTCTTCGCCGATTAACTCATTCAGGTCGATGCCGGAGACGATAACGTTTCGCCGCAACACTCCTTGCGATTTATTCGTTAGGCCAAAATTTCCGGCCAGTTTCTCGAACACTTCGAGAGAGAAGAAGGTGATCTGCCCTTTGTAGTTGTCCCGGTAATCGAAAAAACGATCGCCCTGAATTCCGCGGCCCGCCACGCACTCGATCCGCGGCACTTCGATCAGCGGAAAGTCATCCGGCGCCTGGCCGTGGTGTCCGAAATAATTGTGGCCAGCCGAAATGAAGATTTGCCGGATCTGCATGTGACCAGAAACTATCCGACGCGGAAGCGGATTTCGCGGATGATTTTCCCGCCGAAGCGTTGCTTTAGTTTGCGCAAAATCTCGGCCTTCGAGATTTGCTCGAATTGATAGTGCAAGGCCGGTTGGAGCACGCGGACCGAGAGAATGCCGCCGCGCAAGCTGACCGGGGCTGAGTGAGCCGCGATAAATTCGCCCACGATCTGTCTCCACGCTTCGATTACCTCACTTTCGCGCAAGCGCTCGCTCAACCCGAGCTGTTGCATCAGCTTGGGCAGAAGATCGCCCGGCGCCTGCCAGCGGTCCGGGCGGCTCTTGTTCGCCGGCAGTCCGCGCCATTCAGCAATGACGGCGGCCCGGAGCGATGCGTTCATCCGCAAAACGCGATCAGTATTTCCGCCGCATGTTGCTCGGCAGGATATTTAATTCGGTCCGATATTTCGCCACGGTCCGGCGAGCGATGGGAATGCCGCGCTCACTCAGGATTTCGACGATTTCCTTGTCGCTCAAGGGCACCCCGGAATCCTCGGCCTTCACGAGGTCCATGATGGCTTCTTTCACGCTCGTGTTGCTCATCGATTCGCCGCTGGACGTTTGATATCCGGGCGTGAAGAAATACTTCATCTCGAAGACACCCTGTGGCGTGGACATGTATTTGCCGGAGATGGCGCGGCTCACGGTCGTCTCATGCACTCCGACGATGTCGGCTATCTGCACCATCGTCATTGGCTTCAGATGGGCGGTGCCTTGATCGAGGAATTCTTTTTGCCGCAAAACAATCTGGTGCGCGATGTTCGAAATCGTTTGCTGCCGCTGATGGATTGATTTGATCAGAAATTTTCCGCTCCGGATCTTGTCGCGGATGTAATCCTTCACTTCGCTGCCGTTCCCATCCTGCGACATGATGTCTTTGTAGGTGTTGCTGATGCGGAGGTGCGGGATTTGTTCGCCGTTAAGGATCACCTGGTATTCGCCGTCGATTTTTTCGACGGTCACATCCGGCAGAACATAATTCTGGGGCGCCGCCGCAAAAATCTGGCCCGGCCGTGGATCGAGCGACGCGATGTTGTTCGCGCATTTCTGGACCTGCTCGACGCTGATGCCCATGCGGCGCGCGATCTCAGGGAATCGCCGTTTCCCCAAGTCCTGCATGTGGTCCTGAATGATTTTGTATTCGAGACTGCTTCCTTTGCCTTCGCGTTTGAGTTGGATGAGCAGGCATTCCCTCAGGTCCCGCGCGCCGACTCCGGGCGGATAAAAACTCTGGATGAGGAGAAGCATCGTCTCGAAGTCTTCCTGGGCGATGCCCGTATTGAGCGCCATCTCTTCGGGTGTGACCTGGAGAAATCCGTTGTCGTCCACGTTGCCAATAATGAGCTCCGCCGTCTTGCGATCGTCCGCGTCCAAAGGGGCCTGGTTGAGCTGACCCATGAGGTGCTGTTGGAGAGTTTCCTGGGTCGCAATGGAATCGAAGAAGAACTGGCGCTTTTCCTCGTCGTCCTGCGAACGCGCACTGTAACTGCCGGACTGCGCCATGTAATCGCGCCACTCGTCGTCGAGCTTCGCGAGTTGATCGAACTCGGCTTTGAACTCCTCGTCGGCCGTCGGCGTCGGAGGTTCTTCTGAGCCGTCGGCGTTAGGTTCCGTGGCGAGCTCTTCCAGGACCGGGTTGGTTTCCATTTCCTGCTGAACCAGATTGCGGAGTTCGAGCAGGGGGGCCTGCAGGATGAGGAGGCTTTGCTGAAGCTGGGGCGCAAGGACCTGCTGGAGCGAGAGGTTTTGCGATTGATGCATCCCGGGGCCAGCCATAAGTCGGTGGAGGGTACTCGTTAGAAGGGCAAAAAGCCAAGCAATTTCCAGGCCGCGAGCCCTCCAGAAGTCGCAGGAAATCCACCAGGAATACGACTTGCTCTAAAGAGGTGCGAACCGAAGACGCTCCATGAAATCTCTGCCCACTCTCATTGCCCTCTGCCTGTCGGTCCTGCTCGTCAGTGCTCCAGCCGCGGAACCTTCCAAGGAAACGCAGCCGCAACAGGAACAGCAACTCCTCGCTGCCATCAAGGAAGTCCAGGGCCAGCAGGTCGCGATCGCGGACAACCAAGTCAAGATCGATGCGAAGCTGGTCTCAATTGCCGAGGCGTTGAGGATGGCGCGAATCTATTCCAGTCGATCGGGGAAATAATATGCGCGCGACTATCCTTTGCTTTATGGCCACGGCCGCCCTCGTCTCTCTTCTTCACGCGCAATCGCCAACGCCAGTAGTTGTCCAGGCGATGACGCCGGTTGCGACAACCAATGCCCCGGCCACGGCTAACAACGCCACCTCAATTCAAGGGGCCTTGAAATCGTTGCAAGCATTGAAGGCGGCGAACGAGGAAATTCTGAAACAACAGGCGGAGACGTTAATAAAGTTGGACGAGATCGAAAAAGCCGCGCAGGAAATCAAGATTTACACCAAGCGCGGTTAAGCTTCGGGTCTTCTCAGAGCCCGGCCATGTCCCACTTGCGGATTGTCTCCTGAACTAATTTCGCCAGCTTGTCGTTCACTTTAGCGAAGTAGGTTTTGGCTTTCGCCAAATCGAACTTCGGATAGCCCTGGCCATCTTTGTAAAGCGTGATGCTCGACGGGTTCGGGTACGCGCTCCAGGTCCCGGGCGATGGATTCGCCGTCACCATATCCTGGTTGTAACGCTCGCGATGAACCAGGGTCGGATCGATCGCCATGATGAATGCGTTTTCGTTCTCGGCGGCGTGGCCTCCGTCTTCGCCGAAGACTTCGATCGTCACGTCGGTGCAATAGGACCACCAATTCACTACCAGCATCCGCGTGCCGGTCTCGCGGCCGACCTCCCGGCTCAGTGCGTTTAGAATCGCAGTCTGCCCGCCTCCGTGGCCGTTGATCAGGATGATGTTCTTGAATTTGTTTTTTGCGAGGCCGACGAGAACCGCCCGGACATACGCGCGGTAGGCATCTTCGGGGACGGTGAAACTTCCCGGATACGCGTCCATCACGCCGGTGAACCCATACGGAATGACGGGCGCGATCATCGCGTTGACGCGTGGCGCGATCTCTTTCGCAATGGCGACGGGCGCGATGATGTCGGCGCCGTTCGCGGTTACGCCGTGAGGTTCGATCGTGCCGAGCGGGAGGAGAACGGTGTTGATCTTCGAGGGAACCCATTCACGAAACTCCATCCAATTGATGCGCTCCATTTCGCGCGTGCTCGGCGACGACGGGTCGGCAGCGGTCGCGACCGAGGCAACGATAAAACAAAGAAGAGGGGACAGGCGAAGAACGAATCTGTTCGCCGTGCGCACGTCTATTTTTTGCTCTTCGGCTCTACTTTGCGATAAAGCGTCGCCATGCTGATCCCGAGCATGCTTGCCGCTTTCTCGCGCGAGCCGCCGCAATGGTTAAGGGTCGCGTCGATGTAGCCGCGTTCCTGTTGCTGGATGAACTCGTCGAGAGTCTGACCGACGGGCATGGCCGCGATTGCCTGTTCGGCTTTTTCGCCTTGAGCGGCGGCCACGATTTGGGGCGGAAGATCCGAGGAGAGAATCAGGTCCTCCTCGCATAAGGCGCAGGCGCGCTCGATCGCATTTTCCAATTCGCGGACATTGCCCGGGTAATCGTAGTGGCAAAGAATATCGACCGCTTTGGGATCGATCTTCTTCGGTTCGCCGCCGGACGCGCTGGCTTGCTTCTGTAAAAAATGGTTCACCAGCAACGGCACGTCCTCGAGCCGTTCGCGCAATGGCGGAATCTCCACCGGGATAACCGCGAGCCGATAATACAGATCCTCGCGAAACGATCCGTCCTTCATTTTCCCCTGAAGCACCTCGTTGGTGGCGCCGACGACGCGGACGTTCACGGGGATGCTCTTGTTGTCGCCGACCCGCCGAACTTCGCGCTCCTGCAGGACGCGGAGAAGTTTCGTTTGCAACGGCGGCGCCATCGAATTGACTTCGTCGAGAAAGATCGTGCCGAGATTCGCTTCTTCGAAGAGCCCGCGCTTGTCCGCGACCGCACCCGTGAACGATCCCTTTTTGTGCCCGAACAATTCCGACTCGAGCAGATTTTCCGGCAACGCGCTGCAGTTGATCGCGACGAAAGGGTGATGCTGCCGGTTGCTGTTGAAATGGAGACCGCGCGCGACCAGTTCCTTGCCGGTTCCACTTTCGCCCTGGATCAGGACCGTGCTGTCGGTGTCGGCGACTTTGTTGATCAAATTATAAACGAGCTGCATTTTCCGGCTCGTGCCGATGATATTCTCGAAGCGATAACGATTCTTGAGTTCTTTGCGGAGATAAACGTTCTCGCGCAGTGCCGCCTGGTAATCGAGCGCCCGCTGCACCGTCATTTGCAGTTCGTCGATCTTGAACGGCTTGGTCACGTAATCGTACGCGCCCATCTTCATTGCCTCGACCGCGGTTTCGACCGAGGCATAGGCCGTGATCAAAATAACCGCCGTCTGCCGGTGATGTTCGCGCACGTGACGCAGCACGTCGAACCCCGTCATCGTCTCCATTTTGATGTCCGCGATGACGACCTGCGGCCCGATGGCGTCGAGTTGCTCGATTGCTTTGGGGGCGGAGTTGAACGGGAAAACCTGATGTCCCTTCTCCCGGCAGAGGGTCACGATGACCTCCACCATTGCGGGCTCATCGTCTATAATAATGATCTTAGCCATAGTCGCAGGGCGGAGAATATTTCAAACTTGAGAAAAGGAAAGCACAAACGAGAAAGCTACGACGAGATCAGGGCGCACCCATTTACCATCATCCACGGAACAACTCCTTCGAAACTGGCAATCTTCTCAAACACTTCCGTCTCGGATGCGATCGACGGGACTGCAATCAAGTCCGCGCAAAAACCGGCGCTGATCTTCCCGAGCGAGCCCGATTCCCGGAGCGCCGCGGCCGGATTTATCGTCACCATTTCCAGGGCATCACGTGGCGACATCCACGGCTCGTTGCGAAGGAGTTCTCGCACTTCGGCCAGCAGGCTCAGACTCGAGTTGCTCGCGAGGCTGTCGGTTCCGAGGCAAATATTGAATCCGAGGACCGTCAGTTTTTCCAAAGCGAACGGCGCATGCTGGAAGAAAGTGTGGCTGCGGGGGCAGTGCACGATGTGGAATTTCGCCCCGTGCGTCAGAAGTTCCCAATCACCCGAGTCGAGTTCGTTGAGATGGGCAATGATCCAGCGCTCATCGAGCGACAGATTTTGCATCAGCCACGAGAGCGGAGTCCGGTTCCCGCAGTCGTCCATGTTACGGCCGATGCCTTTGAGAAACTCAAATGCTGGGCCGCTCGCATCGCGAAACATCTGCATCTCCTCGGCTGATTCGGCGAGATGCGTCGTGATCGGCACTCCTTGCGCCCGAGAAACCTCGGCAGCGTCGGAATACAATCGCGCGGATGCCGTGTAAGGCGCGTGCGGAGCCAGACCAAAACCGCCGAGCCAGTCGGGGTGGGAACGGAACCACTCGCGCAGGGCTGCGACGACCTCATGCACGTCGACACTCTTGCGAATATCGATCACCTCCGCGCACCACCACGTGCGCAGCGGCGGTCGCGGCAATCTCGGCAGCAATTCCGGAAACGCCTCCAGGTTCAAGATGGTCGTCGTCCCAAACTCCTGGGATTCGGTGAGACCGGCGGCGATCGATGCGACATAATCGGTTTCACCCAGAGCGGCCTTGTGCGCGTTGATCGCGAGAATCCAATCGGCAAACGAGTGCTGCCGCGGGATCTTGCCGCGCAGCATGGTGTAATCGAGGTGGCAATGCGCGTTGATTAGGCCGGGGAGCAAAATCACCTCGCCCAGATCAAGGACCTCGCCCCCATGGCTCGCGCTCACGTCGGCAAAGTTGCCGGCCGCGGCGATTCGATTTCCGTCCACCGCGACCGCGCCGTTCTCGATCGGGTCGCCCTCCATCGGCACGACTGTGCGCGCGCGAATGATTTTCATTGGCCGCGGCGGTCCTGACCTTGAACGCTCTTGCGCGCCTCCGCTACGAGTAGGTTGCACGCTTCCTGACAGAGTAGCGGAATCACAGTTTCGCCCAGGCCGGTCTGATCATATCGCGGATCAAATTTCTCCGCGGGCAATAGCGTCGAAGGGGTCGTTCCATTCTCATCGCGTCTCCACATGATCGTGCGCAAGCATCCGCCGTCAGAGGCGCAAAAATTTCCAACCAGTGTGTTCGCCTCCTCCTCTCCGATTTTCGCGGCGACCCGATACATTCCCGTCTGTCGCGCCAGCGTCTCGCGGAGCGGCGTCGCGCTCAGCGCATTATTTTCCCAAGCCACAAAAACGTCGAGGCGTCCGGGATAAAATAGATCCAGCGCGACGCGAAGCTCCGCCACACTTTCCAGGACAAGTCGCCAACCACGCCGCAAATTCGGCGCCGTCTTCAGCGGCCGATATTTTCCCGCGTCGTCGAACCGCGCGATCTCGGCGGCTTTTTCCGGCTGTGTGTGAGCGATGAGATCGTTTCGCCCGGCATCTTCGCGGTGGTTCAGCGCGAACCGTCCATTCTCCTGCGGCTCGATCGCGATTTGCCCGATGCACCACAGCCCCGCGGCCAATGATTTTCCGAGCGCGACTTCCTGCGCAAGGGAGCTCACTTCAAGACGCGAGCGATGAGAAAGGCAGCGTGTTCGAGAAAGTCCCTGTCGTTCTCGGTAAACGCGTTCAGCTTTTCACTCTCCACGTCGATCAGACCCACTACTTTTCCCGCCTCCGTGATGACGGGCACGACGATCTCCGAGTTTGTGCTCCCAAACGTCGGCAGGTAACGCGGATCCTTGTGCACGTCCGCCACCATAACGGACTGCTTCGATTCCACCGCGCTGGCGGCCAGCCCTTGCGTAATGGGAAAGCGCGGATACGCCGGCGGACATTTGCCGGTCTTGGCCACGATCACGAAATCGCCCCGCTTGATTTTATAAAGTCCGACCCAGCGATAGTCGCACGCGGCCCGGATCATCTCGGCCATCTGGCACAATTGGTTCGGCTCCCGCGCGCCCGCCAGGACGTAAGCGCCCAACTCCTGGAGCTTCTTGCAGGTCTTGGTGCTCGCGTCCATTTGGAACCGTAACTGCCTCCCGATAAATTACGAGGCCGATTGCAGCACCGGCTTTCGCGAGTCGAACGCCTTTGCTTGTTCGATGATTACGTCCGCGAATTTCGGGTCGGTGCCGATCGCGGTCGAGTAAAAGAGCGACCGGCCATGAAGTTCGTGCCGGCCCCGGTCCGATCCGCTCTCGATCCCGAGCAGGGCGGGAATGTCTTCATAACTGTGCAAGCCGTCTGAAATAAAAAATGGCACCACGACCACGTTTTTTGTCCCGGTCAGTTTGAGCCAATCCGAAACCAGCGGCGGCTCTTCCATGTAAACGTTGAGCACGGCCGCGTAACGATCAAGCGCGCGGATTTTTTCCACCTGCTCTTTGGCGGCAACGGCGCTGTTGTCGTTCAATTCCGTTCCGTGGCCGACAATGAGCAGGCTGGTTTCGGCCTCCGCCGCGCCGGGCGCCACTTCGCGTGCCCGCTGGAGCAACCGCTCCGTCATGCTCTCGTGGTTGCCGACTGGATCGCAATATTTCCAGACTTGAACGCCGTGGCGCGTCGTTCCTGCTCCGGTTAATTCGAGTTCGCGTGGAATCACCGTCCGGGTGAAGTAGCCCTCGCTGATGAAATTCGGGACGACGTAAACTTCGCGGATCCCCGGATCGCGAAAGAAGAAGAGAGCATCGCGCAGACTTGGCTCCTCTTTCCAGAAGCAGCACGCGACGTCCGCGAAAATTCCGCGCCGTCGAATTTCGGCGGCGTGTGCCAGGGTCGGCGCGCTGGAATCGGGATTCACGGTGGAACCATGGCCGACGATCAGTAGCGCGCTGCAGGACCGGGAGATCATTGAAGATGGGAAACTTCAACGTCCGACCCTCGTGCGCAAGGCTTACGGTCGGTTGCGTCGTTCTCTCCCGTTCGCTAAGCTGATTTCCCGTGCGCTACCGCAATTACAAAAACACCGATCTGCGGGTGAGCGAAGTCGGCTTCGGCCTTTGGACCATTTCGACCGGTTGGTGGGGTCAGTTCACGGAAGGCGAGGCGATCGCGCTCATGCACAAGGCGTTCGATCTCGGCATCACCCTCTTCGATGCCGCCGACACTTATGGAAACGGCTTGAGCGAAGAGCTGATCGCGAAGGCGTTCCCAACCCAACGCGACGGAATCGTGATCGCGACGAAAGTTGGCTACGATTTCGTGACGCACGGCGAAACACGCGGGCGCGGCCAGCGCGAAATCCCGCAGGATTTTTCCCCGGATGCCATCGTCCGCGCGACGGACGCGGCGCTCAAGCGCTTGAGAACCGACCGGATCGATCTCCTGCAATTGCACAACATCCGGATGGAGCAAATTTACGACGACGCCATCTGGACGACGCTCGCGAAACTCAAGGCGAGCGGGAAGATTCGGTACTCCGGTATCGCGCTTGGACCGGCCGTCGGTTGGCTTTACGAAGGCGTGAACTGCATTCGCGAACGCGATGTCACCAGTGTGCAGCACATTTACAACATGCTCGAACAACATCCGGGACGGGCGATGCAGGAAGCCGCCACGGACGCGCGGAAGGATACGATGTTCCTGATCCGGGTGACGCATTCTTCCGGAATGCTCGAAGGGAAATACACGCCCGAGACTGTTTTCCCGCCGAACGATCACCGCAATCATCGTCCGCGGAGCTGGCTCTTGAATGGCGTGAAGAAAATCGACCGCCTTCGTTTTCTGGAAAACTCTGATCGCACGCTGGGCCAGGCTGCCTTGCAATGGTTGCTCGAGGACGACCGGGTCGCCTCGACGCTCCCCAACATTTACGAAGAAGCGCAGTTGCTCGAATTCGTGAAAGCGCCCGAATGTCCGCCTCTCACGCGCGAGGAAATGGGAAAGCTCGCAGAGCTGTACGCCGATAACTTCGGCGTGGAGCGCGAAGAGCCAAAGTTCAAGGGAACAATGGAATTGCCGGACCCGGCTGCCGCCGCCGCCAGTTAATCCGATTCATCTTCTTCGACGGGCTCGGCCCGCGGCGGTCTGGTCGTGCCGGGCTCGGTCGGGCGCCGGCGCTTGTTTTCGTTCTGCGTGATTTTGTAAACATCCTTCAAAATCATCGCGATCATCGGAGCCGCGGCGGTTCCTCCGTGCGCTTTGCTCCCCACGTCCCCTTCGTAAACGGCGGCGAACGCGTACTGCGGTTTGTCCGCCGGCACGAAGCCGGCAAACCATGCCGCGGTGCGCTCTTTCGTTTTCGGGCCCCATTGCGCCGTTCCGGTTTTCCCCGCCACTTCCACGGACTCGAGGCTGGCCTGGTGCGCCGTGCCGGCCGGCGCGTTCACCGCATCGACCATTCCGGTCCGCAATTGCTCCATGGTGGTGGCCGACGCGCCCAGCGTCTTCTTCTCGCGCACCTGAAACGCCGTCACGATTTCGTTCTCCACCGTCTGCACCTGCTGCACCAGCCGCGTTTGGTAAAACGTCCCGCCGTTGCCGATGATCGCCATGGCTTGCGCCATTTGCAGCGGCGTCACCTGCGCGTCTCCCTGGCCGATGGAAAGATTCGCGATGTCGCCGTTGAGCAATTTCCGGCCATGCGTTGCTTTCATGTATTGGTCGTTAGGGATGCGGCCTTCCACTTCGCCGCGTAACGGGATACCGCACTTCGCGCCGAAGCCGAGCCGCTGCGCCCAATCCAGGATGGGGTCGGCGCCGGTCTTGATTCCAACTTGGTAAAACCAGGTGTCGCACGATTCCGTCAGCGCCTGGATGAAATTGAGCGGGCCGCGGTCCGTCTTCTTCCAGTTGTGAAAAGTGACGTTACCGATCTGGATCGAGGGCACGCAGCCGAATTCGTCGTCCGACCTGATCGTTCCGCTCTCGAGCGCGGCGATGCCGACGGCCACCTTGAAAGTTGAACCCGGCGGATACGACGAGCGGAAAGCGCGCGGCAAAAGCGGAATGTCCGGATCGTCCTGCAACGCTTTGAATTTCTCCGCCGAAATGGTCGGAGTGAAAGCATTGGGATCATAAGTCGGCCACGAGGCCATGGCCAGGATGTCGCCGGTGTTCGGATCGACCACGACGATCGCGCCGCGTTTTGCTTTCGCCTCGAGCGCTTTCTCGGCGAGTCCCTGCAAATGAAGATCCAGCGTCGTGACGACTGTGTGGCCCGGCACCGGCGGCGTCACAATTTTCTCCGAAGTTTTCCGGCCATCTTTGTCGAACGTGATTTTGTATTCGCCGTGCTTTCCGGTCAGGACCTGGTTGAAGGTTTGTTCCAGGCCCTCCCGTCCCTCGGTTTCGGGCCAGAGGACTTCGTGGTTGTCGATAATGCCATCCGGGTTTCGCCCAGTTTTCCCAGTGTAACCAACGATCTGTCCGCCGGTTTTCCCATTCGGATAAACGCGCACGTAATAGGGACGCAGCGCCATGCCGGCGGGGAGGCGCCCTTTGATCGACTCGGATTCTTTCGTGGTCAGGTTCTGCGCGATTTCAAAAGGAAGAATCCCCCGGTTGCGATAGTGACGCTTGATCAGTTCATCGGAAATTTTCAGCTGCCGTCCCAGCAATTTTTCTGCGGCCTGAATTTTCTCTCTAGCAAAGCCGAGTAGTTGCACGTCGGAGAAATCGAGCGGCGTCTGGAAGCTGATCGCGAGATTGTAACTAAGCCTGTTCTGCGCGAGCGGCATCCCGTTGCGATCTGTGATCAAGCCGCGCGGCGCCGGAATATCGAGAACGTAGGTGCGCGCCAGTTTTTGGGTCTCGAAAGTTGGGACGATCGTTTCTTCGAAGGGCGTCACGCCCGGCGCGGGCGTCGGGCTCTCCGATTGCGCGTGGCACGGAGACGCAGCGATCCATCCCGCTGCCAGCAGGCAACTCAACCGGAGCCGCGATCCAAAACGCAAATTCACAAGGCCAATTGTGGTGGCGACTCCGTGATCGACAAGTGGAAATGCGCCGGCCCTCAGATCGCTTGTGCGCCGGGAGCAAATGGCCGAGAGGGAAAATGCGTGAGCGATCGAAATCTTTCCGAAGGCCCGAATCTTCAGCTGTTGGCCCACAACGCCATGCTCGAGGCTGGTTTTTCGCCGGAGTTTCCCGGCGCCGTTGCGCAGGAATTGCCGGCGATCAGGCAGGCCGCGGATCGACTCCGGTCAAATCCTCCTCCCCCAGATCTTCGAGGATTGCTCTGGTCGTCGATTGATAACCCCACTTCGCGCGATCTCGACCAGATCGAATTCGCCGAACGTCTTCCGAATGGCCACATCCGCATCCTGCTCGGCATCGCGGATGTGGATGCACTCGTCCCGAAAGGTTCCGCGGCAGATCTGCACGCAGCGCAAAACGGCATGTCCATTTACCTCGGCGTCGTCACCTTTCCGCTCTTCCCGCCTGAGATTTCCAACGACATGACGTCGTTGCTTCAGGATCAGGACCGACCGGCGGTCGTTGTCGATGTAACCCTGAACCCGCAAGGTGCCGTCAGCGCCGCGGCCGTTTCGACCGTCACGGTTCGGAATCGGGCGAAACTCAATTATGAATCCGTCGGTGCATGGCTCGAGAATACGGGACCAGCTCCAGAGCTGGTGGAAAATACAGCCGGCCTCGCCGACCAACTCCATCTGCAATTCGAGGCCGCCAATAAATTTCACGAGGAGCGAATCCGGGCCGGCGCGCTCGAATTCGAATCAATCGAGCCGCAGCCGGTGATGGCAGGGGAGAGCGTGGCCGGGCTTCACTTGGAAAAGAAAAATCGCGCACGCGATTTGATCGAGAATCTGATGGTGGCCACCAACTCCGCCATTGCGACCTTTCTGGAGGCGCGGGGCTTCCCATCGATTCAACGCGTCGTCCGCACACCCGAACGCTGGCCGCGCATCGTGGCGTTGGCCGCGGAAATGGGCACGCAACTTCCCACTGCGCCGGATGCGGTTGCGCTCGCGGAATTTCTGGCGCGGAAACGCCGCGACGACCCGGAACATTTCCCCGATCTGTCGCTGGCGATCATCAAACTGATCGGAGCGGCCGAATACGTCGTCCTGGCTAAGGGCAAGGAAACCGAAGGCCACTTCGGTTTGGCCGTGCACGATTACACGCACGCCACCGCGCCGAATCGCCGTTATCCTGACCTGATTACGCAACGTTTGCTCAAAGCCGCCATCGCCCGCGTGGCCCCGCCTTATTCCATCCCGGAGCTGGAAGAGATCGTGGCCCGATGCAACGACCGCGCGCAAGCCGCGCGGAAAATCGAGCGCCTCATGCGCAAGATCGTCGCCGCTACCTTCCTGAGCGGACGGATTGGCGAGACGTTCGATGCACTCGTTACCGGCGTATCACCGAAGGGAACTTTTGCGCGTGTGAATAATCCGCCAGTCGAAGGCCGAGTCGTTCGCGGCGAAGCGGGATTGGATGTCGGCGAGAAAGTGCGCGTTCGCCTGATCGGAACGAACCCGGAACGCGGGTTCATCGATTTCGCACGGGCGAATTGATCAATGCCGCTCCAAAAAGCGGTGAACATCCTCAGCTAATTTCGGGCCGATGCCTTCCGTGGCCGCGATCTCTTCCACCGTCGCTTTGCGGAGCCGATTGACGGAGCCAAACTTGCGCAGCAGCAAGTTTTTTCGGTTCTGACTCACCCCCGGGCAATCGTCCAGGATGCTTTCGCCGATCCGCTTCTTCATCAAGAGTTGGTGATAAGTGTTGGCAAAGCGATGGGCTTCGTCGCGGATGCGTTGGAGCAAACGCAACGCACCCGAGTCCGGCGGCAAGATTAGCGGCAAGGCGCGGCCCGGCCGGTAGATCTCCTCGTATTCTTTCGCGAGACCGATGATTGGCAGTTCGTGCAAACCCAGACGCTGAAGTTCGCGGCAAGCGGACGAGAGCTGGCCCTTGCCGCCATCCACGATGATCAGGTCCGGCAAACGAACCGCAACAAATGTCGCCGCGGCGCGATCGAGCGCTTCGGTCGGATTTTCCTGCGAGAACTCTGCGGCATCGGGATTGGCCTCACGCGCTTCGAGCAAGACTCGCGAATATCGCCGCCGCACGACTTCCGCCATGCTCGCGAAGTCATCCTGGCCATCCACCGTCCGGATTCGGTAGCGACGATAATTGTCCTTGTCCGGAACGCCGTTGCGAAAACAGACCATCGAAGCCACGACGTGGGTGGTGGAAATATTCGAGATGTCGAAGCATTCCATGATGGAAGGCACCCGCGTGAGCTGGAGTGCATCGCCGAGCGCCTGCACGTCGCTGACCGGATCGATCGAGCTCGGCAAACTATGGCGTGTGAAACGCCGCATCGGTTTCGTCGTCCGGCGCAAATCCTCCAGCATGTTGCGCAACTCGGCGGCCTTCTCGAAATCGAGTTTCCCAGCCGACTTGCGCATCTCATCTTCGACTGCGGTGATCATCTCGCGCGAATGACCTTCCAGGAAATCGCACGCCTGCGCGACACGCTCGCGATACAGCTCCGCGCTGATCTCGCTCAAGCGCGTCGGCACCTGATAAGTCGCCGATTTCAATTCGCGTTCCGTGGGCGAGCCGCGGCCAAAGGTGAGTACACCAAATTTCTTGCGCATGAAGTTGAGCGTTTGCCGCAGCGCGCCGGCATGCGCGTACGGCCCGAAATAACGCGCGCCATCATCCTTTTTGAAACGCGCCAGCCGAAAGCGCGGCCAGTCTTCCGTGGGATCGACCTTCACCACCAGGAACCGTTTGTCGTCCCGGAACGAAATGTTGTAGCGCGGCCGGTATTCCTTGATCAGCTTGCCCTCGAGGAGGAGCGATTCCGGTTCGCTTTGGACCGTGTGCGTCTCGAAATCCCAGACGGCGTCGAGCATGGCGCGCGTCTTAATGTCGGCCTGAGCGAGCTTCGAAGGCATGAAATAGGAGCCGACGCGCTTGCGCAGATCGCGCGCTTTCCCGACGTAGATGACGCGATTGAACCGGTCGCGCATCAAGTACACGCCGGGCTTGTGGGGCACTTCGTGCACCTTCTTGGTCAGGTCCGGTTTTTCTTTTGCGGATGCAGCCATGGATTGGTCCCAGCGATTTTACGCCAGAACTTCCCGCTGAAAAATGGGTTCTGCATTCGCTGCCCTTGGAAGATAGTCGGCCATGTTCGACGTGGCGATCGTAGGCGGCGGTCCGGCTGGAGCGAGCTGCGCTGCATTTTGCGCGAAGGCCGGGTTGCGCACGCTCGTGTTAGAACGCGAAATTTTTCCACGCGAGAAAGTCTGCGGCGATTGTTTGAACCCTGTCTGCTGGCCAATTTTGCGGCGACTCGAGCTCGCGGAACGAGTGAGAAGCTTGCGGCATGGCGTGCTCGATCGCGTTGAGTTCATTGGTCTCGGAGGCAGAACCCTCGCGGTAGACCTGCCCATCGGCGCCGATGCGGAAATCGCCATCAAGCGCAGTCTCTTCGATCAGATCGTTCTGGCACGCGCGAGAGAGCTCGGCGCAGTGATTCAGGAAGCGAGCACGGTGACGTCGTTAAATCGCCCGGGCGTTTCCGGTGGTCATTGGACGATTACGACCTCGTCGGTCGAGATATTCGAATCGCACCTGCTGGTCGCGGCTGACGGCCGGAACTCGACGATCGCCCGGATCTGCGGCCTGCTCCCGCGCGGCGCGAAGGAACGCATCGCATTGCAAACGCATTTGCCACTGCCGGTCGATTTCGGAAATCGCGTGGTGCTGCAGTTTCGCCCGGAAGGATATTCCGGCCAAGCCCCGGTGGGAGAGGGCGAATTGAATCTTTGCCTCGTCAGCGTGCCGGCAAAAATGGCGGCTTTGCGCTCCTGGGCGGAAGCGTATTTTGGACTTTCGCCGCAGCACTCCTGGCGGACAATCACGCCGCTGACGCGCAAACCGATCGCGGCCGGTCAGCGATCGCTCTTTCTCGTCGGCGACGCAGCCCGAGTAGTAGAGCCGTTCACCGGCGAAGGAATTTATTACGCACTTGCTTCAGGCGAGCTGGCCGCGGACGCGATTGTTTCTCGATGCAACGGGCGCAATGAGGCCGAAGTGGCGGCCGCTTATACCGAAGCGCATGACAAACTTTATCGAGGCAGACTTTGGATTAACCGGCTCGCGCGCGCCGCAGTGTTGTCGCCACGAATTGCGTCGGTGTGTTTGGAAATCGCGCACCTCCAACCAGCGTTACTCCGGTTTCTGACGTCGAAAATCGTGAAGCCAGTGTCTACATCTGCCCGCATGCCTTGACCGTGTTCGACATCAACATGGCGATGGTCATTGGTCCAACCCCTCCAGGCACCGGCGTGATCGCGGAAGCTTTTTCGGACACTTCAGTGAACGCCACGTCGCCGACCAGCCGATAGCCGCGCTCCACCATCGGGTCGTCCACACGATTGATCCCGACGTCGATGACGACGGCGCCCTCGCACACGTGTTCCGCGCGGACGAATTCTGGCTGCCCGATCGCCGCGATCAAGATGTCGGCGGAACGCGTGATCTCCGCGAGACGCCGGCTGCGCGAATGCACCACCGTCACGGTCGCGTCCCCACCGCGCCCTTTGCGCATGAGAAGAAGCGCCAGTGTTTTTCCGACAATCATGCTGCGCCCGAGAATAACGACGTGTGCGCCGGAAATTTCGATCCCGCTTTCGATAAGCAAACGCTGGCAGCCGAGCGGAGTGCATGGCACGAAACCGCTGACATCACCGAGCGCGAGCTTGGCTACATTCGTCGGGTGAAAGCCATCCACGTCTTTCGCGGGATCGAGTGCGCGCACGATGGCCGCTTCATCGATTTGTTTCGGTGGTGGCGACTGCACGAGAATTCCATGAATCGCGGGATCGCCATTCAACTCTCGCACGCGCGCAAGTAGCTCGGCCTGCGTCGTGTCGGCGGGCAACTCGAGTTTCACCGAATGCAGACCGAGATCGCGGCACATCTTGTCCTTCGAGCGCACATAGGCGCGTGAAGCTGGATTGTCGCCGACGAGCACGACCGCGAGACCAGGCGTCCGGCCGCGCTTCTTCAGCTCGGCGATTTCGCTTCGCAACCCGGCGTAAACTTTTTCTGCGATCGTTCGGCCTTCGATTAGTCGAGACATGGAATAGAACAATGACGCAGAGCTTACGGTTGTTCCACCAGGCTCATCATCCCAGTTTGCAATCGGAGCCGCTCCACTTCGAATTGGTTCGCGTCGGCGATCGGTTCGAAATGAATCGGCGCGCCGAAGATCGCCCGCAGTTTCGCGAACGGTCGCGGCACCACGAAACGGTCCCAGCTTTTCAGCCGCCAGCAGCTCGAGTATTCCATGTGGATGGGAACGACGGGCGCGCCGCTTTTTTTGGCAACAAAGACAACGCCCTGGCTGGCCTGGTAAACCGGCCCGCGGGGGCCGTCCGGGGTAAAGAGCACGTTGTCGCCTGCGGCGAGGGTGTCCATGAGCTGGCGCAGGGCAATGACGCCTTTGCGCGAGCTGGAGCCGCGGATCGTGCCGTAACCGGAGCGTTCGATGAATGTCGCGATCAGGTCGCCATCTCGGCTCGCGCTGATCAAACCGAAGCTTTGTCGCGTCGGGAAGCAGGGATCGAAAACACGCGGTAGCATCAGTAGGCGATTATGCCAGATGGCAAAAATGACCGGTTGACTCCGGACGACGCCGACGACGTCGTGCGGATCTTCCACCTGCAAACGAAGAGTGCGCGCCCAGAGCCGATACAATCCGAAGCCGAATGCGATCAGCGCCCGGGCACGCCAGCTCTCGAGCTTCACTTTGGTTGAGATCGCGACGTGTCGTCACGCCAGCGATAAGCGCGGGGATTAGGCAATCCGATTTGATCGAGAATGCGCCAGACGACAGTGTCGGCAACGTCCTCAACCGAACCAGGACGGCTGTAAAAGGATGGAATGGCAGGGAGAACCACGGCGCCGGCTTCCAGGAGCGTCACGACATTGCGCGCATGAATAAGACTCCAGGGTGTTTCGCGCGGCACGAGGATCAGTTTGCGCCGCTCTTTCAAGAAAACATCCGCGGCCCGCAACAGCGCGGTGTCGCTGCAACCCGACGCGATGCGGCCAAGCGTCGCCATCGAGCAGGGGACGATCACCATTGCATCGAAACGGGCGGAGCCGCTCACGAAAGGAACGTTGAGATCGTTGTCGGCGTGTTCCAATACGCCAGCGGGAACATCGAGGCGGTCGACCTCTTGCGCGGCCACCTGTTTGGCGTGCCCGCTCATGACGAGGTGGACCTCGTTCGCGGCGCAATCGATCTGCGCCAGCAAGCGTTGCAGATAAATCGTTCCGCTGGCGCCGGTCGCGGTGATGACGAGCTTCATGCGCCTAACCAATCACATTCAGAGAGGGAACACTAGCGCGGGAGCATTACCGGTTGAATTTCCCCGCCAGCCGCGCCAATAAGCATGGCCATGGTCAAGAAGCTTCTCCACACGCGCTATCGGGTGATCGATTTGGAAAAGACCGTTTCCTTTTATCGGGACGTGCTCGGTCTCGAGGAAACGCGCCGGCACACTTCCGGCCGCGGCTCTCAGTTGGTTTTCTTCAAGGCGCCCGGCGGCGAGGAAGAAATCGAGATTTGTAAATTCGACCAAAGCGGTCCCGTCGTGGTCGGTCCCGATCTGACCCACCTCGCGTTTGAAGTGGACGACATCGAAGGGTTCGCTCGGGAGAGTGCGAAAAAAGGCTATGCACTTTCGGACGGGCCGCACCCGAATGGCAAGAATGGCGCGATCGCTTTCATCGACGCGCCGGAAGGGTACGAGATCGAGCTGATTCAACGCAGCACGGACGATTAGCCGCATTCGAGCGCTTGCGCGCACGAAAACTCTACCGCTACATTGCTGCCCATGAAACGCCGCCGCGAAACGACCGCTCTTTTTTGCGCGATAGCTCTCGCTTTTGCCTGCGTCGGCGCGAAATCAAAACAGACATTCAAACCGGTTCGTCCCTCCGGCATTCCCGATGGCATTACTGAGGCGCCGAGAGCGGAACCCGCCAATGTGCCTCCGGGTGCGGTCTCGAAAATCGCGCCGCAAACGCGAGCCGTGTCGGTAATCGTGATCGATGCGCGTTCCGGTGAAATTTTCTACGAGAAAAATGCGGACGCGCCGCGCGCCGCCGCCAGCACTCAGAAATTATTGACGGCCCTGATCGTATCCGAGCGCGGATTTCTCGACCGGCCGGTGACGGTCGAACCTGTGGATACCCTGGCCGAGCCGGTGAAGCTGAATATCAAGCCGGGCGAAACCTATTCGCGGATCGAGTTGTTGCGCGCTCTCCTCGTGAAGAGTCCCAACGATGTGGCCCGCTGCCTGGCCCGCGATGCGGCTGGAAGCGTCGACTCTTTTGCGGAATTGATGAATCAGAAGGCGCGAGAACTGGGCGCGACGCACTCGCATTTTATCAACCCGAACGGCCTGCCCATGTCGGGCCAATATTCTTCGGCGCGCGATCTCTCGATCATAGCGAAAGCCGCTTACGCGAATTCCACTATTCGTTCGATCGTCTGCCTGCCGCAGCTGGTGTTCCGCTACGCCAACGGCCGCACCCGGCAGCTGGAGAATACGAACAAAGTTCTAAAGAAACTTTCCTACTGTAACGGGATGAAGACGGGATACACCGAAGCGGCCGGTCATTGTCTGATCGCGAGCGGCGCAAGGCCGGGGCGCGACATTATTGTGGTCGTTCTCGGCGACAGCAAGGCGGGCGTGTGGCAGGACGCTTCCGCGCTCCTTTCCTGGGGCCTTTGGATGTAGGCTCGACAGAGTCTCGCCCGACCGCAAAGAGTCTAACTGACTACGGGCTGCCCGCGGCGTTGACCCGCAGCAAGGGCGACGGAACCAGCGCCGGATTCCGAGCCGGATCCTTAGGTCCCTCTGACGGAATGTCCTCGGGTCCTTCGGCCGGCGGGGCGGGCTCATTCAGATTCGATGAAGCATTGTCGTTGCTGGCGAGGCGCGCGGCGTTCGTCTCGCGGAGCGTCGTGCGTTGAGTTGTCTTGGTGGTCTCGCACGAGGCGAGGAACGTTACTGCGAGCAGACAAGCGGCAATTTTAATCATCATTTTAGGAACTCCGTAGAGACTTCGTCGCCGGGTTTCTTCCGACGGTCTTTATAATTACTATATTTTGATCCCGATTGGCAAGAAAGATTTTCTCTTTTCGCGACTCATTCCTGCGAAAGGGCCATTTACCTAGGAAAACCGGCCCAAAATCGCCCCCAATTTCTTCCTGGTGGAAGGTGGCCAAAGCTTCCGATCCGTCACTAATGCGGAATCGAGAGAAGAATGTTCGGGCCAATTAGGCTCCATTGGAATCCGGGGGATGACCTCGGTGAGAATTCTCTTGGCCGTCTCCGCATTCGCAATCAAATGCTCGAAAACTGTGTGCGCCGAGACCGGCTCCTCGTCGACCTTCCAGCAATCGTAATCGGTGATCATCGCCATGGTGGCGAGCGCGATCTCGGCTTCGCGCGCCAGTTTCGCTTCGGGAAGGTTTGTCATTCCGATCACGTCGAAGCCGTGGCGCCGGTTCAGCTCCGACTCCGCCCGCGTCGAAAAGGCCGGGCCGTCCATGTTCACGTAAGTTCCGCCGTTGTGGATCTTGATCCCGAGCGTGCGCGTCGATTCCGCGAGAATATTGCGCAAATGTGTCGAGATCGGCTCGGCGAAACCGACGTGCGCCGCGATGCCGTCCCCGAAAAAAGTGTGGCTCGTCCGCTGGCTCGTCCGATCGAGAAATTGCGACGGCAGGAAAACATCGCGCGGCGCGTATT
>QHBM01000051.1 GCA_003244145.1 Chthoniobacterales bacterium
GGCATCGCGTCGCGGGCGTTGACTCCGAGATTCAAGACTACTTGTTCGATCTGGCTGGGATCGGCTTTGACCCGTCCGATCTCGGCATCGGGATGGGATTGCAAATCGAAGCGCTCGCCGATGACGCGGCGCAAAAGTTTTTCCATCTCCACCACGAGCGCGTTCAAGTCGATCACTTTCGGCTGGAGAATTTGTTTGCGGCTAAAGGCGAGGAGTTGCCGGGTCAGCGCGGCTGCCTGTTCGCCCGCCTTGCGAATGAGATCGGCGTTTTGTTTGGCGAGGGTGTTGCTCGAATCGCGCGTCGCGATCAGTTCCGCGTAGCCGATGATCGCGGTGAGCAGATTATTGAAATCGTGCGCGACCCCGCCGGCCAGACGGCCGACCGCTTCCATTTTTTGCGAATGCCGAAGTTCCTCTTCGCTCCTGCGCAAGGCGTCCTCGGTCACACGGCGCTCTTCCATTTCCCGGATAAGATTATCGCGCTGCTCGAAGAATTTTTTCGTGGTCCTCGCCAGCTCCCCAAATTCAGAGTTGTCCGCGCACATTCCGGCGATCGGCTTCGGATCGTTCCGCTTCAAACTTTCCATGATTTTCTTGAGCGGATGACTGACCCAGCGCACCAGGGAGGATGAGATTAAGAGCAGCACGACGAGGGCGAATAGACAGAACGCGAGCCAGAGCCGTTCGCTGGATCGATTAAGTTCGCGCACAAACGGCGACTCGTTGCGGACGATCAGTTGTGCCAGCGGCTTTCCATCCCAGGTTTTTAAGAGCTGGGTGAACACGATCAATCCGTTTTGGACATCGTTTCGGATGTTCTGCACCGGCTGCCCGGGGGGCAACAGCGCGATACGATTACTCGAAAATGTCGACATTTGTTTCAACGCTTCGTCGTTCCATAAACGACCGACGAATAGGTAGCCGCGCAGCGGAGTTTGACGGCCGAGGTCCTTCGAACCGTGAACGGTGGCCCCGCGAACCTCAACAATGTCATTCGCGACCTTGATAAAAAAATGGGTGAATGGTTCGGCGGCGAATAGCTGCCCGAACGCTTCCTCTGTAAGCGCAAGATCGGGAGGCCTGCCATCCTCGCTGTCCTTTGAGTAGACAAGCTTTCGCTCCGGATTGTAAATCCAGGCGGCATTCGCCTTGTAGCCGTTGAGAGCCAAATCGTTCACGTTTTCTCCGAACCACTTTTCGTCGTTCTTCGCGATGCCCTGGACCATTTGATCCCAATAAGCGTCGTACTCCGCGAGTGTCTTCAGCGGTTCGCCATCGGCTTCCAGAAATGTTTCGAAGGACTCTTTTCGCTCGGTCTCCCGTTGCTCGGCGGTGCGGGTAAACTTGCGCCGATCATAGACGCGGAACGCCCAAAGACCCGCCAGGAAGGCCGCCACGACCAGGAGCAGGAGCAGCGTAATTTTCGTTTGGACTTTCATCTTGATCTCATCAGGTCTGGTGCACCCTCGGGGCCTGGGAGCTCTTGGCTGGGCTCGCTCAGACGTGCGCTCGCCTCTCTTTATTCGCGCAAGCGCTGTTCCCGAATGGCAACTATTTTTAAATCTTTGCCCTCGGACCGGATGGTCCAGAAATTCTGGGTCTGGCCCGAGACGGCGTGCTTCTGGTTACGGACACTAAAAGAGATGGGGAATTGCACGATCGTCTCAGCCTCCTTGCCAGAGGCGAAAAAGCTCACCGGGCCGGCCAGCACATACTTCCGTTCTGGCCAGCGCTTCACGTAGTTGCCGGTGTCTTTGACGACAAATTCCTGAGGGACCGCGCCGTGATCGAAATATTGAACCGGAAAAGCATAGTACCTGACCTGGGAGGAGACATCCTGCGTTTCAGCATCGCGCAGGTAATCCTCGACAAACTTCTTCACTCGCTCCGGCGTCAAGTCCTGCCCCGCCGACGGCGACTCGGCTGGAGGCGGAAGAGTAGGGGACGGGTCGGGGTTCAGCTCCGCTTCTTTTTCCAAGGCCAGCCGCTGCGGCCTCGGCAATTCTCTGGCCGTATCACTGCGAAGAACCAGGGTGTCTGGCCAGGTCCGGTCCGGCTTCGAGATGGCAGCCGCCTGAACATGCAGGGAGGCAGAGGTCTCGTCATCCAAGGTTCCGGTGACTTCGAAGCCCTTGCGTGTTTGATAACGTTTCAGCGCCCCGGTCAGTTCCGCACTGACCTGGCCATCCACATTTCCGAAATACAAATTGCGTTTGCGCAGTTCTTCCTGGACCTGGCGCACTCGTTCGTCGGCTCGGACCGGCATTGCCGCTGCGATCCAGACAAGACAGAAAAATAGAATCGCTCGGCTCATGCTAACCGCCACCATCGTCCCCGACCACGTAGGTAACAATCCTGGATCGTATGGAATTTATGGTCCGGTCGTATGCCAGAACTTGCGAAACGCTCCCGGCCAGCTGCGATCCACCACGCTCTGCCGCGCGCTGGCCGCCATCCGCTTTCGCATCGGCTCATCCCCGGCCAGCAGAGTGATCGCGCGCGCGACATCTTCCACGTCGTGCGCCTTCGTCACCAGCCCGTTCACGCCGTCCTGAACGAGCTCCTTCGGCCCGCCGAGATCGGAGACGATCACAGGAAGGCCAGAGGCTTGCGCTTCAATGACGACGTTACCGAAGGTGTCCGTGGTGCTGGGGAAAACGAAAACGTCAGCGGATGCATAAGCTTTCGCGAGCGGTTCGCCCGTGAGATAGCCGAGGAAAACCGCGTCGGGGAGCGCGGCGGCCAGCGCTTCCGAATACGGTCCGTGTCCCACGAGGTAGAGCTTCACCGGATGGCCCGCCGCGCGAACTTTGTCGTAAGCCGCCGCCAGCACATCGAGATCTTTTTCGCGCGAGATGCGGCCGACATAAAGGAGGCGAATTTCGCTTCCGTTGGTGCCGGCGCCCGGCCAAAACGTGAGATCGCGCCGCGCCGGATTGAACAAATCGGTGTCGAGCCCGCGCGGCAAAATTTTCAACTTCTCCGGCGCAAACCCGCGATCGATCCAGCATTTCCGGTACTGCTCCGAGTTCACAAAGACCGTGTCGACCTGCCCATAGAGCCAATGCATGTAGCTCCAGGCCAGGCTTTCCAGGAACCGGTCTTCCGTCAAAATGCGGACGTACTCCGGGATATCGGTGTGATAAATGCCGCTCGTTTGCAGGTTCAACATCTTCGCGGCGAGCAGCGCGGTCAGGCCCATCGGCCCCGGCGTGCTGATGATGATTTCGGTGAATTGTTCCCGCTGCACGTAATCGAGAATTTGCATGATCGGCGGAAAGCTCAGTCGTTGCAGTTCGTACTCCGGCAATTCGAATTCGCCGATCGGCCGGAAATTCTTGATCGGAATGTCGTCGACCGTCAGGTCCCGCCGCGAAGTGACGACGATCAATTTTTCCCCGGCCGCCACGCCCGCCGCCGTCATTTTCCGGATCGTGTTGGCGACGCCGTTCACGTCCTCGAGCGTGTCGGTGAACCAGGCGCGCTTGGTGTTTTGCAACGCCGCCGGAATTGCACCGGTCATTTGCTGGAAAACGTCCCGGAGCCAACGGCGGGAGGGCGCCTGGCTGTGAAAGGCGTAAATGTAAGGCGAGAGCAACACCACGATCGGCGCGATGCCGCTCAGCGCCTGCATGCTTTCAATCACGTTGCCGGTTCGGAGCTGCTTCACGAATTTCTCGAAGAGCCGAAAGGCGAGCTGTTCGCAAACGAGGTTCGCCATCAGGAACGTCCGCCGCTCCGGCTCCGTCACGCCTTCCATCTCTTTCGCGAGCTGCGCTTTCACCTTCGGTCGCGCGAAATGTTTCGAGAGCCCTTTCCAGAGCGAAACGTTTCTCGGTTTCGCCAGCTCAAAGAGTTTTCCCGACATTACGCCTTGCGCGATGAAGTGGGCTTTTTCGCGCAAGGTGAATTCGGTCGGATCGCGCCCTTCCATGAAGCGCGAGAACATTGTTTCCAACAAGGGCGCGCTCGGTCCGAGGCGTTCCGTGAAGCGGTCCTGGATGAAACAGGAAACGGTATTGTAAAAGCCGTGGGACAAGGCCAGCGGCGTCCCGCCTTCGCCTCGCGCCGTGCATTTGCCTTCCTGGACATGCCGGAGAAATTCTGCGGCCGTTCGCGCGCGTGGAGTTTCCGTGTACGCGCTCGCCACGAACTTTCCGCCGTGGTCGTCTGAGCCGCCGGTGAAGATTTTTTTCCATGGCTCGGGATGGGTCGGCTGAAGATCATGACGGTTGGCCAGCTCTTCGATTCCTTGGGGCGTGAGGCCAGAGAAGAGGTCCCGGGCCAGGACGCTCAGGAGCGCGTCGCGCAAACCGTTGATGCCTTCGAAGTGTTTGAATAGGAGGATCAGCCTTTCCAGGTGCGAGACTTCGAGTTTGCCGTTGATGCTGTAAAGCGGGTGCGCCACCGAGTGGCGGATTTCGTTTTTCTGGAGGTAACGCTGCAGGTCGTAGATGTTCTCCCGCACCGCCACGATTTCGGCATGTTGTGCTTCCGAAATTCCCCAAACCAGGAGATGAAGTTTGCACGGATCAAGGGGGAAATAAGTCGTAACTTCCTCGCTGATGAAAGTGCGATCCAATTCTGCGATTTCGAGATTGCCGTCGATCGTGTCGTGATCGGTGATCGTGACAAAGTCCATCCCCTTCTTGCGGAGCAGCCGATGCAACTCTCGCGGATCGGTATAACTATCCGGAAAATCGAACCGCCGAAAAAGCCATTCCTCGGAGCGCGCGCTGAAGCGGGAATGAATGTGAAGATCGCAACGGCTCATGCGTGAAAGCGGTCAGGCGCGGCGGCGGGTGCGTTTCTCGGCGACCCAATCTCGATACGTGGTTGCGTTCCGGTTCTCAGCCAGCCGGCCGGTTAACCGCAGGATCTGCTGCCAAATTTCGTGATGACCCAGATCGGTCGGATGAATGCTCACGCGCGCGAGCTGGGCTGTGGCTAGTTGACGGGCCAGGAGGCCGTTCCACGCCAGGCTCGCGGCGCGCCGCCAACCACTGCGCACGCTGTAAACAAGTGTTCGCGCGCGAAAATCATCTCCCGAACGCAGGTCGCGCAGCCCGGTCAATCGGGTCGTGTATTCCATTTCAGCATCCGCCGCCGCCCGCTCCGCCGCCGGCCCGAGCAACCACGCGGGGGCGATGAATCCTCGCGGGGTCAGGCTCGCCGCGGCAAATTCCTCTCGCGCCCGCGTGATCCGGCGGAGGGCCTCATCGTAATCAAGATCGTAAAATTCCCCTTCGTCGTTGGTGTAAAGCCGGGTGAAGAATTTTTCGCGCACACTTTCCCCGTCTCGCCGCGGTCTCTCGTGAAAATATCCGTGGATCACGATCTCGTGTCCCTGCGTTTCCAATTCCTGGAGCCACCGCACGAAACCGCGATCTTCCGTGGACGAGCCGCGGTGATGGTAGTTCGGCACCACCAGCAACGAGCAAACCGAGACCCGTTGGTGGGCAAGTTCCGCCACGATTTTTTCCGCAGCTGCACGAGTCGCGGGCGCGACGTCATGCACGGAGACGACCAGAGCCTCGCGTTCCGCTTCCGCCGAAAGCGCGAAGATGGAAGACAGCGATGTCGCAGTGGCGCCGGTCACGCCGGATTTTCGATCTCAACCGGGACGCAAACAAGCCTAATCGCTTTGGTGGATCGAGCGGCGCGATTTACCTCAGCGGCCCAGGCGAAGAATTTCCTGAAACTCCGCGCTCGTGACCGGCTGGACGGAAAGGCGCGACAGACGCAGGAGCGCCATCTTTTTCAGCTTCGGATTCGCCTTGATCTCTTCGAGCGTCACCGGCCGTTTCAATGTTTTCTCCGACGCCAGGTCGACCGCGCTCCAGTCGCCTTCCGTCGCAGTGAGATCGACGTACGCTTCTCGAGTCACCTCGGCAATTCCGAAAACCGCCTTGTCGGTGACGCTGTGATAATAGAGGACGGCGTCGCCCTTGCGCATCGCCCGCAGATTATTTCGCGCCGTGTAATTTCGGACGCCGGTCCAGGCCGTTTTGCCATCGGCGACGAAATTCGCCCACGAATAGGCGGTCGGTTCCTGTTTCACGAGCCAGAATTTTTTCACGCAAAGATCAAATAGATCAGCACGAGCGGTTCGACAACTGCGCTGGCATGTTTCACACTCGCTCTGATGTCTCGCGGCGCGTTTATCACATTCGAAGGCTCGGAGGGCTGCGGGAAATCCACGCAGGTGAAACGGCTCGCGTCGCGCCTCGAACAGGCGGGCCTGCAAGTCCTCATCACGCGCGAGCCCGGCGGTACCGCCATCGGCGAAAAGATTCGCGATCTTCTCCAGTTCGCGCCGGAAAGTTCGGCCATGACCCCGGAGACGGAGGTTTTGCTTTTCTCGGCCAGCCGAAGCCAGCTCGTGCGCGAAACCATCCGGCCGGCGCTCGAGCAAGGCGCCATCGTCATCTCCGATCGTTTCTTCGATTCCACCACGGTCTATCAAGGCGTCGCCCGGAAACTCGAACCCATGATGGTCGCGACGCTGAATGATTTTGCGGTCGGCCCCGATCGCCCCGATCTGACCATTATTCTGGACGTCGATGTCGCCACGGCACGCGTACGGATGCAGCGGCGGGTGCGTCGGGTGACGGTGATCGATCGCATGGAATCGGAGCCGGACGAATTTTATGAACGCGTTTGTGAAGGTTACCGCGAGCTCGCTCTCCGCGAACCCGCACGAGTGCGCTTGCTCGATGGCTCTCGCTCTCCGGATGAGATCGAAACCGAAATTTGGCGCGAAGTGTCGAAACGATTTCCCGAATTGCTGTCGCAGCCCAAGAACAAGGACGGGTCTCGCGTCTCGTAAAAAATAATGGCTTTCACCCGCCTTGGCGCGTTGGAATATTTGAGCCGGGCCTACGAGCGCGGTCGCCTGGCCCACGCTTATTTAATTTCCGGGCCGCCCGGCAGCGGTAAGCGCGGACTCGCCACCGATCTGTCCAATCTGGTTTCCGGCGCAACGGTCGCCGACATTTTTGCCTCACGACCGCCGGGCGTTTACCTGGCCGAGCCGGAATCTAAATCGCGCCGGATCGTGATTGATCAGGTGCGCGCGCTGGAGCACGCCCTGCAAATGCGGAGCGCGACTGGACATCGTAAAGTAGCGATCGTGGCGGAAGCCGATCGCCTCCAGCCCCAAGCCGCGAACGCTTTTCTGAAGACGTTAGAGGAACCGCCTAACGACTCGCTCCTTCTTCTCCTGAGTTCGATGCCGGAAGTTCTCCCGGATACGATTCTCTCCCGTTGCATTGCCGTGCCGCTGGCAGCGGAAGAAAAAGCGGCGCCTTCACCGGAGGAGGAAGAACTGGTCGAGTTGCTCGGGACTGTAGGCGCGGCTTCGGCGGCGCGGGGAGTGCAGCCAGCGTATCTGCTCGCCCGCGGGTTCCATCTTTTACTCGCCCAAGTGCGCGAAACGATCGTGGAAGAGAATGCCGCCGCGCTGAAACGCGAAGAAGTTCGCTACAAGAATACGACAGACGGCGCATGGCTGGATGAGCGCGAAGATTATTTCAAGGCCCTCACCGAAAGTCAGTACGTGAGGCAGCGGTCGCGTCTGGTCGAGATGCTTTTTCTTTGGTGGTCCGATGTGCTTCGGGCGAATACCGGAGTTGCCCGGCATGACCTGCCCGCCGCGAGTAAGCAGACAAAGAGTCTTGCCGAAAAACTTTCGACTTCCGAAATTCTGCGCCGGATTCGGCGCCTGGAAGAAATGCGCGATCATCTGGGCCGAAACATCCAGGAAGCTCTCGCTATTGAGGTGGCTTTCCTTAGCGTATTCACGTTTTGATTTGAGCACGCGTCGCCACGCGCTGACAATGACAACTCTATGAGATTCGAAAATCAGGTCGCGGTGGTCACGGGCGCGGGGCGGGGGATTGGGCATGCGATTGCTGTGCGACTGGCGAGTGAAGGCGCGCGCGTCGCTTCCGTCAGTCGCACCGAAGCCAACGCGAAAAGGACCGCCGACGAAATTAACGCATCGCGCGCAGATGCGGCCAAGGCGTATTCCGTCGATGTCGCCGATCATGCCGCTGTCCAAAAAACGGGCGCCCAGATTCTGGAAGACTTCGACCGGGTAGATATTTTGGTGAACAACGCCGGGGTCACGCGCGACGGCCTCAGCATGCGGATGTCGGTGGAAGATTGGGACACCGTCCTGAACACGAACCTGAAAGGCGCCTTCAATTTCACGCAGGCCTTGATGCGGCCGATGATCAAGCAGCGGAGCGGGCGGATCATCAATATTAGCTCGGTCATCGGATTGATCGGCAATGCCGGGCAGGCGAACTACGCCGCGAGCAAAGCGGGGTTGATCGGTCTGACGAAATCGCTCGCGCGCGAGCTGGCCAGCCGCGGCATTACCGTGAACGCGATCGCTCCCGGATTGATCGAAACCGACATGACCGGCGTGCTTTCCGAGGAACTGCGGCAAGCCGTCCTGCAAAAAATTCCACTCGGAAAACTCGGACAACCCGACGACGTCGCCGCCGCGGTCGCGTACCTTGCATCCGCCGAAGCGAAATACATTACCGGCCACGTGCTCGCAGTCGACGGCGGCATGGTGATGTAATTGCCGGTTACTTATAGGCTATCAACGGCGCGTGCGAACTGATGCTGGTAGAGAATTGTTCGAAACTTAGTTTGCCGGCGAAGAATCCCACTACATTTGTTAGGCGGTAGTTGCTGGTAGGCGAGACTCCGCCTGGTAGGGGCGAGACTCTGTCGAGCCGTTGAATTCGGTTCGTTCCGTCAACGGCTCCGCGGAGCGTCGTCCTACGATTTGCGCCTCCCCACTTCTCGTTTCATGGTGAGAGCATGACGACAGAAAAAGCGACCTTTGGCGCTGGATGTTTTTGGGGCGTCGAAGCAACCTTCCGCGCCACGCCAGGGGTGACTAACGCGACAGTCGGCTACGCGGGCGGCACGACGTCCAACCCGACTTATGAAGGTGTCTGCAGTCATGCGACCGGGCATGCTGAGGTGGTCCAGGTCGAGTTCGATCCGGCCATTGTCACTTACCATCAGCTCCTCGAGGTCTTCTGGTCGAATCACAATCCGACCACGCTCAATCGCCAAGGGCCGGATGTCGGCGATCAATATCGCTCCGTGATTTTTTATCACAGCCCTGAGCAAAAGGCCGCGGCCGAAGATTCGAAGGCCAGCTTGGATACGAGTGGCAGATTTCCGCGTCCGATTGTGACTTACATCGAGGCCGCGCCCACGTTTTATCCCGCGGAAGATTATCATCAGCGCTACCTCGAGAAGCGCGGCCTGGCGCATTGCGCGATCTAATCTTATTTCAATGTGGGAGGGGCCTGAGCGCCCCGATCATCGCCGCACTGAGGCGGCTCCCACTTTCTTTATGAAGCGCGAAGTCGTCCGCACCCGGAACTTCGTGCATGACGCCGCGGAGTTCATCCTCCAGCAGGCGCGCGCGGCCTTGGCGGAACGGGACCAATTTCGCATCGCGCTCTCCGGTGGAAATACGCCGCGCCCGGTTTACTCCGAGCTGGTCCGGATCGGGCGCGACCTGCCTTGGGACCACGTCTTTTTTACTTTCGGCGACGAACGCTGCGTCTCGCCGGATGACGAGCAAAGCAATTTTCGAATGGCCCGCGAATCACTTTTCGTTCTCGCCGCCGTTCCGGAGAAATCGATCGCGCGCATGCGGGGCGAGATCGATCCCCAACTTGCGGCGCAGGAATATCAGGACGGGCTCGACCTGCTCGCCGCGCAACGCGGCGAATTGATTTACCGCCATGATCTAATCTTGCTCGGCATGGGCGACGATGGACACACGGCGTCCCTGTTTCCGGGGACCGCCGCGGTAGAAGAGAAATCTCGCAAGGTCATGGCCAATTTCGTCCCGAAATTTGATAGCTGGCGGCTCACGTTCACCTTCCCCCTCGTCAACCAGGCCCGGCACATTTGTTTTTTGGTCAACGCGAACAAGAACGTGGCGGTCCTCGATAAGGTTCTCGCCGGTGACGAACAGTTTCCGGCCGCGCGGGTCGCGCCGGCGAACGGCGACCTCACCTGGATTCTCGGGGAGTCCTAACCGCAGCTTAGTATTCCTCGCCTTCGTCGTCCTTCGTGGCGGGAGCGATCCGGTCCTCGATTCCATAGACATGGAACATGACGCCGAACCAGTAGATCGGGATGAGGGCGAGTCCGAACCCCGCGGTGGCGGTGGCAGCGAGCCCGCCGAGCAGGATCGCGCCGAACGCGCCGATCACGAAAAGCAAGCCGAGTAACTTGTAACCCTTGTAAACGTGCCCGAGGCCGGGAACCACGCTCAACATCACCGCGACCAGATCGCTCGCCTTGCCTTCCGCCGTGTCCGTATCGGCCGCGCGCACCCAGTCGCAACGATCGCAGGCTTCGGCATCTTTCGGCAGCACATGTCCGCAGAGCGGACAAGCCATCGTGTCCGATGTGACAGGCGGTTCGGTCGTGGGCGCGTCAGTGTATTCCAAAGTCGTCTCCTCGGTTAAATCGGTGCGACCTAACGGTCACAACGCGGAAAGATTTCGTCAAGCTCACGATTGGTCGTGCCTTGTTTTTCTGCGCGTGCAATCCTCCTTCGCCTTCCTCAGAATGCGCGGTGTGATCACGCTCGGCCAAATTGTTTCTTTCGCCGACGAACATCTGCGCATCCGCGAAATCGGTGATTGGGCGAATGCGCTGAACGGCTTGCAGCTTGAAAACTCCGGCGCGGTCACGCAGCTCGGCGCCGCGGTCGATGCCTCAACCCGCGCCATCGACGCCGCTATCGAGCGCGGAATAAATTTTCTCGTCGTGCACCACGGTCTGTTCTGGCCGGGTTTGCAACCGATCACAGGCGGACGACGGCGGATGCTCGAACGCGCTTTCCAGCACGATCTCGCGCTCTACAGCGCCCATCTTCCCCTCGATGTCCATTCGGTCCTCGGCAACAATGCGCAGCTCGCCGCTGCCTTGGGCTTCGAAAACACCGAACCGTTCTTCGAAGCGAAGGGCCAGCCTGTGGGGCTGAAAATTCAGGCGCAAATTTCGCGCGCGGAACTCGTGGCGAAACTGGAGCAGTCGTTAGGCGGTCCGGTCAAAACGTTTCCCGCCGGACCGGAGCAAACGCGAATCATCGGGTTGATCACCGGCGGGGCCGGCTCGGACATTTACGAAGTCGCGAAAGAAGGCATCGATACCTTCATCACGGGCGAGGCGCCGCATTGGGCAGCCGTCGCGGCGCACGAGCTCGGATTGAACCTGCTTCTCGGCGGCCACTACGCGACCGAAACCTTCGGGGTAAAAGCGCTGGCGGCCCACTTGTCCGACCGCTTCGGTTTGCCGTGGGAATTCCTCGATTGCCCGACTGGATTATGAGCAACGCAGATCACACGGTCGCAAGAAGCGAGGCGTCCTGCGACTGCCATGAGCCGGGAGGCATCTGATGGAAGGATTTTTCGTTTGCCTTGGAATTCTCGTGGTCGTGGTGCCGATCGCGCTGCTGATCATTGGCGCGATCGAGTTGCACAAACTCAAATCGGCCGTGCGTCATTTGGTGCGTCGCGTCGGGGAATTGGAATCGCGCGCCGGCGGTTTCTCCGAAAGGCCGCCGGCGCCGGATGCAATGCCGATGCCATCCGCTCCGTTCGCTGCGCCG
>QHBM01000119.1 GCA_003244145.1 Chthoniobacterales bacterium
GATCGACGGCTTGCGCGCAAATTCTCCCTCACGCTCCGAGCCCCATCTGCCTCCGCCCGGATCGAACCTCAAGCGCGTGGAATTTTGCTCGGTCTCCGGCCAGCTTCCGAGTTCGTTTTGTCCGCATCGGACGGAGAGCTGGTTCATTCCCGGCATTTCTCCGATCACGACCTGCGATGTGCATCGCGAAGTTCTGGTCGATGCCGCGACGGGCTTGCGCGTCGACCAGGATGACGGCACGCGAGTATTGCGGCGCGAAGTTTACGAATTCTGGTCTTCGGATTTGCTCGCGCTCTTTGATCGAGCGGGAGTTCCTAGAAAATTGCCGCCACCATTTCTGCCCGCGATCGGGAACGATTTTCTCGCGCGCGGCGGCCATCCCCCAAAGATCACATTGCCTGCAAACGAGATGACGCTCTCGCAAACCTCGACCAACACCGCGGGAATTCCTCTTCGCGCCCAAACCGAGAGCGGCGTCCGGAAACTCTATTGGTTCGCCGACAAAACATTTCTCGGCATGTGCGACGCGCACGAAGTTCTTTGCTGGAAACCGACGCCCGGCGTTTACCAACTAACCGCGCTGGACGATCACGGCCGGTCGGGATCGCGCTCGGTGACGTTGCGGTAAGAGAGCGCATTCGACAGCGCGCCGAGTCATCGGTTATTAAAGGCTGATGAGCAAGGCTGCCGCGAAAGTCGAATGCCAGATCTGCAAGCAACTAAAGTCGCCGGAGAACGGCACCATCGGCGAGGTGGTCCGGCCTTCCCTCTCCGATTTTATCGCGAAGAAAGATCCGCAGTGGGACGGGAAAGGTTTTATCTGCTTTGACGATCTCGGGAAATTCCGCCGGGATTATGTGAAGGAAGTCCTGGAGGATGAAATCGGCGAACTCTCGGCCCTCGATAACGAAGTCGTCGAAAGTCTCCAGGCGCACGAAATTCTCTCGAGCGACATCAGCAAGCAGTTCGAGAAAAAGCTGACCTTCGGCGAAAGACTCTCCGATAGCATTGCCGCGTTCGGCGGCAGTTGGACGTTCATCATTTTCTTCAGCGTTGTCCTGCTGGTCTGGATCGGCGCGAACAGTTTTATTTTGGCGACGCGAGCGTTCGATCCCTACCCCTACATCCTGATGAACCTGGTGCTGTCGGCGCTCGCGGCTTTGCAAGCGCCGGTGATCATGATGAGCCAGAACCGGAGTGAAGCGCGGGACCGGGCGCGCGGTGAAAACGATTACAAAATCAATTTAAAGGCCGAACTTGAAATCCGGCATCTGCACGAAAAAATCGATCACCTTCTGCGGCGCCAGTACAACCGGCTTTTCGAGATTCAGCAGATTCAAATCGAGCTGCTGGAAGAGCTGACCCGCAAGAGCGAGAAGCCGTCGCCTCCGCGCGCGACGTAGCGAAATCAGCGACGTGCCGCGATAAATTGCGACGGTCATAGACCGCCGCTACAGGTATATCCCGATGTCCCGCGAATACACGCTCCAGCGCGCCCCCCGCCACACCGCGATTAACATCGATTATGCGGCGGAGCTGAATGAGCAGCAGCTCGCGGCGGTGACCGCTTCGCCGGGGCCGTTGCTGGTAATCGCGGGCGCTGGCAGCGGCAAGACCCGTACGTTGACTTATCGCGTCGCGTATCTGCTCGAGAACGGAATCGACCCGCGGAACATTCTCCTCCTCACTTTCACGAATAAAGCCGCGCGGCAGATGCTCGATCGCGTCGCGAATCTTCTCCCGGTGGATGCGACCGGACTTTGGGGCGGCACGTTCCATTCGATCGGGAACCGGATGCTGCGCCGGCACGGCAGCGCGCTTGGTTATTCGAGCGGGTTCAGCATCATGGACCGCGAGGATCAAAAAGACCTGATCGATACCGTGGTGGCGGCGGCTGGAATTAATCCGAAGGAGATCCGGTTCCCGAAAGGCGACGTGCTCGCGGAAATTTTTAGTTTCGTCGTCAACACGGAAACGGCGATCGACGCGTTGCTCGCGGAAAAGTTCCCTTATTTCCTTCCTCTGCTCGAACAGATCCAGGATGTGCACGCGCGTTATGAGAAAAAGAAGAAGTCCACGAACTCGATGGACTTCGACGATCTCCTCGAGAAAACGCTCCGGATGCTGAAAGAGCACGACCACATCGCCGATTTTTACCGGCGCCAGTTCCAATTCATTTTGGTCGACGAATATCAGGACACGAACAAGATCCAGGCGGACTTCATCGACACGCTCGCGGCGCAGCATCGCAACGTGATGGTGGTGGGCGACGATGCGCAATCGATCTATTCCTGGCGCGGCGCAAATTTCAAAAACATCCTGGCTTTCCCGCAGCGGTATCCGGATGCGCAGGTTTTCAAGATCGAACTGAACTACCGAAGTGTGCCGGATATCCTGCGCGTGGCGAACGCAGCCATCGCCGCGAACGTGCAGCAATTCCGAAAACAGTTGAGCGCCACCCGACCAACGAACTCGGTCAAGCCGGCGGTGGTCGGATTGAACGACGGGAGCGAACAGGCGCTATTCGTTGCCCAGCGGATTTTGGAGCTGCGCGATGAAGGGATCGAGCTGAATGAAATCGCGGTGCTCTATCGCGCGCATTATCACGCAATCGAATTGCAGCTCGAGCTTTCGCGGCGCGGGATTCCGTACGTGATCACAAGCGGCGTCCGATTCTTCGAGCAGGCCCATGTGAAGGACGTGACGGCTTTCATTCGGTTCATCGCGAATCCGCGCGACGAAGTGGCGTTCAAGCGCATGGTCAAATTGCTGCCGGGCATCGGGGGAAAGAGCGCGGACAATCTTTGGCGCGCGTGGGACAAAGGGAATGTTGTAGCCGGGATCGATGATCCCGGCTCTGGAGAAACACCCACAGCGGCCGGGGTCACCGACCCCGGCTACAACTTTGGCGAGCGGCTTCTGGCCATGGCCGTCGGCGCGAAATCAAAGAAATCGTGGGAGCAACTCGCGCATACGCTCGACGAAATTGCGCCGGGCGGGCAGCCGAATCCGCCGTCGGAAATGATCACATCGATCGTGGAGGCGGTTTACGATGATTACGCGAAAGCGAATTTCACCAACTACGAGCTGCGCCGGGAAGATTTGAATCAGCTCGCGGCTTTCGCGCGCCAGTTCAAGGATGTGCACGAGTTTCTTTCGCAACTGGCGCTGATCAGCAACATCGATGCGGAGCCGGCGCTGGACCAAAACGCGGACAACGAGGCGGTCAACCTCTCCTCTGTCCACCAGGCGAAAGGCCTCGAGTATCACACCGTCTTCGTGATCTGGCTGACGGACGGAATGTTCCCGAGCACGCGCTCTCTCGAAACGCGTGACGCGATTGAAGAGGAACGCCGGTTGTTTTACGTCGCGATCACACGCGCGCGTGATGAGCTTTACCTGACTTATCCGCACATGCGCCTGAACGCCGGTTATGGCGACATGTTCCAGCGGCCCTCGCGTTTCCTGAAGGAAATTCCGACGCAGCTCGTTGAAGACTGGCAGGTCCGACGTGGATGATTTTTGGCCACGGATTGACACGGATGAAACACGGATAAAGAAATGCTGGAAGTCCCAGAGGAGCATCCGGACAAGCTGTTGCACCGAGATGTTACCGAGAGAATTATTGGTGCGGCGTTCGAGGTGCATGGGGAACTAGGATATGGATTTCTCGAGCGGGTTTATGAACGAGCAATGCAAGTGGAGCTGATTCGGCGTGGCTCCGCTGCCGAGATCGAAAAGCGGGTGCAGGTTCGTTACAAAGATGTCGTAGTCGGCGATTATGATTCTGATTTGATTGTCGACGGTTGCGTGCTCGTCGAACTGAAGGTGAATCCGCAGTACGATCGCCGGGACGAAGCCCAGTTGCTAAACGTGCTGAAGGCAACGGGTCTCAAAGTCGGACTCCTCGTGAACTTCGGACGAAGCAAGGTGGAGTACAAACGCCTTGTCTTTTGAATCCGTGTTCATCCGTGGCTGAAATTTCTTCCTAATGAATCTGTCGCCTGAGCAGAAAATTGCGGGAGTGCTGGCGCCGCTTTTCGCGTTGCGCACAGAAACCGACCCGGGCATCGGCGATCTCGAGGCGTTGCGCCAGTTTATCGACTGGGCCGCGGCGATTGGATTCAAGATCGTTCAGCTCTTGCCGATCAACGAGACGGGCGGCGATCACAGTCCCTACAATGCGATCAGCTCCGTCGCGCTCGAACCGACGACGCTGCATCTTGCGCCGGGATCGCCCGCGGATCTCACCCAGGAGGATTTCGACGAAGTCATCGCGCAAACCGATCTCGAGAAACTCCGCAAAGGCAAGGTGAAGCACGATCGCGTACGGAAGCTGAAAATCGGTTTGCTGGAAAAAGCATACGCGGCGTTCTCGCGTCGAAGCTCTGACGACGATAGCTACGCGAGCAGCTTCGATTCCTTTTGCACCACGGAGGAGGCGTGGCTGGCGGATTACGCATTCTTCCGCGCGCTCATGGAAGAGAACGGAAATCGCGAGACCTGGGATCAATGGCAGCAGGAACACCGCGCGGCCGAGTCAGCACGCGACTGGCTGGCGGCCCAGCCGTTCGCGAAGCAAAGAGAGTTCGACGAGCGAGCGAGATTTTACCGCTACGTGCAATGGATCGCGCACGAGCAATGGTCGGCGATCAAAACGTATGCGGAAGAGCGCGGCGTCGGCTTGATGGGCGACGTTCCGTTCGGCGTCAATTACTACAGCGCGGACGTTTATTCGCGCCGGGACGAGTTCGCCATCGACTGGTCTGGCGGCGCGCCCGCGGAACCTTACTTCAAGGACGACGAGTTCACCCAGAAGTGGGGACAAAACTGGGGGATTCCGCTCTATCGCTGGGACGTGATGCGCGGTCGAAACCTCGATTGGTGGCGATTGCGTGTCGGCGGTGTGCGCAAATTTTTTCACATCTTCCGCATCGATCACGTCATGGGGTTTTACCGCATCTATGCTTTCCCGTGGCGGCCCGGGCGTAACCAGGAATTTTTCCCCCTCTCCTGGGAGGAAATGCGGGAACGCACCGGAGGATGGACTCCCCAGTTTTATCCGCGCGATGATTCCACCTGGGAGAATTGCGAAGCGAACCGGCGCGAGGGCGAAGATTATTTGCGCGTGGTCCTGGAGGAGTCGGGCGACACGCGAGTGGTGGGCGAGGATCTGGGCACGGTGCCGGATTACGTCCGGCCGAGCTTGCACTCGCTAGGCATCGCCGGTTTCAAGATTCCGCAATGGGAAGTGAAATTCGGACGGGTGACGCCCGGCTCTGAGTATGAGCGCTTGTCCGTGGCCACGTACGCCACGCACGATCACAAGCCGATTCGCGCGTTGTCGGAAGAAGCAGAGCGCGAAGCAACGCCGGAGCAAGAGCAGGCGCGCGATGCTTTATGGAAGATCGCGCAGTTTGCGGGGATCGAGCCGCGCGACGGTCTCGATTTCATGACCGATTTTTATCCGGCGATAATGCACGCGCTCTTCCAGAGCAATGCCTGGATGGCGATCGTCATGATCACGGATCTGCTCGGCCGCAAGGACCGGTTTAACGTCCCTGGGACCGCTGCGAATTCGAACTGGAGCCGGCGGATGCAAAAGACAGTGAAAGGTCTGGAGGCGAGTCCCACTATCCGAAAGCGCATGCGATTGATCCGCGAACTCCTGGAGAAGACGGGGAGAATCTAGCCACGGATGAACACGGATTTTCACGGATGGAATAATGATGTTTTCAAAATCCGTGTTTCATCCGTGTTCATCTGTGGCTAAATAAATCATGAACTCACCCATTAAAGTCGCGATCACCGGGGCTGCTGGACAAATTGGTTATGCGCTCGTTTTTCGCGTCGCTTCCGGCGCGATGTTCGGACCGGAACAACCGGTAGCGCTCCATCTGATCGAAATTCCGCAGGGCTTTGAAGCGCTCAAAGGCGTTGTCATGGAATTGGACGATTGCGCTTTCCCCTTGCTAAAGAACGTCGTCGCTACCACCGATCTCGACGAAGGATTTCGCGGGGTGAACTGGGCCCTCCTGGTGGGGAGCGTGCCGCGGAAAGCGGGAATGGAGCGAAAGGATCTTCTCGGGATCAACGGCAAAATTTTTACCGGCCAGGGACGTGCGATCGAAAAAAATGCGGCGCCCGATGTCCGCATTCTCGTGATCGGAAATCCGTGCAACACCAATTGCCTGATCGCAATGAACAACGCGAAGTCGATCGCGCGCGATCGCTGGTTTGCCATGACCCGGCTCGATGAAAATCGCGCGAAGGCGCAACTCGCGCAGAAGGCCGGCACAGATGTCACCGAGGTCACAAACGTGACCATTTGGGGAAACCACTCAGCCACGCAGTATCCCGATGCTTACAACGCGAAGATCAAGGGCCGCTCCGCTGCCGAAGTGCTCGGCGATGAAGCGTGGGTGAAAGAAACTTTCCTCCCGGCGGTGCAACAACGCGGCGCGGCCATCATCAAAGCGCGCGGTTCCTCCTCCGCGGGTTCGGCCGCAAACGCGATCGTGGATACGGTCCGCTCCCTCACGACTGATACCGCCGAGGGCGATTGGCACAGCGTGGCCGTTTGCTCCGATGGCAGCTACGGCGTGGAGGAAGGATTGATCTGCTCGCTTCCGATTCGCACCCGCGGCGGAAAATGGGAGATCGCGCAAGGCGTACCGCTCAACGAGTTTGGACGGGCCAAGACCGATGCGTCAGTCGCCGAGCTGAAGGAAGAGAAAGCGATGGTGGCAGAGCTGATCGCGTAGCCCATGCAAGATGCCTGTGCTACTTCAGGGCAGTTCAGCGCCGATCAAGCGCTCCAATGCGTCGCGATATTTTAGCGACGTCTTCACGATAATCTCCTGGGGCAGCGAAGGCGCTGGCGGAGTTTTGTCCCACGCGATCGTCTCGAGATAATCGCGCACAAACTGCTTGTCGTAACTCGGCGGGCTTTGGCCGACGACATATTGGTCGGCGGGCCAGAAGCGCGAGGAATCGGGCGTGAGACATTCGTCGATCAGCAACAGATCGTTTTCGAAATGGCCGAACTCGAATTTCGTATCGGCCACGATGATGCCGACTTTCGCGGCGTGTTCCCGGCCGGCTTCGTAAATTTTCAGGCTCAAATCCCGCGCGCGTTCGGCGACGTCGTCGCCAAGGAGACGGCAGCATTCCTTCCAATCGATGTTCTCATCGTGGCCAACATCGCTTTTCGTGGAAGGGGTGAAAATCGGCTCCGGCAATTGGGAGGCGAGCTGTAAACCGGCAGGCAGTTTTACTCCCGAAACCGTGCCGCGCTCCTGGTATTCTTTCCAGCCCGAGCCGGCAAGATAACCGCGGACGACACATTCCACCGGCAGCGGCTGCGCCTTGCGCACGATCATGGAGCGGCCGTGCAATTGTTGGTGGAACGGAGCCAGCTCGCCCGGAAATTTTTCTATGTCCGAGGTGATCATGTGATTTCGCACAAAGGTGAACCGCCGAAACCAGAAAGCGGAAAGCTGGGTCAGGACCCGGCCTTTGTCGGGAATCGGATTGGGAAAGACGACGTCGAAGGCGGAGAGTCGATCGGTCGCGACGAAGAGGAGCGTCTCGCCGAGATCAAAGACCTCGCGGACCTTGCCGCTGCGGAGTTTTTTTATGCCGGGAAGATTGAGTGTGGTAATGGGAGCGTTTTGCACAGGTATGATTGGTGATAGGTGAATGGTGAGTTGTGCAACATTCACGGCGCGGATAAAAACGCCAGTTCCCGATTCACAATTTCCCGTTCACCCTTCACCCTCTTCTCATGGCCGGCCTCGTCATAAAACCTCGCGCCCGAATTTTGCACGGACATGACTGGGTCTTTTCCGGCGAGGTACTCAAGGCGTTCGGTAACCCCATGGATGGCGACGTTATCTCGCTGAAGGATGGGAGAGATCACCTGATCGGCAGCGCGATTTATAACAGCAAATCGCAGATCGTGGCCCGGCGTTTTTCCCGGCGACGACAGGACCTCGACCTCGATTTTTTCCAGCGCCGGATCGCGCAAGCCGTGGAGTATCGGAAACGGCGCGGGGTCGATCTGCGTCTTTGCCGCCTGGTTTGGAGCGAGAGCGATGGGTTGCCGGGCGTGATTGTCGATCGCTATGGGGATCATGCGGTCCTGCAAACGTTGACGCTTGCGATGGACCAGCGGAAGGCGCTGATCGTGGAAGCGTTGAAAGCGACGGGCGAATTGTCGGCCCTGCATTCGATCATCGAGCGGAACGATGCGCCGGTGCGGCGCGCGGAAGGGATGGAGTTGCATACTGGCGTGTTGATGGGCGAGGCGCCGAGCGGACCGATCGTCATCGAAATAAATCGGACGCCACAAAGGACGCCCCTCCAGTTGGAGATCGATTTGATGCATGCGCAGAAGACCGGATTTTATCTGGATCAACTGGGGCATTACGGAACCGTGGCCCGTTACGCGCGGGACCGGAGCGTGCTCGATTGTTTCACGAGCCAGGGCGCGTTCGCGCTCGCGTGCGCGCGGGCGGGCGCAGCGAAAGTGACCGGAGTAGAAGGAAGCGCGGAGAGCGTCGCAACCGCCCGGCGAAACGGGGAGCGCAATCAGCTCGCGGTCGAATGGATTGAGCAGGATGTTTTTCAGTTTCTGCGCGCGGCCGAAAAGGCGGAGGCGGAATACGACCTGATCATTCTCGATCCCCCTTCCTTCACCAAAACGAAAGGCGGATTGCGCGATGCCCTGCGCGGGTATCGCGAATTGCACGTGCGCGCGTTCAAGCTCCTTTCGCGCGACGGAATCCTCGCCACGTTCTCCTGCTCGCATCATGTGAGCGAAACGGTTTTCAACCAGACGATCGCGGATGCGCTGGTCGATGTGCGCCGATCGGCGCGCCGGTTGCATCGGTTCGAGCAGGCGCTCGATCATCCGGTCTTGCCGACATTGCCGGAGACAGAATATTTCAAAGGGTTGCTGCTGGAAATGATGCCGGGTAGATGAATGCCGAACGGCCTGAGGGCAGGCTGTCTCCAAGAAGATAATGAGCGCAGAACTAGCAGCGGAATTCGCGAAACTGGCTCCGTGGATTTTTCAATTCCGGATCGAGGGCGCGGACTACGGGGGAGCCATCAGCGCGATCGAGGATCCGCGCGTCGATCAATTTCTCCGCTTCGCGCCGGAGGCTGCAACGATCCTGGAACTCGGAGCACTGGAAGGCGCGCACACTTTCATTCTGGCGGAGCGACCCGGAGTGAAACGCGTGCTCGCACTGGAAGGCCGCGAAAAGAATCTCCGGAAGGCGCGGTTCGTCCAAAAACTCTTGCGGGCGCGGAACGCGGATTTCGCGCAAGCCAATCTGGAGCAGGCCGGCCTGGCAGCGTTTGGAAAGTTTGATGCCGTTTTTTGTTCGGGGCTTTTGTATCACCTGCCGGAACCGTGGAAATTGATCGAACAACTTCCAGCCGTCGCGCCCCGTCTCTTTATCTGGACCCATTACGCGAGTGAAGAGGAAGCCCGGGAGGTGCCGAAGGGATTGCGCGGAAAAATTCACGGCGAGGGCGGACCAGACGAACCGCTCAGTGGGATGTCGCCGACGGCAACGTGGCTGACACTGGAATCTTTGCGCAGCGTCCTGACAGCAAGCGGCTACCAGACCGTCGAGATTATCGACAATGAACCGGCGCATCCCAACGGTCCTGCTGTCACCATCGGCGCCGTGACCTGAACCTATTTGTCGGCCACGGCGAAGAGGTGAAGATGGACCGCCACATCCTCCCTGGTGCGCAACGGATGCTCGCCGTAGGAAAAAATTTCAACGCGCCGGAAGAATCGGGAGAGCAACGCGCGCAAGCTCGCGCGGGTGAAAAAGTTTTTGTGGTCGCCTTCCAGGAGATGCCACGGGACCACGCGCCAGCCGTGGAAATACGGGAGCGCTTCCAGATTAGGCACGGAAAAGAGGGCGCGCGTGCGGATCATGCGCGCGATCTCGCGGAGGAAAACGTCGGGATCCTGCACGTGCTCGAGCACCTCAATACAAATCGCATTGTCCCATTCGAAATCGGCGCAGGGTAAATCGCGAGTTGGCGGATCGACGCGGCGGAATGGCAGTTGCCGTCGATCGAGAATGTCACAGCAGTAAGCGTTCGATTCGAGGCCGAGCCAGGCGTGTCCTTCGGCCATCAAGCCCGGCCCATACGCGCCCGCGCCGCAACCAACATCCACGATGGAAGATTTCGCGGGCAGATATTGTCGGAGCAGATTCATCACCTCCACCCCGGGTTCCTCGATGGGCGGACCCGATCCGTAAATATTTTCCCGGTGGAGCAGGGTCTCGTTTTCCGGGAACAGGACTTCGCCGTAAGGCCGTTCGCGCAGCAACGCCGGAACAAGCCGGATCGATTGTTGAGCAAGATCGACTTCGTTCGCATCGTCCCACGACACGGTGATTCGCAAAAGCGCGTCGCGCGGTTCTGTGCTGGCAGACACAATTTTGCCCAGCATCTTGAAACCGGCCGGCCCATCATCGCGATCCGAAAGGAGTCGCGTCTCAGCGAAAAAAACGCCGTCGAGGTAAGCGCGAACATGGCAAACCGTCGGATCGCGGTCCGCCGCATGAAGCCAGCCGGAAACAAAAATGGCTTCGTCGTAAATTTTTTGCCCGGGTGCCGGCGACTCGAGACCGGCTTGAATGCCGGAAGCGGCGGCTGGTTTCTCATTTTGATCGGACATAAAATCGGCGCGCCGGTCGTGCGGCATCGCTATGTTAATGCGCAAACCTTCTCGCGCGAATGTTGCGGCCGCGATTCAATTCGTAATTCCGCTGGGAAATTTTGTGGAATTCTCAAGTGCGCCCGCTAATATCCCCTCAGTTGCGCGCGATTGATGATGCCTGATCGCGCGGCGCGCAACCGATTGCCATGGCTGAACGAATACGACCGATCGAACAAATGCTGGAGCTAAGTGAAGAAGAAGCGATGTCGCCCGAGCATCTCGATTCGCAGGTCCAGAAAGCGCAGGAGCAGCTTCTGCAGTTGAAGCGGCAGTCCGAGCAGATCGAAAAACAAAAACGCGAACTCGAGGAACTCAGCCGGCGCCAGGAAGAATTGGAGCGCGGCCGGGCCGAGATGACGGACAAACTTTCGCGCTCGCTCGTGATTCTCGAACGGGAAGGCTACGATTCGCAGAAGAAGCTCGAACAAATCCGCGCTACGCACGAAAGTTTTACCCAGCATCTCCAACTGCTGGAATCGATCGATCCCAAGAGCTGGAATTCGGCGGAATTGCCGAAGGAATTGAGCCGCGCGCTCAGCACCGTGGACGACGCGCGGACCGAATTCAGCCAGCAACGCAGCCGGCTGGAAGCGAGCAACGACGATCATTCGGCGGACCTTGATTTGCCCGCCGTCAGCTCCAGCGGATCGGGCCTGGCCGGCAGATCGTTCGCGCAATGGGTCCAAATCGGTTTCGCGGTGACGTTGCCGCTGATTATTTTCGGGATCGTGGCACTCCTGGTTTTTTTCTGGATGGCCGCCAAGGTCCAATGATTCCGCATGCGCCGCCGACCTTCTAAAGCCGGAACGCCGCTCAACCAAAAACAGGAAGAACTCGCCCAGCGCGAATCGCAGGTGCGCGGCGAAATGGAAAAGCTCGAGCGCATGATCGCGGAAGCACCACGCGTCGCCGAGGAAACCACGCGCCGGCAACGCGAAGAGTTGCTGACGCGCGCCAGCGAAGGCCGCAGCCGCCTCGATGTTTCCGTCGCGCTCCAGGACAAACGCTGGGGAGACGACAGCCGGACGGGCGGCCGCCGCGTCTCGCTCCGGAAAGAACGGCGCGAAGGCCGGATCATTTTTTTGGTTCTGGTCATCGCGCTCGGCCTCGCCGTCCTCTGGCTGGTGAGTCATCTCCATTTTTAGGCAGACGGAAATGCCAGAGCCCGCGGAAATCGACGTGGCCCACGTCGCCAGGCTTGCGCGACTCAATTTGACGGAGGAGGAGACAACACTTTTCCAGACGCAGCTTCAGCGCGTGCTCGAGTATGCGGCGAAATTGCAGGAACCCGATACTAGCCAGGTGGAGACGGCCGCGCATGCCGTTCCATTGTTCAATGTTTTCCGAGAAGATGAGCCGCGCGCCTGGTTCACCGCCGAAGAATCGTTGAGCAACGCGCCGCACCAGGCCAACGGCCTTTTCGTGGTCACGAAAGTGGTGGAATGACGTTGTCCGATCTGCCGGCGCTCAATGTCGCTGAGCTTCAGGTTCTTCTTCGTCGGCGCGAAGTCTCCCCGCGCGAAGTGCTGGAAGCGCTGCAAAAACGAATCGAGGAAATCGATCCGCAAATCGGCGCCTATCTCTCGATCGATTTCGAGGACGCGTTCCGACAAGCGGAAACCGCGGACGTGAATTTGCCACTGGGCGGCGTGCCGATCGCGATCAAGGACATGATCAGCGTGGCCGGCCAGCCCTGCACGTGCGGCTCGAAAATTCTGCGCAATTATCGGGCGCTTTACGACGCGACGGTGGTTCGGAAGCTAAGAGCCGCGGGCGCGATTCCATTTGGCAAAACGAACATGGACGAGTTCGCGATGGGCTCATCGACGGAAAATTCGAACGTGCGACCGGCGCGCAATCCATGGGATGTGACGCGCGTACCGGGAGGTTCGAGTGGCGGCTCGGCTGCCGCGCTCGCCGCCGGCGAAGCGTTTGCCGCGCTCGGCACCGATACCGGCGGCTCGATCCGCCAGCCGGCGGCGCTTTCCGGCGTGGTGGGATTGAAACCGAGTTACGGACGCGTTTCGCGTTTCGGCGTCGTGGCCTTCGCCTCGTCGCTCGACCAAGCCGGACCGCTGACCAAGACCGTGCGCGACGCCGCGCTCCTGCTCAACGCGATGGCCGGACACGATCCTCGGGATTCAACCTGCCTAAACGAATCGGTTCCGGATTACACCCGGCGGCTTGGCCGGGATTTGAAAGGAGTGCGGCTAGGTTTGCCCAGGGAATATTTGGTGGACGGAATCGATCGCCAGGTTCGAGCGGCGATCGATGCGGCGGCGGCGTACTTCCAGTCGTTAGGCGCGGAGGTTGTCGACGTTTCGCTGCCGCACACCGATTACGCGGTCGCGGCCTATTACATGATCGCAAGCGGGGAGGCGTCCGCGAACCTCGCGCGTTTTGATGGCGTGCGTTACGGCCATCGAGCGGAAAAGGCGCAGAACCTTTTCGAGCATTACGGCCGGACACGCGAAGAAGGATTCGGACCGGAGGTGAAGCGGCGCATCATTTTGGGCACTTACGTTTTGAGCTCGGGTTATTACGAAGCGTATTACGATCGCGCGCAAAAGGTGCGAGAACTGATTCGCCGCGATTTCGCCCAGGCGTTCGAGAAAGTGGACGCGCTGATCTCGCCGACATCACCGGAGCCGGCGTTTCCGGTGGGTGAACGAAGCGCCGATCCGTTGCGAATGTATCTCGCGGACGTTTTCACGATCGCGGCTAATCTCGCGGGCATTTGCGGCATCAGCGTGCCGTGCGGATTCGCGCAAATGGAAGGCGGGACGCGATTGCCGATTGGAATGCAATTGCTGGGGAAGGCGCTGGACGAGGAGAGCATTCTGCGGATTGCGCATGCGTATGAGCAGAGCACGACCTGGCACAAGGAAAGGCCGCCGTTGGCGGAAAACGCCCACGCCTCCGCCGCCGCGGCGGCTTCGGCGGCCAGGCGCCCAATTCAGTTATGAGTTCGCTCGTCGATCGTGTGAATCGCGAAACATATTTCCGCATTCTGGCAGGCCTGTTCGCGGTAGTGCTGTTTGTTTTCGCGCTGGTTCCGGTGCTGCACTGTGTGCGTGGGCAGAGCATTAAGGATTACATCGTCTGGTACGAAACCGGACAGCGGGTCTTGAACAGGGGCGAAGTTTATCCGGATCAGTGGCACAAATTTCCGTTCATGTATCCGCCGCCGTGCGCGCTGTTTCTTGCGCCGGTCAGCGCGCTCGGAAAAACGGGCCTGATCGTGGCGCTCGTTCTGGTGAACGCAGCGGCATGGATTGGCAGTATTATTTTTTCCGTTTATCTTGCCACGGGCGAACAGCGACGCGCTCACATCCTTCTCTACCTGATCCCCGGTTTCATCGTGGTTGCGTTTGTTTGGGGGAATTTCTTGCTGGGACAGCCGAGCCTGCTCCTGCTCGCTCTTCTCCTGGCGGCTTTCATTTCGCTTCGGGGTAAACGCCAGGTTCTCGCCGGCGTTCTGATCGCGCTGGCGGCCGCCATCAAAGCCTTTCCGGTTCTCGCCATCTTTTATCTGGTTTACCGGCGTTATTGGACCGCCGCTGCGACCGTCGTGGTCGCGCTGGCGTTTTTGCTCATCGTTGCGCCAATTCCGTTTCGCGGATTCACGTTGGCCAAACAGGACCTGCAAAGATGGTCGAGTGGGATGTTGTTCAAATACGACGAGACGGGCGTGGGCCAACGGGTGGGACGAAGCAGCTCGTGGAAAAATCAATCGATCTGGGGCGTGGCGAACCGGCTCCTGCGCCATGTGGAGTACGACCACAGTTACGCGCCGCACACGCCGGTCTATGTAAATTTTGCCGATCTCCAATTCAAAACGGTCAACGCCATTATTGTTGGGTTGGGATTTTTGCTCGGCGCTGCCTTTATCGCGGTCATGCCGGAAACGGCGGCACGCACACGCGCGACGGACGCGATCGAATTCGCGCTCCTCGTGCTCTTGATGTTGATCTTCACGCCGCTGTCGTTCGGCTATCTTTTCGCGTGGCTGCTCTATCCGCTGACTGTGGTCGTGCAACGGATTCTGCTCGCGCCGGAGTCGCGCCGGCTCTTGCTCGGCCTAACGATCGCAGCGGTCGCATTGCTCTTGCTCTTGATTCCATTCCGGGTCGCCGCGCAAGCTTACGGAAACACGCTGGGCGCGACGTTCCTGCTTTTTATCGGGCTCGCGCTCGAACTCTGGCGCATAAAACGCGCGCAGCGTTCTCCGGGATAAATCAGACTTCGGTTCGGGGCGAACTGACTTTTTCGCGCACGACGCTCTGCGGTTTCTCGCTGATCCCGAGATAGATTCTGCCGACGTACTCGCCCAGAATGCCGAGGAGCAGCAATTGGGTGCCGGAAAGTAAAAGGACCGCGGCCATAAGTGAGCTCCAACCGGTCGGAGTTTTGTGGAGCATGTGTTCGAGCACCACTTCGATCACGGCGAGAAAACCGAGCGCGCTGACGATCATGCCCGCGAACGTCATTAGGCGCAGCGGCAGGATGGAAACATTGACGAGCATACTGATCCAGAGGCGGACCAGCTTGTGTAAATTGTAGCCGCTGCTTCCAGCGCTCCGCTCGACGTGCCGCACCCGAACGGTCCCGGCGTTTTGCGTCACCTGGAAAATCAATCCATCGATGTAAGGATAGGGGTTGCGCGACTTCGCGACTTCGTCCGCCACAAACCGGCTCATGCAACGGAAACTCGACAAGTAAAGTTTCCTCGGTTTCTCGACCACGAAATCAGCGATGAGGTTGGTCAACCAGCTTCCGGCATTGCGCCACCACGAGTGTTCCTTCCGGTCGTAAATGGCGAAGACGACATCGCGATTCTCCGCCTTTGCGGTGGCGAGCAGTTTCAGCGCCTCCGATGGTGGATTCTGTAGGTCGTCATCCATCGTGACCACATAGCGGCCGGAGACCACCCGCAGCCCGGCCAGGACGGCGTTGTGCTCGCCGAAGTTGCGCGACAGACTCAGAAACGTCATCGGCATCCGGCTTTCGCGAGTGAGCTTCAGCGCGACTGCTTCGGTCTCGTCCCGGCTGCCGTCGTTCACCAGGATCAATTCAAGCCCGCCGCTCACTTCCAGCGCGGAGAGTTCCTGATGAAGCGTGGGCAACGTCAGCGCTGCGTTGAACAGCGGAATGACGATGCTGAGGTGTGGAGTGGATTCATCCATTTTTTCGTGCGACGGCGAGAAGAGAGGTGCCAAAGGGTAACGATACGTGACGGCTGGCGCTTAGTTCAAGAGCGGCCACGCGTTTCAGGACCGCGTTCACGGGCGCAGGCAGCCGCTGGAAATCCGAGCGCGGCTCTTCCACTCGCGGACGCAACCGGCTCAGCCAGCGCAGGAGCGCAATCGGCGGAGCGAGCGCCGCGTTCCAATAAGTCAGTCTTTCGATCTCGAAACCCGCGCCCTGCAAAAGCGCCCGAACCTGGCGCGACGTGTAACGCCGGTCCACGTCCACGGCGCAATCGTGCGCGCCTTTCAAGAATTCGAACGCGGCCAGGTTCAGGATCAATTTGCCGCCGAAGCGAAGCACCCGGTGCGTTTCATGCGCAGCGAGCGAATCGTCCACGCCCGCGTGGCTCCAAACATCGATCGACAAAACATAATCGAAAGCGGCGGCCGGAAACGGAAGTTCGTGGACGCTCGCGCGCAGGAGACGGGTATCGGTGTTGCGGCTCGCCGTCAACTCCAGCGCATGCTCGCTTTCGTCGATCCCGGTCAGTTTGGCGTTGGGAAATTTTTGCCGAACCGTCGCGAGCATTCCGCCGGTGCCGCAGCCCGCATCGAGCAAAGAGAATTTCGGGACGATAGGTTCGATCGACTCAGTCACGTGCTGACGCAGCGCCTGGTACCACCAATAGTGGTCCTCCACCGAACGCATGATGTCGTGTTCGTCGGGAGACATCTTTACGGAGAAGTCTTGTCCTCGAGCCGATACAATTTCGGCTCGTCCGCATCGACCGCCCAAAAGGAGAGTTTCGCTCCAGCCGGGATCGCGCTTTTTGGAAAAGTCGCGGTCCAGCCGGACCAAAGTTGGTCCATGTTTCGGAACCGTTTCACAATCGGCGGGCGCATTTCGAACGACTCAGAAATCGTAAAGAGAATCCACTCAGGTTCCGCTGGTAACTGATAGGCGACGGCCACGCAATCGGCCGGGCGACCTTTCCGGTTGAGCACGGCCCAACCGGTCGCGCGAATGAGCTGCGCGTCCACGGGCGCGAGAGTGTCGCACGAACCCGAGGCGTTCTTTCCATCAGCGGCTTCATGCGGAAGCGGGTTGAGATGATTCGTGCGCACGAGTGGCGGCCGCAGCAGCTTTTGTCGATCCAGCGCCTCGGCGTATTGCACCAATCTGCCGTCGTCAGGATAAGCGGTTTTCTTGATCACTTCGGACGTGTCGATCGCGACGCGAAAAAGAACAGCGCCGTGGGCCAGCCGGTCTTTCGCAGATAACGATCGCAGGAAAAAGCGAGTATTCGCCGCAGCGACCTTGTAGGGCTCGAGGTAGCCGATAATCAGAATGGCGCATATCGCCAACACGCAGGCGCGCGACCACCTGGAACGATCCGCTCTCGCCAGTTCGCCAGCGACAATCGCAACCAACGCGATCACCGCGATCGTAAGTAAAAGCGAAAAGGTGACGTAGCGGGATGCCAGCGCGTAGGAAGCACCGAACCCGATGCGGCCCAGAGCCGCCAGCATCGCGCTTCCGATCGTTTGCAGGCCGAGCGCGAACCACGGAGCGACCCGCGCGAGAAAGGCGCGATTACGAATTCGCCCGGCGGAATATATCAGAGCGGCAGAGAAAAGTGCGAGTTGGAGCGCACCGAAAACTGTTGCGGAGACCGCGGGCTGGTCCTTGAGCGAGTAGGCCAATCCACCCCCGAGAAATTCCAGGATGAAGAGCGCATATTCGCGGAGCGAAGCCGCGGGCGCAAAGGCTGGGAGATAAGCCGGCTTCTGGTATCCCCAGAAATAAGCCACTACACAAATCCCGCTGACGACCAGCCACGCAGTCAGCCATGATGGCCAGCGCGAAACGCGCCGCGAAATCAGGAGCACCGGAAAAGTGAGGCCCCACGCGAGTAACCCGTGGGGCAAACTGAAACTGCTCGCCGTGGCGAGCGCGGCGCAGATCACGAACTTCCAAAGCGTCGAAAGATTCGTCGCGATCGTCACTAAGGCGGCCACCAGAAAAAATCCGGGCAGAAAGGAGGGAAAGCCGGAGGCGAAAATCCAAAGCTCAAACTGCGCCGTCGACGAAATGGTCAGGACCGCGAGCCAAAAGCAAAGTGCGAACGCCGCCAGGTTTAATTGCGAGCGGCGGAGCAGGAAAAAAATCCCGGCCGCCGTCAGCCAGGAGCAAACAACCGAAAGCATCATCTGATCGCGGACATCCCAGTGACCGCCCGCGGCCGAGAGAACAAAAATCAATTTCGGTAGGACGGTGCGGGCCTCCTCTTGTTGCGCGAAAATGTCCGCCCACCTCAGTTGTCCCGTGTGCGCCTGCACGATTAACGGCGCCATTTCCCAATCGTCCAGGGTCGGCACTTCCACGCCGTAATGCCGCACCAGGTAACTGAGACGGATCATCGGAACCAGCGCGACGAGGCAGATCAAGACCAAGAGCGTTTTCCGCCGTGTTCTCGTCAGTTCCAGGAGGCGCGCCGTGAAAAGCGACCCCGGCGAAATCGACAGACCGTGGCTCATCGGTTCGACCCTAGGGTTTCACTAACGGCGGTCAATGATTTCCACGGTTCTCGACTCGTGGATAACGCACCACCTCCCGAAAGAAGATGGAGCCGAAGACGGGATTCGAACCCGTGACCTACGGTTTACGAAACCGTTGCTCTACCAACTGAGCTACTTCGGCGCGGACAAGGACGGCGGGAACATGCCACCCACTCACAAAGCCGCAAGCTGAACGGGGACAGATGTCAGAGGTCAGATGGGATGGCGCACGGTGCGGGTTGAGAATAGAAGCGCAAATGGAACAGTTATTTCGTGATTAAGTCGCTCCTTAAGGAAAGGCGCCGCCGTTCCATCATCGGGTTCGGAATGATCCGGCTCGATCGCGCCGCCGCCGCGCCACTTCATCTTCAACTCTATCGTCAGATTCGCGACGAGCTGGCCACTGGGAATTTTAACGATCATTCTTCGCGCCTTCCCTCGTCTCGCGCCCTGGCGGCTGATCTTCGCGTCTCTCGAGAGACGGTTGAGCTCGCTTTCGCGAAGCTTCATGCGGAAGGCTATCTCCAATCCAAAATCGGATCGGGCACGTTCGTAGCGAAACCGCTCCCCGAAACTTTCCTCAGTACAAAGCAGCCGAAAACCGGCGCGCCGATCGAGCGCCCGCCTCGCCTGGCCGATCGGCTCAGCCGGATTCACGACCGGCGCGGGAGAAAAGAACTGGATGTCGGCCGCGGTGGCGGAGATAGCGTCTCGTTGCGACCCGGCCTTCCCGCGGTCGACGAGTTCCCGATCGACGTTTGGGAACGTCTCCGGGCGCAGGTGCTCGCGAAAAAGGGCGCCAATCTTTTGCGTTACGCGACCAGTCATGGCGACGCGGACTTGCGCAAAGCCGTTGCCGCTTATCTCTGCGACTCCCGGGGCGCGCGCTGCCACGCGGACCAAGTCGTGATCGTAGCGGGAATGCAGCAGGCAATGCTGGTCAGCGCCCTGGCTTTGCTCAATCCGGGCGATACCGCATGGCTGGAAGATCCCGGATTTGTGCAGGCAAGGCGGGTCTTCGGTGTGGTCGGCGCGACCGTTGTGCCGCGACCGATCGATCGCGAAGGAATCGTCATTGCTTCGTCATCGCGGCAGGCCGCGCCCAAGATGATTTTCGTCACACCCTCCCACCAATTTCCGCTGGGAGTCACGATGAGTCTCGCGCGCCGGACCGCACTGATCGATTTCGCGCGCAAACGCGACGCTTTTATTTTTGAGGACGATTATAATTCCGAGTTCCGCTTCAACGGCCCGCCGCTGCCCTGCCTGCAGGGGCTCGATAACGTCGGCCGTGTCATCTACGCCGGCACGATGAGCAAGATTCTTTTTCCCTCCCTGCGCCTGGGCTACCTGGTCGTGCCGGAGCCGCTGGTCGATTCGATGATCAAGATTCGGGCGGTGATGGATCAACATTCGTCCGCGATCGATCAGGCCACGCTGGCGCAATTCCTGACCGAGGGATTTTTCCTCAGCCACGTCAAACGAATGCGGAAGCTGTATGGCGAGCGGCGGGAATATTTCGTCGAGCAGTTTGACAAATATTTGGGCGAACACTTCACGCTCAAAATCCCGGAGGCCGGGTTGCACTTCGTCGCCCGCCTCCGGCGCAAAAGCGATTTCCCCTTCTTCGTGCGGGCGCGGGCCGAGACCGGAATCATGCCAACAAAGATGTCCTTCTACAGCATTAAAGCGGAATCGGGCCCGACTTTTCTTTTCGGGTTCGCCGCGTGGTCACGCGCCCAAATTCGAGAAGGCCTCGCCAAACTGGCGGCAGTCTTCGAGCGCGTGAAAAAGGACGGCGGGCCTGCGGCAGGCGCGGATGAATTAGGTCCGACCACCGAGTGACCCGTTTGCTTGGGACGGCCGCATAGCCTATGGCTTTGCTTCCACCACGAGCGCTTCCACTACGTGAAAATAAATAGGAAAACTCTCTTGGTTGGAGGCGCCGCAGTGTTGGTTATCGTGCTCTACGCGCTCTTTCTCCGAGGGGGAAACGAATCGGTTTCCTATTCTACCTCTCCCGTCGAGCAGGGAGACATCCTTCAAGTGGTCGACGCCACCGGTACCATTAACGCGGTCACAACTGTGCAGGTCGGATCGCAAGTTTCCGGAGTTATTTCGGAACTGCACGCTGACTTCAATTCGCACGTGGCCAAGGGCGACGTGATCGCGCGGATCGCGCCGGCGCTCTTTGAAGGAGCTTTTGCCCAGGCCAAAGCCGATTTAGAAAATGCCGAAGCAAACGTAGCGGTAGCAGCTGCCAATACCGCCAAGGCCAAGGCGACGCAGGCGCAAACCAAAGCAGACTACGCCCGCAACGTTGGCCTAACGAAAGAAGGCGCCGTCAGCGCCCAAGCCTTCGATCTCGCCAAAGCCTCCGCCGACAGCGCCGACGCCCAGGTCGCCGCAGCGGAAGCGCAGGAACTCCAGGCCAAAGCGCAAGTCGACCAAAAACGCGCTTCGTTGCAAATCGCCCAGACCAATCTCGATTACACCACCATCCGCGCACCGATTGACGGCACGGTCGTCGCCCGCACCGTGGACATCGGGCAAACCGTGGCCGCGTCTTTGCAGGCGCCGACGTTGTTCACCATCGCGCAGGACCTGACCAAGATGCAGGTTTACGCCAAGACGGATGAATCGGATGTCGGCGGCATGAAGAGCGGGCAGAAGGTCACCTTCAAGGTGGACGCCTATCCGCGTGAAACGTTCACCGGCATGGTCTCGCAGGTGCGAATGAATTCGACCGTGGTGCAAAACGTTGTGACCTACGACACGATCATCGAATTCGATAACCCCGAGCTGAAACTCTTACCCGGCATGACGGCTTACGTGACGATTCCAGTCGCGACCGCGAAAAACGTCGTGAAAGTTCCGAACGCCGCGCTGCGTTTCAAACCGGATTTTTCTCCGAGCGAAATGCGCGCGCTTTACCGCAAGGCGGGCATTCCCGAAGAAGGAGACGGGGCGGGCGCGGTCCGCGATACGAAGGCGCCAGCCGGAGGACGAACCTCTGCGAGTGGCTCACCGGCCGCCGCGCCAATAAAGACGCCGTCGGGTCCGAGAAGCGAAATACGCATCGTTTGGAAACTCGCTTCCGGAAAAACGATCGAACCGGTGAGCATCAAGACCGGCATCACCGATCACACCAACACCGAGTTGACGCAGGTGGTGAACGGAAAACTCGCAGCCGGCGATGCGCTCATCACCGGAGTGGCCCAACGCAACGCAGAGAAAACGTCGGGAGGACCCCGGCGTCCGTAGGTCGTCGGGCTGCATTCTTTTGACCGCACCCGATTCCTCTTTCGCTGCTTCAGACGGGAGCGTTCTTCGGGTCGAGGAACTCCATAAGTATTATCAGATGGGAGAAAACCGCGTTCACGCGTTGCGCGGAGTGGATTTGGAAATCAAACGCGGCGAGTTCGTCGCGATCATGGGTGCGAGCGGAAGCGGTAAGTCTACCTTCATGAATATTCTGGGCTGCCTGGATAAGCCGAGCTCCGGTCGCTACCTGCTGGAAGGGACCGACGTCGCTGCGCTGGACAAGAACCAGCTGGCGCGCATTCGCAATCGCCAGATCGGTTTTGTTTTCCAGGGCTTCAACCTCCTCTCGCGCACGACCGCGCTCGAAAACACGGAACTGCCGACGCTCTATGCGCGGATCGACAAAGGAGAACGCCGGGAGCGCGCCATGGAATCGCTTCAATTGGTCGGGTTAGGCGATCGGACCGACCATTTTCCTTCGCAGCTTTCGGGTGGACAACAACAGCGCGTCGCCATCGCTCGCGCCCTCGTGAACCGCCCTTCCATTCTCCTCGCGGACGAACCGACCGGAAATCTCGACAGCCGCACCTCGGTCGAAGTGATGGAGATATTCCAGAAGCTCAATGACAAGGGCCTCACGATCATTCTCGTGACTCACGAAACCGACATCGCCAACTTCGCGCGCCGCAGCATTGTTTTTCGCGACGGCACCATTCGGCGCGACGGACTAATCGCGAATCGATCCGTCGCCACCGACGTGATCAAGACCATCCCACAACTCGAAGACTGAAGATGGATTTTCTTTCGACCATCCAGATCGCGCTGCGAGCGCTCTTGCGAAATAAGAGCCGATCCATCCTGACGATGCTCGGGATCATCATCGGAGTCGGGGCCGTGATCGCGATGATCGGCATCGGGCAAGGCGCCGATCAAACCGTGCAGAAACAAATCGCCACTCTCGGATCGAACATGCTCTTCATCACGCCCGGCTCGGGCACACAGGGAGGATTGCGCGTCGGAAACGGAAGCACGAAGACGCTGGTGGAAGGCGATGTCGCCGCCATCCTTAAGGAATGTCCGGCGGTGGTGGCTGCCGCGCCGGCGACGCAAACCTCAGCCCAGATTGTTTACGAGGGAGACAATTGGGGAACTCGCATTATAGGGACGACGCCGGAATATTTCGACATCAGGACGTGGGCCTTTCAGAGCGGGACCAGCTTTACGCGCGACGATGTTACTACGGCCGCGAACGTCGCAGTGATTGGCGAGACCGTTCGAAAAAATCTTTTTGCTTCCACCGATCCGATCGGGAAAAAAATCCGGATCGGCAATTTGCCTTTCCTGGTGGTGGGCGTCCTCGTCGCCAAAGGGCAATCGGCGGCGCTGAGCGAGGACCAGGACGACACCATCATCGCGCCGCTCACCACCGTGCAGAAAAAGATGACTGGCCAGCCGTGGTTGCGTTTCGCGATGGCTTCAGCCAGCTCGCGTTCCTCCAGCTACGCCGCGCAACAGCAAATCAAGGCCTTGCTCCGCGACCGTCATCGAATCCGCGCCGGAGCGACCGATGACTTCTCCGTCCGAAACCTCGCCGACATCGCTGACGTGGCGTCGGAAGCGAGCAAGGTCATGACGCTGCTGCTTGGTTCGATCGGCGCCGTTTCGCTTTTCGTCGGCGGGCTGGGCATCATGAATATCATGCTGGTCTCGGTCACCGAAAGGACGCGCGAGATCGGCATCCGCATCGCCATCGGCGCCACCGAAAGTGATGTACAGCGACAATTCCTGCTCGAAGCAATCACCATCAGTCTCCTCGGCGGTCTGATTGGAATTCTCACCGGAGTCGCTTCCTCATTCGTGATTTCTTCGACCGCGGGCTGGCCGATCGCGGTCTCGACCACGGCGATTTTTGTCGCCGCGTTAGTCTCCATTGCGATCGGTGTCTTCTTCGGGTTTTATCCAGCGCGCAAAGCCGCCCGGTTGGATCCAATCGAAGCGCTCCGTTACGAGTGAGGGCACCCTGATTATGTTCTCGATGCTTTTTGATACGATCGTCCCCGAGGCTTTGAAGGCTCTGCAGCGGAACAAAGTCCGCAGCGTCCTCACCATGCTTGGCATCATTGCCGGCGTCGGCTCCTTCATCTGCGTGGTCGGTGTCGGCGAAGCGGGATCGAAGCGCGTCGAAGAGCAGCTTCACAATGTCGGCGACAATCTGATCTGGCTCGAAGCCGGCGGGCGCGCGCGCAATGGCGTGCGGGTCGGCAGCAGGGGCAGCAAAACGCTCACGCTCGGCGATTGGCGCGCCATCATGGACGAAGTTCCGGCGATCAAAAGCGGCTCGCCCAATGTGGATGGACACATCCAGGTCGTGGCCGGGAATCTAAACTGGGGAACACAGTTCCGCGGGGTGAGCCCGGACTACTTCGAGATTCGCAAATGGACCATCGCTCTCGGATCGTCCTTTATTGATGAAGATGTCGATCACGCTTCGACCGTTTGCGTCATCGGGGAAACCATCGCGTCGAATCTGTTTGGATCCGCGAATCCGGTCGGCGAAAGCATCCGCGTCAACGGCGTTCCTTTCAAGATCCTCGGCGTGATGCAGCCCAAGGGTTTCTCGGCCACCGGCCAGGACCAGGACGATTTCCTCGTCGTCCCGATCACGACCGCACAGAAAAGAATCAGCGGCACCGAATGGTTGGACGACATTTATTTTTCCGCGACGCGGAAAGAAGACATTCCCGAAGCGACCAAGCGTATCATCGCGCTCGTGCGCGAGCGTCATCATCTCAGGTCGAGCGAACCGGATGATTTCAATATCCGCACTCCGGAAGAACTCATTCGCGCGCAGTTGGCGTCGGCCAATGTTTTCACCTTTTTACTCGGGAGCGCGGCGTCGCTTTCCCTTCTCGTCGGCGGCATCGGCATCATGAACATCATGATGGTGTCGGTCACGGAACGGACCCGCGAGATTGGGATCCGCCTGGCGATTGGTGCGACTGAGCGCGATATTCAGATGCAGTTTCTCAGCGAAGCCATCGTCATGAGTCTGGCTGGTGGCGCGCTGGGCATCCTCGCGGGAATTGCCGGCTCTTACTTTCTCCACAGCACCCTGCACTGGGACATTCAGCTCTCGCAAAGAATCATGATCATTGCCGCTCTCTTCTCGGCCGGGGTCGGGGTTTTCTTTGGCTATTATCCGGCCCGAAAAGCATCGCAGCTCGATCCGATCGAAGGGCTGCGATTCGAATAATCCGAGTGAGCAGGCTTGAAGAAATATTGCGGGTGAAGCGCACCGAAATCGAACGGCTGCGTCCGCGCCGCGCTGAACTGCATAAGGCGGCGCTGCTTCGAAACGATTTTCGCGGGTTCGCTGCGGCGCTGCAACGCAAACCCGGGCAGCTGGCGCTGATCGCGGAGATCAAGAAGGCCTCGCCTTCCGCGGGCGTGATCGTCGAGGCGTTCGACCCGCTCATGATCGCGAAGAACTATGCGCGCGCGCGGGTAGACGCGATTTCCGTTTTGACGGACGAACAATTCTTCCAGGGACGGCTCGATTATCTCGAGCTGATCCGCGGCGCGGTGCCGCAACCGCTCTTGCGGAAGGATTTCATCCTCGATGAAATCCAGATCGCGGAATCGGCCGCCGCCGGCGCGGACGCGATCCTGCTCATCGTGGCGGCCCTGAGCCAGGAGGAACTCATTGCCCTGCTTGAAACGGCGGTGCTCTACCAACTCGAGGTGCTTGTGGAAGTGCACACGCTCGCCGAACTCGAGTGCGCTTTGGAAACGGAGACGCGGATTATTGGGATTAACAACCGAAACCTCGCGACCTTCGAAGTCGATTTGGCGGTGACGGAAAAACTGAGCGAAGAAGTTCCGGAAGAGATCGTGCTCGTGAGCGAGAGCGGGATCAAGACCGCGGAAGATTGGGCACGGATCAAAGCGTGTGGGGTGGACGCGGTCCTGATCGGGGAGGCGCTGATGCGTGGGCAGAGCGGGCTTATGAGTAATGGGAAGGCGGAACGCCTAACGCCTAATTAAGAGCCACGGCCTGAGGACAGGCCGTCTCCAATCGCCTAACTCGAAGCGAACAGTTGTTTGCAGGCCGCCCAAAAACCTCTGCTCGCCTCTTCGCCGGATTTCACCGCTCGAGCGACTAGCACTGGGACGTTCGCGCGATTCACGATGCTGCGGGTCAAATCGCCCATGATGTAATGGGTGAGCGCGCCGCGGGTCGGCGAGGAGCCAGTCACGATCAAGTCGTGCTTTTGCGCGCCGACCTCCGCGAAAATCTGGCTGAGGACCAGGCCGTGACGAATCCGCACCTGCGTAGGGACGCCGAGTTTCTCGAGACTCGCCTTTTGCGCGAGCAGGTTGCGGCCGAGTTCGGAACCCGATTCCAAGAGCCGTTCCACGTCTTCTTCGAGGCGAACCATATCGGCATAGATCGCGGGTGGCTCCGCCATGACATGAAGCAACGTAACCGAGGCGCCGACGGCGGCCGCCAAATTGCCGGTGAGTTCCACGGCGGCGTCGATGTATTTCTTCCCGCCGGTGCAAACAACGAAACTCTTCAAGGTCTCGCATGCGCCCGTCGCGAGCATGACCGGCGTCGGAATCGCCTTGATGACTTCGTAGGTTTTCTCAGCGCGCCAATACAACCCGGTGGTCCCTTTGCGTCGCGCGCCGATGATGGTGAGATCGTACCTGTTCTCGGTAGTTTGGTGCAGAATCTCCCGAATCGGTTCGCCGGTCCGGAGAGCAAGCTCCGGCGAGACACCGTAGCCCCGGAGCTTTTCCGCCTCGCTTTCGAGCGCGATGCGCAATGGACTTTCTTCGTCCGATGTTTCCGCGATGCCCAGCAGCGTGGTCTCGGCCTGACACGGAGCCGCGACCAGCCCGCCGAGTTGGATCGGTTTGTCGGCCGGGTCGGTGCCGTCGCTGCAAATGAGGATCCGCATAAGGCTAGAGTTTGTGTCCGGTCATCAAAGTGTAAATGACAATGGCGGCGCCGATCAGCGGCAGCGGCACGAAGGCGAGCCGGATCTTGGGTCCGGCGAAGTACTGGGTGGAGATCGCGCCGATCTGCGCGCCAATCGCGGCGCCGGTGTTCATGACAAGGGCGATCAGGATGTCGACGTTGCCTTTAGTGGCGTGACTGAAGGTACCGTAACTGGCCGAGATAATGATTTCGAAAAGATCGGTGCCGACGGCGAGATGGGTCGGAATTCCGAGGACGTAAACGAGCATCGGCATCCGGATGTAGCCAGCACCGCCGCCCAGAAAACCGCTGAACAAGCCGCCGATGAAGGAAACAAGAACGATCACCCAAAGGGAGATTGCTGTCACACCCGAGGTCGGCAACGAAATCATCGGCCAGAGATGGAAACGTTGAATGGCACGCGTTCGGTGGCTGAAGGAAGATTCGTCCTCCTTGGCCGTCGTTCCCGGCACTTTGGTGCGGGGCCTACGCTTCTTTTGAAACTGGAGCGTGCGCCAGGCTTCCCAAATCATGAAACTGGAGATGCTGACGTAGATCGCAATGGAGACGATGCTCACGACCAGGTTCACGTTACCGGCGCGCTTCAGCATCTGGATGAGCTGCGCCCCGACTTCCGCGCCGCCCATGGTTCCAAACGCCATGATGAACCCGAGCCGCAAATCGACATTGCCGAGCGCGCGGTGGCGTTTCGCCGCCACGACGGATTTTCCCACGATATGCGCCAGGTCCGTTCCGATTGCGAAATTCCAATCCAGGCCAACGGCGCGCAAGGCGGGACCCGCGATGAAACTGCCGCCCACGCCGAAGAACCCACCCAGAATGCCAATGACAAATCCGCTGACCGCCAGATAAATCGGGCTGATGTGCGAGTTCGAAATCGGGAAGAACATGGAACTATTCGGAACGCCCGCCGCGCAGAAGCCGGAACAACCAGGTCGTGACACTTTCGAGCACGACGGCCTGTCCGATGATGAGCACGATCGCGACGAGCGCGTAGGTTTTGACGTGATGCAGGTGCAGGTCCTGCAACCAGCCGGAGAGGAAATGAAGGACGAGGAAAAAATATCCCGTCACGAAAACCGCGTAGACGGCCAGCTCGAGCAAAAAAGCGCGCAGAGTGCCGGAAGCTTCAGCTTTCATGATCAAAATCGTCCGGCATCACCCACAGTTCGCCGTTGCCCCTGCAACTGGTTGCGCCGATGGCGTCGGGAAGCAAATAAGGATTGCGCCAGGCATGTTTCCTCCTACCTTCCATTTCGCTTTTGGCGGGAGAATTATGGCTGACGCAGCAAACAAATATCCGGAAAACGTGGATGGAAAATTCTACGTCGATGACCAGTGCATCGATTGCGATCTTTGCCGCGAAACCGCGCCGGCCAATTACAAACGAAACGACGACGGCGGCCACTCTTACGTTTACAAACAGCCCGAAAGTCCCGAGGAAGAAGCGCTCTGCAAAGAAGCGATGGAAGGCTGCCCGGTCGAAGCGATCGGGAGCGACGGGGGGTAGGCTCCTGCAGGCTTGCCTCGCTCGGCTGAGCTGTGGCTAAAGGTGGATAATCGAAGCAGCATTCCAGTTGCTCTCACCATCGCCGGCTCCGATAGCAGCGCGGGCGCGGGCATCCAGGCGGATCTGAAAACGTTCGGTGCGTTCGGCGTTTACGGATTGACAGCGCTTACCTGCGTGGTCGCGGAAACGCCGGGACTCGTCACGAGGATTGAGCCGGTCAGCCTCGAGATGGTCCGGGCGCAAATCGACGTGCTTCTCCGTAGCTTTCCGGTAGCGGCGATCAAAACCGGTCTTCTTTTCTCCAGCGAAATTGTTTCGGAAGTCGCTCGAATCCTTCGCGCGTCTACAGCGAAAACCGGAGCAGCCGTGCCGCTCGTGATCGATCCGGTGATGGTGGCGACGAGTGGCGATCTTCTGTTGCGCGACGATGCGATCGAAAGTTACGAGCGCGATCTCTTCCCATTCGCGGCTCTGGTGACGCCGAACCTGGGCGAGGCGGCTCGATTATTGGGCGAACCAATTCGCGACCTGGCCGCGATGCGCGAAGCCGGGGCGCGCCTCACAAAAAAATATGGTGTCCCCGTTCTGCTGAAAGGTGGACATCTCGCAGGAGAGCATGCGATCGACCTTCTTTTCGCGGCCGGCAAGGTGGTGGAATTCTCAGCGCCGTTTTCGCGCGGCGTCGCCACGCATGGCACCGGCTGCACTTACTCGGCCGGCATTGCCGCCGGCCTCGCGAACGGCTTATCTCTCGAAGACGCGGTCCGCGGCGCCAAGAAATTCGTTACGGCATCGATCGCGCAATATCTCGCGTGGGAAACATCGCAAGGGTTACCACTCCACGCGCTAAATCATTCGCCGTAGCTCAACCTTCTCCCGGCAACGTCGCGATTTGCACTTGCTCCCAGCGCTTTTCCCGCATCGCTTCGAGCGCGGCGGCCGTCTCCGCTTGTTTCTTGCTCCGGCCACTGCCCTCGCCCAATTCAATGCCCTCCCAAACGGCGCGAACCACAAAGGTTTTCTGATGCTCGGGACCACTTTGCGAAATTAGCTCATAGGCCGGGCTGCGCGGCGAAATAGATTGGAGCAATTCCTGCAAATGGCCTTTCGGATTTATATCAGTCGGTTCCTCGACCAACTGCGCCAGGTCGGCAGCGGCTTGTCCTAAAACAAACCGGCGCACCGTGGCCAGGTCGCTATCCAGATAAATCGCGCCCACCAACGCTTCGAACGCGTCCGCCAGGGTCGAATTGCGTTCGCGGCCACCGCTCGCCTCTTCGCCGCGTCCCATCATCAGATAACTCCCGAGACCGAGCGCCGCGGCATGCACCGTCAACGCCTCGCGCGAAACGAGCCGCGATCGAAGCTTGGTCAACATTCCTTCGGCCTCGGCCGAGAAATGCCCGAAGAGATGTTCGGTAATGACGAGTTGCAGAACCGCGTCGCCCAAAAACTCCAGCCGCTGATTATCAAAGTGCGAGCGGTGCGTCTCGTGGCGCAGACTCGGATGGGTGAGCGCTTCGGCGAGGAGAAGCGGGTTCCGGAATTTGTAACCGATGCGATCTTCGAGCGGATTCACCTGAACGAATGCTAAACCTCTGAACGCGGTTTTCCAACCAAGGTTCCCCTATCGTTTCTGAAAAATTCCGATCGATGTGACCAGATCGAGGGCCCGCTGCAGAACAGGGTCGTGCACCGTGCTTTTCTCCGGTGTGCGCGCGCGGCGTTGCGCGGCTTCCAGCGCCTCGATCTCCGGGTTCTTGCCGGAAATAAGCGCGGCCTCGTTCAGGTGCGGCCGCGATGTTTCCACCACGAACGGCGTCATCCCTTTTTCGCGGCTGAGTTGAAAGACTTCGCGCTTGTCCGCTCCCGGCATCTCCACCGGCACGTCCGGTTTCAATCCGCCCGGAAAAAGCGGCCGGCCTTCGGGCAGAATCACTTCTCCCACGGCCACCCGCAGCACTTTTCCGCTCGGCAGCTTCAAGTCGGAATATTCCACGGCGCGACCGGCAGTCTGTTGTCCAATGATGAGCGCCCTGTCATAAATCCGGACCACGCCGGCGATCGCTTCCGCCGCGCCCGCAGTGTCGCCATCAGCCAGAAGGATGATCAAACCCTGAAAAGCCGGTTCGCGATCCGAGGTAAAAGTCCGCTCTTGTTTGGCAGTGGTCTTGCGCAGGATGAAAAGCGGTTTGTTTTTCGGGCAAAATCGTTTCGCGAACTCCGAGGCCAGAGCGAAATCTTTCGCCTCCGGGCTGGCGCGCAAATCGATCACGACCGCGTCCACTTTTTTCGCCGCAAAAGTTTGGATGTTAGTATCGAGCGCTTCCAGGTTCGGGCGGGTCAGCGCCCCGATCCGCAAATACCCCACGTGGCCCTCGAGAATTTCCCCGAAGAACGGCGTCGCCGTTTCGACCGGTCCCGCGGCGGAATCGGCGAGCAAAATTACCCCGCGCCCGAGACGCGCGAGAATTCCTTCAAAGGTCGCCCGGGTCAGCTCGGTTTCGTTCAGGGCGTCGGGTTTGATGTAATTATTTTTGAGTAGCTGGATTGCCTCCTTCAGATCGGCCGAATCCATTGAATCGATCAGCGCCTTGGTCGTGGGCGCGGCCGAAGGCGATGGAGCTGGAGAAGGCGTGGGCGAACCGCCCGGTTTTGCCGGTGATTGCGCCGACAAATTCGCCACTGCATTCCATCCGCAAAGGAGGAGAAGAAGCAGAGAAGCGCGACGGAACATCAGTGGGTCACGATTTTAGCCCCAACCGCGCCAAGAGCAATGTCCCGCCGGTAATGGCACCCCTCGAAATGAATTTGAGAAGCCGCTTCGTAGGCGGCGGTCCGCGCGGCCGCCACGGTTTCGCCGAGAGCGGTCACAGCGAGAACGCGTCCGCCGGCGGTGACTACCGCTCCGCTTTCTTCGCGCGTGCCGGCGTGGAAAATATGGACGGCCTGCGGGCGGGCCGTGTCCAAACCTGAAATCGGTTTTCCCACTTCGTATTTTCCCGGATAGCCGCCGGAAGCCAGGACGACAGTGACAGCGGCGCGTTCATCCCATTCGATGGCCGTGCGATCCAGCGTGCCGTCGATAGTCGCTTCGAAGAGCGCGAGCAAATCCGATTTCAACCGCGGCAAAATCACTTGCGTCTCCGGGTCGCCGAAGCGGCAGTTGAACTCCAAGACGCGCGGACCCTCGGACGTAATCATCAGTCCGGGGAAAAGTAATCCGCGAAATTTTACCCCCGCGCTGTTCAAGCCTTGGAGCAAAGGGCGCATCACCGCGTCATCGAAACGCGCTTGTAATTCCGCGCTGAAATTATCGGCCGGGCTCAACGCGCCCATACCGCCGGTGTTCGGCCCGGTGTCGCCGTCGTGCGCGCGTTTGTGATCGCGCGCGGTCGCGAGCATTCGATAGCTTTTGCCATCCACGAGCACATGCAGCGAACACTCGGAACCGGTCAGGCATTCTTCGATCAGAATGCGTTTACCCGCGTCGCCGAACCGCCTCTCTTTCATCATCGCCTCGACCGCCGCGCATCCTTCAGCCACGTCTTTCGCGACGATCACACCCTTGCCGAGCGCAAGACCATCGGCCTTGATCACGATGGGAAAACGCGATTCTCTCAGGAACGCCACGGCCGCTGCCGCCTCCTGGAAGATGGCCCCGCGCGCGGTCGGGATTCCATTCTTGCGCATCAATTCCTTCGCGAAAATCTTCGATGATTCCAGCTGCGCCGCCGATTTCGACGGCCCGAAAATCCGCAGCCCTTCCGCTTCGAAAAAATCGACGATGCCGCCTGCAAGCGGATCGTCCGGTCCCACCACGGTCAACCCGATGTTGTTCTCCTTGGCGAAGCGAACCAGAGCCGGAAAATCGTTTGCTGGGATCGCGACGTTCTCTCCCACCTCCGGGGTGCCGGCATTTCCGGGTGCGCAAAAAATCCGATCGGCGCCCGGCGACTGTTTTAGTTTCCAAGCCAGCGCATGCTCCCGACCGCCGCTGCCAATGACGAGAATGTTCACAGCAAATGGGCCTCTCGTTTCAACATGGCGGAACGAAGCGTCCTAGCTAAATCCGAGGAACGCAAGCGCAGCGGCGCTCCTTGATCCATACATGCCTTCTGGTTCGTTACTCTCTGCTTGCGTCCACCACATTCGCTTCTACCAATGCTGGATGAAAGCTTCGCCCGCGTCGGTCTTGAAACCCCAGTGTCCTTCCCGCGTGGTCCTCGATCGCATCGCGGATAAATGGACTGCGCTCATCATTCAGGTCCTGGCAAATGGGACGCAACGTTACGCGGAATTGCGGCGCACGATCGGAGGGATCTCGCAAAAAATGCTAACGCAAACTCTTCGCAGCCTCGAGCGCGACGGTCTCGTCCTGCGCAAAGTGCATCCCGTAGTGCCGCCTAAAGTTGAATATTCCCTCACCCGTCTCGGACGGACCTTGATCGATCCATTGAATGCTCTTTGCCGATGGTCGGAGCGACACTTGCCGGAACTCCAGGCGAATCGCGGCCGCGCGCGATCCGATTCCCAGAGCGAAATCGTGAATTAATCGGCAATCGTCCGGAGATGACTCGGGTTTTCCTTCTCTCGCCGGCCTACGCGGGCGGACAGCGCGCTCGCCTGATCATGAGCGAGCGAGCGCAATTCGATCTGGCTCGCCGGTTGCGCAGCGAGCAGCCTCCCACGCTCGGCGAGGTCTTCGCGTTTTCTAAGCGGCTTTTATTTTCGCGGCAAGCTTGCTTACGCGAATGCGTTCACGCCACCGCGGCGAAAAAGATCGGCGGTCCTGGTCATCACGCCCACGCGCGGGCTGGTCCCGGCCGCCGAGTCGATCGGATTGGCTGATCTCCAGGAATTCGCGGGGGTGGATATCGACGTGAGCGATCCGCGTTATCGCGCGCCACTTGAACGCGACGTGAAACGGCTTGCGGAAAGATTATCGCCGGAGAGCGAAGTCGTTCTGCTGGGAAGTATCGCGACCGGAAAATATGTCGATGTTCTCCTGAAACATTTTGGACAACGGCTGCGTTTTCCAGCTGATTTCGTCGGCCGCGGCGACATGAGCCGCGGCGGACTATTGCTGCGCTGCGCGGTGGACCGCCACGAGCTTCCCTACATTTCCGTGGCCGGCACAGTTCGAAAAGGAAAGCGTCCGCCCAAGCTCGAGCCGCGAAGATATACGAAATAATGGCCCTTTCCTTGAAGCCACCGCTGCCGCCCATGGAGGCGCGCTCGGTCGATGAGATCCCCGTCGGCGACGGCTGGCACTACGAGCCGAAGTGGGACGGATTTCGCTGCATCGCTTTTCGCGATGGCGATAAAATTTTTCTGCAATCGAAAGCCGGACAACCGCTCGCGCGTTATTTTCCCGATGTCGTCGCGCAGATTCAAAAACTCAAAGCCAGGCGTTTTGTCCTGGATGGCGAGCTCGTCATTCCGATCGGAGGCGCGCTCTCTTTCGACGAGCTCCAGCTCCGCTTGCATCCAGCCGCAGCCCGAGTGCAAAAATTGGCGGCGGCACATCCCGCCCTGCTGGTAGTATTCGATCTGCTCGCCGATTCCGCTGGCAAATCCTTGCTCGCGCTTCCGCTGCGCGAGCGTCGCAAGAAGCTGGAAGCTTTCGCCCGAGAAAATTTGAAGACGAAAAGAGGGATCCGTTTGTCGCCCGCGACAACGAAACTCATCACCGCCAAAAAATGGTTCGACAAGGTCGGCGGCAATCTCGATGGCGTGATTGCGAAACAGATCAATGCGCCCTACGCGTCGGGCGAGCGCACCGCCATGGTGAAGGTGAAGCAGATTCGCAGCGCCGATTGCGTGGTGGGCGGCTTCCGCTACGCGACCGGCTCGCGCCTCCTCGGTTCGTTGCTGCTCGGGTTATATGACGACGCCGGCCTGCTCCATCATGTTGGTTTCACCTCGGCGTTCAAAACGAGCGAACGCGGCGAGCTGACCAGGAAATTCGAAGCGCTGAAGAAGAAACCGGGATTTACCGGGAATGCTCCCGGAGGACCGAGCCGTTGGAGCACGGAACGAACTGGAGAATGGGAACCGGTCGATCCGAAGACGGTGGTCGAGGTGACCTACAATCATTTCACCGGCGATCGTTTTCGCCACGGCACGAAGATTCTCCGCTGGCGTCGCGACAAAGCGCCCAGGCAATGCACCATGGACCAGGTGGCACATCGCGAAGGCAAATCGCTCGCGCTGCTGTAGACCGTCGATCCCCATCTACTGTTCCGGATTCAGTTCGAAGATAATTTGGACTTCGTAATAGCCGCCTTTGGTCAGGCCATTCGGCAGCGGGTCGACGTGGGTCACACGCTTCTCGACCGCCGCGACCGATTCATCGACGGCAACGTTCCCGGATGGTTTCACGATCGCAAATTTCGAAACGCGGCCATCTTTCTCGATTCGGATTTTTACCACGGCCGACATTTTCGCGCCCATGGCCACGACGCTCTTGGGCTGATCCCATTCCTTGTGGAATCGGTCGTGCAACATCGCTCCATACCAGGCGAATTCCGCGTTGCGAGTAGCACCATCGCCAGCCGTTGAATTCGTTAGGCCGCCGTCGACTGCGGTGTCGGACGGCTTCTTGCTCACGGAAACTTTCGGCGCTTCCTTCTTATCTTCGTGCCGCTTTTCGCTTTTCTTCTCAGGAGGAGTCGCCTGTTTTTTTGGTGAGGGCTTCGGTGTGGCCTTTGGCGTGGCCGTCTTCTTCGGTGTCGGTTTCGGTGAACTCTTGGGAAGCGCGGTTGGGGTCACGGTTGGTTTCGAAGTCGGCGTCGGAGACGGAAGCTGGATCTCGCTTTTCGAAGGCGTGGAGACCGGCGGTTCATCGGGCTCGGCTCGCTCCGGAGGCGGCGTGGTAACTTGCGGCGGCGGTGTCGCGTCCGGCTCACTCGCGGAGGAGGTGACGGACTCCGCCGCGCCGGCGTTCATCCAGACGATGCTCTGCGTATTCGCGTTCTGCGATTCCCGGCTGCCACGCGCCAGCGCAATCACGAGCACGAGATGCGCAACCGTGATGATCGCCACGTTGCGCCAGAAACGAACGTCGCGGGGCATCGGTTATTTCGTTTCCGCTTTCGTCGCGATGCCGACCTTGCTGATTTGCGCGCGCTGGAGGGCATCCATCAACGCGATCAATTTCTGCACCGGCAACTCGCGATCCGGGCGAATCACGACCGCCAGCTCCGGATTCACGCGCTTCAATTCCTTCAACTGGGCCACGAGTTCTTCGACGGCGACCGCCTTGTTGTTGAACCTGATCGTTTCCTGTCGGTCGATCGAAATTGTCTGCACTTGCGCGGCATTAACCGGCGCGTTGGCCGCGCCGCTCGATGGGATAACGAGGTTCATACTGTTCTCGAGCAGTGGGGTCGTGATCATGAAAATGATCAGCAGCACGAACGCGAGATCGAGCAGCGGCGTGATGTTGATCTCGGAGAGCGTCGAGAGCGAGTGGCGTTGAGAGTAGCGCCTCATACCGAAAGCAGACAATGGCCACGGATGAACACGGATGAAACACGGATGCCGGACCAAGGTGAGGATGCTGCACTCTTCATCCGTGTTAATCCGTGTTCATCTGTGGCTAAGTTCACCGCCGAAATTCCGGATCACGCGCATTATGATCCACGTATTTGTGTTCGAACTCCGAGGCGAGTTCCGCCGCGAAGTTATCCATCTCCACGATCATGCCGCGAATGCTGGTGACGAGAAAATTGTAGCCAAACATCGCCGGGATCGCGACGCAGAGCGCGGTTACCGTCGTGATTAGCGCGCCGGAAACCCCGGGCGCCATCGTCGCGAGATTAGGCGAGCCGGCCACCGCGACATCGGTGAACGTGTCCATCACGCCCCAGACCGTCCCGAGCAATCCGAGGAAAGGCGAGCCGCTCACCGCGGTCGCGAGCAGGATCATCTGCGACTCGAGGCCGAGCGCGGTCTCGCCCACGGCGCGTTCCATCGCGGCGTTGACCGCATGCATTTGCGCCGGCGTGATTTTTTCCGCGATGCCCAGTCGCGCGCGAAATGTTTCGTCTACTTCCGCCGAGCCGAGGAGCTGAAACGTCATCTCTTCGCAGCCCGCCCGATAAATATTGAAGAGAGGCGCGCCGGGAAATCGCGCATGGTTTTCAAACAAGCGCAGCGGCTGCCGGTCCTTCCGGAAAGCAGCGCGAAAACGCGCATTCTGTTTCCGCGCGAATTGAACCACGCGCAGCTTCGTGATCATGATCGACCAACTGAAGACCGAGACGATGCAGAGCAGGGCGAGAACGATCTTGCCGGCAATGGTCGAGTGTTCGAACGCGAAAAGAAGACCGCCGGCCGCGAGAATCTTCGGAAGTAGCATGGGCGCCAACTGGCCAGATTAAATACGAGAGTTTGACCGAAAGGAAAAGCGAGGAAATCGCCAGCGCGGTTAGGCCCACGCTGTAGCCGCCCCGCTCTGTCGGGGCGCGGGAGAACGGGGAAACGGCGACAGAGCGCCGTTGCTACAGCGGTTTTAGTCCGCGCGGGTACGTGGGATGGCGGCGCGCGATCACGATGAACGCGATCCCAATCGCGACGACGAAAAAGGAAAAGAACTGGCCGCGCGTGAAGGGTCCGATCAGGGATGCGTCCGGTTCGCGGAAATTTTCGACGATGATCCGAACGATTGAATAGCAGAGCAGGAAGAGACCGGTCAGAAAGCCGTTCGGTGTCCGGAAGCGCGTTCGGACGAACCAGAGAATGGCGAAGAGCAGCACGCCTTCCAGGGCTGCCTCATAAAGCTGCGAAGGATGACGCGGAGTGACGATCTCGCGCAAGATGCCGGCGATTTTCGGGTTGGTTCGAACCGACTCGATGATGGATTCGACGGAACGCAGTGAAGGATCGATCGCCTGACACGCCGTCAGTGCTCGATCGGCTTCCGCCGCATTCGCGGTATCCAGCATTTCCTTCGGAAATTGCACCGCCCAGGGGACGCTGGCGATCCGCCCGTAAAGTTCGCCATTGATGAAATTCGCGCAGCGCCCAAGGAACAACCCGATCGGCGCGACCACGACGAGGTTATCGCCGAGATTTGTCCAGGTGAGTTTATGCCGATGCGCATAAATGAGGGTGTAAATGACGACGCCGAGGATGCCGCCGTGGCTCGACATTCCACCTTCCCAAACTCGCAGAATGGAAAGCGGATCGCGCACCATTTCAGGTTTGTACAAGAGGACGTAGCCGAGCCGGCCGCCGACCATCACGCCAAAGAGCGCCACCCACGTGACGAGATCGCCGAGCGCGGATTGGGGCACATCGAGATAGCCGCGCTTGGAAAGCAAGAGCAGCAGCAGGTATCCGCAGACGAACGCAAGAACGTAAGCCATCCCATACCAACGCGGACCGACGTTATCCCAAAGCCGGAAGATGAACGGATCTAGATTGTGCAGGTAGTAGGCGAGCATGGGGCGCAGCGATAATCAGCGATGATAAGGAAAGCGGCAACAGCAGGAATTCATCAGGCAGCTGATCGTCGCTCCTTCACCTTCAACACCTCGCGCAAGAATGGCGACGTCCGGCTGATCCGGCTCTTTGCCACTTCTTCCGGCGTGCCGGTCGCAACGATTTCGCCGCCCTCGGCGCCGGCTTCCGGTCCAATATCCACCAGGTAATCCGCTTCGGCGATGATGCTGAGATTGTGCTCGATCACAATCACGGTGTTGCCTTCATCCACCAGCCGGTGCAGTACCTTCAAGAGCAACTCCACGTCCGCCATGTGCAAACCAATCGTCGGTTCTTCCAGCAAATAGAGCGTCGATTTCGGCTTGCGCATTTTCCGAATCCGCTCGTTTTGCGCGCGACCGATTCCGCGGGTCAGTTCCGTCACGAGCTTCAATCGCTGCGCTTCTCCGCCGCTCAAGGTCGGACTCGGCTGGCCCAACTTCAGATATCCCAGGCCGGTATCGACCAGGAGCGAAAGCGGGCGCGCGATCTTTTGGTTCGTGGCAAAAAACGTCGCGGCCTGTTCGATCGTCATCTCCATGACGTCGCCGATGCTCTTGTCGTTGTAGAGGACCTCGAGCGTCTGCGGATTGTAACGGCGCCCGCCGCAATCCTCGCACGGCACATAACTGCTCGGCAGAAAACTCATCTCCAGCTTGATCGCGCCCTGGCCACTGCACGCTTCGCAACGGCCGCCTTCCGTGTTGAACGAGAAACGGCTGGGCGAATAACCGCGCACGCGCGAGACCGGCAGTTGCCCGTAGAGCTTCCGGATTTCGTCGAAGACTTTGATGTAAGTCGCCGGCGTGGAGCGCGAGGTCTTCCCGATCGGCGACTGGTCCACTTCGTACACCGTCTCAAATGAATCAGCGCCGCTGATCGAGGAGAACAATTCGCGCTGTTTTGCCGGATGTTTTTTTAAACGTTCCTTCACCGCCGGCAGTAAAACGGAACGCATCAGGGTCGATTTGCCCGAGCCGGATATCCCGGTAATGACCGAGAGCCGGCCCACCGGAAAACGCGCATCGACATTTTTGAGATTGTGGGCGTGCGCGCCGCGAATTTCGATCCACTGCTCGACCTCGCCTAACGAACGCCGCGTCTTTCGCGTGGGATGGCACAAGGGATTCTTCAGGCAACGGCTCGTCTCCGAGCTCTTGTGCGCTTCGATATCGCGCAGCGTCCCTTGCACCACCACCTCGCCTCCGTGCATTCCCGCGCCCGGACCGAGATCGATGATGTGATCGGCGCGGCGCATCGTCTCCTCGTCGTGCTCGACGATCACGAGCGAGTTTCCCTTCTCGCGCAAAGCCGTCAGCGTTTCGAGCAGCCGGAGATTGTCGCGCGGATGCAGGCCGATCGTCGGTTCATCGAGAACGTAAAGAACACCGCGCAGATTCGAACCGAGTTGCGCGGCGAGACGAATGCGCTGGGATTCGCCGCCGCTCAGCGTTTTCGCCGAACGTCCCAGCGCGAGATAACCGAGCCCGACGTTCTCCATGAAACGAAGGCGTTGCGAAATTTCCGGCACAAGATCGTCGGCCACCACCTTTTGGTTCCCGCGAAACCGAAGTTTGCCGATCAACTGCTCCGCTTCTCCGGCGGAGAGCGCCGTGAAACTGTCGATAGTCTGATTTTGCAGCCGCACGTGCCGCGCGATTGGATTCAAACGCGATCCATGGCAGGCCGGACACGGCACCGCTTCCCCTTCATCTATCCATTCCGATTCCCGCTCCGCCGCCAGCTCGTTTTCCAGGACGGAATCGCCGGTGTCCTCCGTGCCGGTCTGCTTGGCGGCATTCCAAATCTCACCGAAGCCGCCGCACTCTCCGCACGCGCCGTGCGGCGAATTGAATGAAAACAAACGCGGATCGAGCTCCTCGAACGCGCGGCCGCAACCCGGACAACTCATCTCGGTGCTCATGACCGTGACCCGATGTTTCGCGTCGAGCAGGTGCGCCGTGCCGCGTCCGATGTCGAGCGCGCGCTGGACGAGGTTGCGCGCTTTCAGGATTCGCTTCGCGTCGATCGCGCCGACCACAACATCGATAGTGTGCTCCTTGAAGCGCTCCAGTTTTCGGAACTGCGCGATCGGCAACAGATATCCATCGACGAAAAGTGTGTCGAATCCCTGCCGCTCGGCCCAGCGCGCGACATCGGTGTGAAATCCTTTGCGCGCTTTGACGAGTGGCGCGAGCACCTTGAGCGGGCCGCGCTTCACCGCGGTCTCGAGTTGGCGGACGATCGCGGCCAAACTTTGTTTTTCGACCGGCAGATCGCAATCGGGACAGAACTGCGTCCCAGTTTTCGCGAACAGAAGGCGCAGAAAATGGTAAACCTCGGTCACGGTCGCGACCGTTGATTTCCCGCCGCCACGGGTGACGCGCTGTTCGATCGCAACGCTTGGCGGCACGCCTTCGACGAGATCGACGTCCGGTTTCTCGAGTTGCTCGACGAATTGCCGCGCGTAGGGCGACATGCTGTCGAGAAAACGGCGCTGCCCTTCCGCGAAAAGAATATCGAACGCGACGGTCGATTTTCCGGAGCCACTGAGGCCGGTGATGATGACCATCTGGTCGCGCGGAATATCGAGCGAAATGTTTTTCAAATTGTGCTCTCGCGCGCCGTGAATGCGAATGGCGTTGTTTCGGTTTCTGGGGAGCGCAGGCAGCCTGCCGGGCGGCTCTTCGGCGGCGCGCAATGCGAGATCGGAATCGTCCAGCTCATAACCGCGCGCGCGAACGGCCCCGAAAGCCTTCGGGGCGCTCCCCTTCAACAAGCCGCGCAGGAATTGTCCGGTGTGTGACGCGTCAATTTTCGCAACGGCTTCCGGCGTGCCCGCCACGACCAGTTCTCCGCCTTCGTCGCCCGCTTCCGGTCCGAGGTCGATCACCCAATCGGCGCACTTCACGACTTCGAGATTGTGCTCGATCACGACAATCGTGTTGCCCGCCTGGACCAGCCGCTGGAAGAGTCGCATTAGAATCGCGACATCGTCGAAGTGCAATCCGGTCGTCGGCTCGTCGAAGATGAAGAGATTCCCGGCAGACGATCCATTCTCCCGGCCTTTTTCGTCGGCCAGATGCCGGACCAGTTTCAGCCGCTGCGATTCGCCGCCGGAGAGAGTGTTAAGCGGCTGGCCCAAACGCAGGTAACCGAGGCCGACTTCATCCAGAACGTCGAGCTTGTCACCGAGCGTTTTCGATTCGCCGATCCGCGCGAAAAACTGGATCGCTTCGCTCACCGTCATCTCGAGAACGTCGTGGATCGACTTTCCCCAAACCTGCACGCGCAAGACGTGCGGTTGAAAGCGGCGGCCTTCGCATTCGGCGCAGCGCACGTAAAGATCGCTCAGAAATTGCATCTCGATCTTCTCGAACCCGGTGCCGCAGCAACGTTCGCAACGGCCACTGCCCGAGTTAAAAGAAAAGGCACTCGCCGTCAGGCCTTGCGCCATCGCTTCCGGCTGCGCCGCGAACAGCTCGCGGACGCGATCGTAAAGTCCGAGATAAAGAATCGGCGTTGAACGCGGGGTGCGCGCGAGCATCGACTGATCGACCATGACCACGTCGCCGATGCGATGCGCGCCGGTGACCGATTTGCACGCGCCCGGCTCCTGCTCGCTCGGTTGTCCCTTGGCCTGGAGCAGATTCCGGTAGAGGACATCGTGAATTAGCGTCGATTTTCCCGACCCGGAAACGCCGGTGACGCAGTTGAAGATCCCGAGCGGGATTTCGACGTCGATGTTCTTGAGATTGTGCTCGCGGGCGCCGGTGATCCGGATGGACGCGGTCGATTTCCGGCGCGACTTCGGGACGGGAATCGATTTTCGTCGGGCGAGATAATCCGCGGTTAGCGATCGGGGAGCGCACGCCTGCGGCGTGCTGGTTGCCGCATTTTGCGGCAACGAACTTTTCCGCGAAGGCTGTGGGTTATCAGACGCGCGTAAATCTTTCCAGGCGGAAGGAAAAGTTCGCGAAGGTGGAACACCTTCGCCAGCACGCTGCAAGCGTGCGCTCCCCAGCATTTTCTCCAGCGTTCCTTCGAAGACCAGCTCGCCGCCGTACTCGCCGCGGCCGGGACCGATGTCGATGAGGTGATCGGACGAGCGGATGATCGCTTCCTCGTGCTCTACCACCAGCAACGTGTTCCCCTTGTCGCGCAATTCATGCATCACGCGTACGAGCCGGCCGACATCCCGCGGATGCAGGCCCACGCTCGGTTCGTCCATGACGAAGAGCGTGTTCACCAGCGACGCGCCCAGACAGGTCGTGAGATTGACTCGCTGGACTTCGCCGCCGCTGAGCGTTCGGGTGGAACGGTCGAGCGTGAGATAGCCCAACCCGACTTCGCAAAGATAGCGGAGCCTCGCCACGACTTCGCCCCGCAACATTTCCGCAGTCGAGTCGTTAGGCGGTAGAACCAGCCCGGCGAAAACTTTCCGCGCCTCCCCGACCGAGAGCATCGCGATCTCCGGCAAGGTCCGCGCGGCCTCTCGTGTTCCGTTGGCCGCGGGCGAGACAATTCGATAGTTGAGTGTCTCGGGCTGAAAGCGCCCGCCCTTACAATCAGGACAGGTCGTGTAGGCGCGATAGCGGCTGAGCAAAACGCGCACGTGCATTTTGTAGGTCTTGCTTTCGAGCCATTTGAAAAATCCGCGCACGCCATACCAGCGATCGTTTTCCGCCAGCTCCTCGACATCGGTGTCCTCGTCGCGTGCTTCTCCGTTGATGACGAAATCCTGATCGGCTTTCGGCAAGTCCTCGAACGGCGTCCGCACATCGATTTCTTCCCGTGCGCACGCACGCATGAGATCGCGCTGCGATTCCCCCATCTCTTCGCCACGAAAAACACGGACTGCGCCCTGTGCGATCGAAAGCGAACGGTCGGGGATTGCCTTGTTCAGATCGATCGCGATGGTCCGGCCAAATCCGCGACACGTCGGACACGCCCCGAGCGGATTGTTGAAACTGAAAAGCCCGGGCGTCGGTGGACGAATATCGAGATCGCAATGCGCGCAATGCCAGCCGGTGGAGAAAGGCGATTCCTTTTTCGTCTCGAGATTGACGAAATTGATGCGGTCCTTGCCGAACCGCAGCGCGGTCTCGATCGACTCGACCAGGCGCGCCCGCGTTTCTTCTCCGATCGTCAGGCGATCCTGAATGACCTGCACCCGCGCTCCCAGGCGGCCGACTTTCTTGTCGGTATCGGCACGGACAACTTCGCCATTCAACCAGACGCGGAGATAACCTTGCTGTTGGAGAAATTGAAAAAATTCGCGCGGATCGGTCTTGGCCGGGACGCCGACCCAGAAGGTGAGCAGGACTGTTTCGCCGGCGAACTCACGCAGCACGTCGTCCGCAATGGAGCGCGCAGTCTCCGGGCGGATCTCGCGGCCGCAGCTCGGGCAGAAAGAGCGCGCGATCCGCGGCATGAGCAGCTTCACGTAATCGTTGATCTCGGTCATGGTGCCGACGGTCGAACGCGAACTTTTCACCGGGTTGGCCTGCTCGATCGCGATGGCGGGCGGAATGCCGCGAATTTCATCGACGCGCGGTTTGTCCATGCGGTCGAGGAATTGCCGCATGTAGGGGCTGAACGTTTCGACGTAACGGCGCTGGCCTTCGGCGTAGATCGTGTCGAAGGCGAGACTCGATTTGCCGCTGCCGCTCGGGCCGGTGATGACAGTCAACTTCCCGAGCGGGAGATCGAGATCGATGCCTTTGAGATTGTTCTGGCGGGCACCGCGAATCTCGACGCAGTCAGTGTGCGTCGAGTCAGGAGGCGCGGTAACGCAAGATTTTTCGGCGATCGTTGAACCCACCGGAGACTATCCGATTGTGCGCGCAAGTTCGCAAATTTTCGAGGTGATTTCTGTCCGGTTTCGCTGTAGCGACGGCGCTCTGTCGCCGTAACACGTGTGGCTGGCAGATACGCTCGAAACGGCGACAGAGCGCCGTTGCTACAGCGCGAAACGCTGCTTCACCTTTTCGCGTTCGGCGAGGAGCGCTTCCGGCATATCGGGCTGAAGCGTTTCGAAAAATTTTCGCTGGCCCTCTAGCTCGGTTTCCCATTCCGCCGGTTTCACCGCGAGAAGCTCCTTTATTTGCTCGCTGGAAACGCCCTCCAACTCGTCGAGATCAAGGTCTTCCTCCCGTGGAATGTAACCAATCGGACTTTTCTCGGCGCCGCCTTTGCCTTCGCAGCGTTCGATGATCCACTCGAGCACCCGCATGTTGTCGCCGAAACCGGGCCAAAGAAATTTTCCGTCCGCGTCTTTTCGAAACCAGTTCACGTTGAAGATAAGCGGCGGATTCGTAATCCGCGGACCCATCTCGATCCAGTGCTGGAAATAATCGCCCATGCTGTATCCGCAAAATGGGAGCATCGCCATCGGATCGCGCCGGACCTGGCCGACCGCGCCCGTCGCCGCCGCAGTCGTTTCGGAGGCCATCGTCGCGCCGACGTAAACGCCGTGGACCCAATCGAACGCCTGGAAAACCAGCGGCATGGTGTCGCTTCTTCGTCCGCCGAAAATGATGGCGCTGATCGGAACGCCCTCGCCTTTTTCTACATCGGGGTCGAGCACCGGATTGTTCTGCATCGGGACGGCGAAACGGCTGTTCGGATGCGCGGCTTTTTCTTTCGACGCCGGTGTCCAATCGTTCCCCTTCCAATCAATCGCGTGCGCGGGCGGCGCGCCGTCTTTTCCCTCCCACCAGACATCGCCGTCATCGGTGAGTGCCACGTTCGTGTAGATCGTGTCACGCTCGATCGACTTCATCGCGTTCGGATTCGATTTGTAACTCGTCCCGGGCACGACGCCAAAATATCCATTCTCCGGGTTGACCGCGTAGAGCCGGCCATCCTTCCCGATCTGCATCCAGGCGATGTCGTCGCCAATGGTCGTGACCTTCCAGCCTTTGAAATGCGCAGGCGGAATCAGCATGGCGAAATTGGTTTTGCCGCAGGCGCTCGGGAAAGCCGCGGCGACGTAATGTTTCCGGCCTTCGGGTGATTCGACCCCGAGGATGAGCATGTGCTCGGCGAGCCAGCCTTGTTTGCGCGCGAGATACGAACCGATCCGGAGCGCGAGACATTTCTTGCTCAACAGCACATTGCCGCCGTAACCGGAACCGACCGAGATGATGGCGTTGTCCTGCGGAAAATGGCAGATGAGGCGGCGATCGGGATTGACGTCGAGCAGCGAATGCACGCCGCGATTCCATTCGCCTTTCACGTCATCGCCGAGGCGTTTCACCGCGATGGAGCCCATGCGCGTCATGATCCGCATGCTCAAGACGACGTAGATGGAGTCGGTGATTTCAAAACCGACTTTGGTGAGCGGCGAATCCGGCGGACCCATGATGTAAGGCACGACAAACATCGTCCGTCCTTTCATCGCGCCGGCGAGTAGGCCATGGAGTTTCGCGTAAGTCTCGGCGGGCGCGGCCCAGTTATTCGTCGGGCCAGCTTCTTCTTTGGTCGGCGTGCAGATCAGGGTGAATTGTTCGACCCGCGCGACGTCGTTTGGATTCGAGCGATGCAAGTAGGAACCGGGCTTTTTTTCTTCGCTCAGTTTTGTCACGACACCGAGACGCTGCCCTTCCCCGAGCAGCCAGGCGTTCTCTTTCTCGGAGCCGTCGCACCAGAAAATATTTTCGGGCTGGCACCGGCCGGCGATTCCCTGGACCCAATCGAGCACGGCTTGATTGGTCGGCTTCGAATCACCGATGCCACTCGGCGGCGAGATCGCTGGCGCAAGATTATCCATGGTTTATCGGCGCTCGACAGTCACCCAAATGCAGAAGAGCGGATTGTCATTTTCGCCGCTTCAGTCGCTTCTCCAAGCAAATTTTCTGGAGCCGCATTTTACGGCTCGAGGGCGGACCGTCTCAAGAGATAACGCCCCTTGCGCGCGAGGATCGCGCACCGTTAATTGCAGCATGTTCGGGGTCACCACCTCCGATGATTACCAGCCGGTGACGTGGGTCGGCCGCCATCCCGTGCATGTCACGACGCTCCTCGTTGCGGTGCACGCCTTCGCCGCGATCGTGGCCTGTTTCCTCGGCGGCGCCGGCGTTCTGAATCATCTGGCGTTCGATAGCGCGCTCGTCTGGCAACGCGGCGAAGTCTGGCAGCTCGCCACCTACGCGTTCGTGCATGCGCCCTCGGCGTTGCTCTGGTTCGCGGTCGAAATGTATATGCTTTACGTCTTCGGGCGCGAAGTGGAACGCTTCATCGGCCAGCGCGCCTTCATCACTCTTTACGTCCTACTTCTGCTCGCGCCGACTACTCTTCTCGCGCTCTGGGGTTTATCGGAACGAACCGGCCTGGCCGGCTCACCCGCTTTGCATTTTGGAATTTTTATCGCCTTCGCCACGATCTATCCAAACGTCGAGCTGCTGTTGCGGATCCTGGCGAAATGGATCGCTCTCGCACTCGCGGCGATTTCCACTCTGCAATTGCTTGCGTATCGGGACTGGTCCGGCATGGCTGTGTTGTGGGTAAGCATCGCAGTCGCCTTTGGCTTCATCCGGTTGCGCGGGGCCGGACTGGAACTGGAGTGGTGGAACACTTTAAAATCGCGCTGGCAGCCGAAGCCGAAATTTACGGTCGTCCCACGATCGGCGCCACGCCGCGTGGTCGAACCGGAGAACATCCATGAATCGATCGACCCGGTCCTGGACAAGATTTCGAAGCAAGGCATCAACAGCCTGACCGCGTCGGAACGGCGGGCGCTCGACCGGGCCCGGAATCGCCTCCTGAAAAAGCCGCAGTGAACCGGGAGCCCGAGGGTCGCGCCACCCGTTTGCGAATCAGCGTCGTTGTCCCTTCCTGGCGCGATGCCGAAAGCCTCGTGACCCTCCTGCCGGAATTATCGCGGCTCGATCGCGTCTCGGAAACGATCGTGGTCGATGCCTCGGCCGATGGGGAAGCGGAACGGATCGCACTGTCCTGCGGCGCTACTTTTTTCAATTCGCCACTCCCGAATCGTGGCGAGCAAATGAATATTGGCGCAGCCGCAGCCAGCGGAGACGTGATCGTGTTTCAGCATTCGGACGCGGAGCTTGGCGATGCGCACCTTGCCGCAATCGAAACCGCGCTCAGCGATCCCGAGATAATCGGCGGCGCGTTTTTTCGGAAGTTTGACCGACGCCATCCGCGCCTGACCTGGCTGGAATCGGTTGCGCGTTTTCTGACCCGGCACGGCGGGACGCTCTACGGCGACCAATCGATTTTTATCCGGCGTGATATTTTCGAAAAGCTCGGCGGCTTCGCCAAAATTCCTTTGATGGAAGACGTGGAATTTTCGCGCCGGCTTCGCGCCGCCGGAAAAATCGCGGTGCTCGATCCGCCGGTGCAATCTTCCGCGCGGCGTCATCTTCGCGAAGGCGCATGGCGGACGAGCGTTCAGAACGGGCTGTTCATCGTGCTCTATCACCTAGGCGTATCGCCGCATCGACTGCACCGTTGGTATTATCGCGGCGCATCAAGTCAGCCGGCACGCGACCCAATGCTGTCGTCCTGACGCGGCCTGGCTGCAGCGTTATTCCACCAAATGCGCCCCTTCGCGCAATTGCTCGACAAATTCTTCTGCCGTCGTCGCGGCCATGAGCGCGTCTCGTCTCGTCTTTTCTTTCACCACCCGCGCCAGCGCCCCGACGCAGACAAGATAGTCCGTCACCCGCCGCTGCGGAACACCGACCAGGAAAATCAGATGCACGAGGTCTTTCGAGTGCCCGAACCGAATCCCGGCGGTGCTGCGACCGATGCCGAGGATAATTCGATCGACCAGATCCGTCCGCGCATGCGGAAACGCCACGCCCTCGCCGGTGTTCGTCGAAGTACGGCCCTCGCGTTCCATGACGGCATCGGCCAGTCGGTAATAATCCTGGACTAATCCGTGATCGCGCAACCGCTCCACGATCTCGAGGATCGCTTCCGCGGCGGTCTCCTCGCGCAGCTCCAGGATGACCAATTTCGGATCGAGAATTTCGGAAAGGAGCGCGGACATCAGGAAAAGATCGGTGCGATTGATTGGATTGACGGGCCAATCCGAGTTATCGAATTATTCCAAGACTCGTGGCAACTCAAAACAAT
>QHBM01000172.1 GCA_003244145.1 Chthoniobacterales bacterium
AAGCTGAGCCCAAACCGGAGATATCAACGGACGCAAAGGACGATGATCTCGGCTTCAAAATGTCGCCCTTTGAACAGTGCTGGCCGGTTCCGGTGCATAAACGCAAGCGTATCAGGCCACATCACCGGCTTTGCGGCTTTGCAACACTTCCGAGATGGCACTTGTCAACTTAGGAGCTGAATTCCATAGCGCCCTGAACAGCGAGACGGGATTACATCGAACTGACCCGAATTATTTCTTGAGACCCGCAACTTCATTCCAAACGGCAAAACCGGATCTCCCGCAACGAAATCCCTTCAAACACCCTCTCAGAAGTTGATCTTTGCCGCGATCATCACCTGCCTGGGCGATCCGGCCTGCCCTGTAATCACGCCGAACGTCCGCTGTGTGACCGCGCCGTTCGGATTCGCGGCGTTCATGTGGTTCAAAACGTTTTGAGCCTCAAAGCGCAACTGCAGAGCGCTCGACTCGCTCCAGAGCCGAAAATTCTTCATCGCCGCAAGGTCCCACTGGCTGTACCCGGGTCCGCGGAAGTCCGGGAACGTGCTGGGCACGTCGCCGATCTCGAACCCCTGCACCAAACGGAACGCGTTCGGATCGAAGTATGGCTTGAAATTCGCAGCGCCTTCGAGCGATGCGTGTCCCCCAACGTGGTTGTTGTAATTAACGCCAGGCGCGACGAAACGCGGACGGGTGGTGCGGCCCTGGCCGATGTTGTACCACTGGCTGCCAAGTCCGCCGACCCCGCCGCTTGGGGTATACACCAGAATCGGTTGTCCACTGCGGAATGTGGTCGTGCCCGCTACCTGCCATCCGCCGAGTAACTTGTCGAGCGCCTTTGCACCGAAAGACTGCGGCGAGCCGAGCAATCTCTTGCCTCGGCCAACCGGTAGCTCCAGCGAATAGTTGAACAGAAACTTCTGCGTAATGTCCTGCGGCGCGACTCCATAGATATCGCTGAACGGCAGACCCGCTTGTGGAAACGCTTGCTGGCTCGGCCCTTGCGAGAACTGATTGTCTATGCCACCTACGTCCTGCAGCAGCTTGCTCCAGGTGTAATTGGCAAGGAAGCTGAACCCCTGGCCAAAGCGGTGCTCCGCCTGAAAGTAACCTGCATGGTAATTTGACGTTCCAAGCGGCTCGCCCATAGTCCATAACTCCTGCCAGAGCGGGTTTAGCTGAAACATGCGGCCGAACGGAAGCGTTTTGCCGCCCTGGCCCGTGTTCAACGGAATCTGTCCGTAAAAGGGATTATCGACCGGGTTGTTCAGAGCGTTCCCTAGCGGACCGAGTATGTGATAGGCATCAGGCAAAATATGTTCACCCTTGCCAAGCCAGAACGGCAGATTGCGTCCCGCGTTGCCGGTGTAATTGAGCTCTAGTACCCAGGCGTTTGCGCCGGAACCAATCTCGCGCTCTACACCCAGTTGGAACACGTGTTCGTGGCCGGCCGACTGGTTCAAGGAATTAGCGATAAACCAGCCGCCCATGACGCTGCGGTTGAGCGCCGCGATGTCGCGGGTGGCTGGCACGTATCCCGCGCCGCCGGGCATCGGCTGCGTGAACGTCAGGGGAAACGTGAGTCCATTATCGGGAGAACCGCCTTGAATGAAGCGTGCGAAGTCACCGTAGCCTACGTTCCATGGAGCGCCGTTCAGGAACGTGCCGCCAGTGGTCGTAAGGAATTGAAGTCCATAACTCGCGCGCAGGACTGTCTTTGACATGAACTGCCACGCTAGGCCTAAGCGCGGTCCAATATGATCTTTAAACGCCTGCTGTGTGGTGCGGCCGGGGTATTCAGGTGTCCCCAATTCAGCAACGCGGCCCTGAAAGCCCTTTGTCAGCCAGTCCGGCGCCTTGAAGGTCACGCCGGCCTGTTGCTGCGCCAAATCCCAGCTCCAACCATCATTGGGCTTTACATTCCATTGATAGCCTTTATCCCAAAAGATCTGGCGGTCAAATCGTTCCGTGCGAGGCGGTTCATAATCCCACCGTAGGCCGAGGTTCACGGTGAGACGGCTGGTGAGCTTAATATCATCCTGCGTGTAGAGGCCGTGGTAGCCCTGAAACGACGCCGGCCCCGCCAACTGCGTGCCTGACCCTCCGGTCACCGCGCCCAGCAAAAAACTCGCGAAACCCGAACCCGTCGGCGCCGGCTGGTCGAAGTACTGCGACGTNACACTGCGCTGAGTGCCGTACCCTAGGCTGCCCCCGCTCGTGACGTTCGAGTAATAGCGCCGGTGTTCNTACCCTGCCTTCAAATTGTGCTTGCCCCAGATCTTCTGAATGGACACAACTCCGGTGTAGGACGTGTCGTGATCCACGTTGACGTCTCCGCCTCCAAGACCCGCAATAGTGTCGCCGGTACCAAGGCTTGGGACGCGGCCTTTCGTACCCCCGATCAGTGTGAGCACCTGGCGTTGCAGTGGCCACGAACTCGAATCGATGCCGTCGGCAATGGACGAACCGCCATCCGAGATCAGCCGGACCACGCCGCCACGGAAACTGAGGATCGTCGTGGGAGTGAGATTGTAAGTGTGGTCGACCGACGCGGTGTATGATCCGCGGGCCGTAAACCCGACCGCCTGGAGCGGAGAGAGCCAGCGGGTATTGGTGCTGTTGTCATCAAATCGGGTTACGGTGACGTGCGTCGTATGGCTGGAGTTCCAGTTCTCATCGAGACGGCCAGTCCACCGGTCGTTGGTATAGGGACTTTTGGTGCCTCCGATAAAGTTCTGATCGTGGCTCGACCCTGGCTGCGCCGCGCGGTTTGGAAGGGGATAGTAGCCAAGGTAGATTTTCGCAAGCGGGTCGATGCGGTCTTGTGGAATGCGGTTTCCAGGAAAGGGATCACGCACCACGCGACCGTTTTCAATTCGCGCCGTCAGTGGATCGTAGATGGTGACGGGAATTCCGGCATCAATCAGACTCTGCGAAAAGTCGCCTTGGCGTTCGAGTGCCGTTGGAACGCCGGCCGTGACTGCGTTGCTGCCTGTGGCGCGCCGGACGCCCTCATAGTTCAGGAAGAAAAACGTGCGGTCGTGGCCGTTATACAACTTCGGAAGTTGGACGGGACCGCCGATCGCGCCGCCAAAAACGTTGTCGTGGAACACACCCTTGGTCCGGCCGAACCGGTTGGAGTTCCAGTCGTTTGAATTCAGCCGGTCGTTGCGGAAAAATTCATATACCGAGCCGTGAAATTCGTTGGTGCCAGAGCGCGTGACGAGTGTCACAGCCCCACCCGATAAGCGGCCGTATTCGGCTGAAAGTCCGTTGGTGATTACCTTAAATTCCGAGATTGCCTCCATGGACGGGACCGCCGGCGGAATGTCGTGACGATATCCCGTCGTGACCGGAATCCCGTCGATGAAGTACTCCGACTGGGATGTGCGCCCGCCATTGATGCGAAGGTCTTGATCGTGGCCGGCCTGTTCACTGGTGCCGTTAACATTCGGCGTCAGCAGCGCAAATGCCAGCGCATTGCGATTGTACTGGGGCAACTGCTGGATACGGCGATTGTCGATAACGAGTCCGGTTTGAGCGTCGTCAATGCGAAGCAGCGGCGTTTCAGCCGAAACGTTGACAGTGTCGGCTTGCTGACCAAGCTCCATCGCGAGATCGATCGCGACGCGGTCGTCCACGCGCAGTTCGATCGCGTCGCGTTCCAGTGTGCGGAAGCCCGCCGCATGCGCTCGCAGGGAGTATGTTCCTGGAACCAGCGCGGGAAACGCATAAAAGCCTTCGTCGTTCGTTGGCCCGCTGCGAACCACATTTGTGGCAACATTTTTGATTTCGATAATAGCGGCGGGAATCACGGCCCCTGTAGGATCTTTGACTCTGCCACTTAACGTAGCCTGTCCGCTCTGCGCAAACATCCCAAATGCGGAAATCAAAAAAAGCGAAATGCACGATAAAGTTTTGCGAAGCACAGTAGATTCTCCTGGCAGATAAAGCCGAATATCTTTCAGAGCGAACCAGAAACGGCTCCGAGTATACACCCCTTTTTACCCGATTAGAATTTGTGGCCAACAAATTGGCGGCGGACACTGAGGGAACCACGCTTGCTTCGAAGTTCTGGGCGTTTCTCGCGCCAGCGATTTTGGCGATTTGCTCTGCTGTCCCTTGGCGCGGCCAGGGCTTCCTGAAGCGCAAATCTCCTTGAGGATCGCGGCGTGCATCCGGGCGATGGCACGCGTTTCCCCTTCGCGCCTGACAAGTGGCTTCGAGCATTTAGTTTCGTTGCCAGTTCCGCGAGATCTTCATCGGTGTACTGGTCGCGGTTAGCCCATCCTGCGGTGAAGCCGCCAGTAAAGAGCATCCCCATAACCCCTCGGTTCACAGGCAAGTATGCGATCATCACGGTCGATTCTTTGAAAAACTTGCTGAGATTACACGTATTCTCGCTCGTGGACAGAAACGATTTAGGGCATTGGAGGACGATCACGTGCGCATCGAGAATATTTGGATTTCGCGAGTGCGTCCCACGCCAGCCATACCTGTTCAGTGGGGCGGAAACTGCCGTAGAGATCTCGTTTATGCGGGCAGACGCCCGATTCAACCGGCGATACGTCGGACTGGAGAGCGTGTGCGTGATGAGTTGCCAATCCTTAATGCAAAAGCAGAATTCGGGCGGGCGAGAGATTTCCACCGCCTGGCTATGCGGTTGGCCGGAGGCTGGTAGAACGTCGTCTGGAGTTCGATCGGTCCAGTCGCAGCAGCCTATGATCGGCCGAGCCTC
>QHBM01000091.1 GCA_003244145.1 Chthoniobacterales bacterium
GCACGTCTGCCCGGAGTTGAGGAACGCCTTGAACACGCCGTCCTTGACCGCCTTGGCCAGGTCGGCGTCCTCCAGGATGACGTTGGGGCTCTTGCCGCCGAGCTCGAGGGTGACCCGCTTGATCGTGGCCGCCGCCCCGGCCATGACCTCGCGGCCCACCTCGGTCGACCCGGTGAACGACAGCTTCCGCAGCCGCGCGTCGGACAACAGGGGGCCGGTGGCGTCGCCGGCGTGGGACGTGGGGACGATATTGAGCACGCCCGGCGGCAGGCCCGCTTCGCGGCAAATCTCGCAGAGCAAATACGCCGTCATTGGCGTGAGCTCGCTCGGTTTGGCGATGGCCGTGTTTCCGCACGCGAGCGCGGGAGCGATCTTCCAGCTCAACAGATAGAGCGGCAGATTCCAAGGCGAAATCAGGCCGACGATCCCGCGCGGCTGGCGCAGGGTGTAGTTGAAGGCCACGCCATCTGTGACGTGCGCTTCGTTTTCCGTGTGCAGAATCGCGGTGGCAAAGAAACGAAAATTGCTGGCGGCCCGCGGAATGTCGAGACTGCGCGCGAGCGAAACCGGCTTGCCGGTGTCGATCGATTCGGCGCGGGCGAATTTCTCCAGATCACGCTCAATCAGGTCGGCGATGCGCAGGAGAATAGCGGAGCGATCCGCTGCGGACGTGCGCGACCAGGACGGGAACGCTTTCTCTGCCGCGGCCACAGCCGATTCGACATCGCGCGCATCGCTGTCGGCCACCTGCGAATACGGCTTTCCGGTCGCGGGTTCGATGTTGTCCAGATACTTCCCGCTGGCCGGCGCCACGAATTGGCCATCGATGAAGTTGCGAATCTGGAATGTCTTGGTGGATTCCATCGTCAGCGTTTCAATTTCCTAGCCACAGATTAACACGGATGAAACACGGATGCAGAGGTCAGAGATCTAGCTCAGCTACAATCGCTCGTGCGGCCCGTGCGCTGGCGCCGGCTTCGCCCAATTGAGCGATGATCGCGTCAAACTCGGAGATCATTTTTTGCCGCACTGCGGAATCGTTTATCAACTGCAAGACCACCTGAGAAATTGCTTCGGGCCGGGCGTCGTGCTGGATGAATTCGGGAATGATCTGACGGCCGGCAAGAACATTCGGCATCCCGAGATATTTCGTCGTCATCAAGAACCGCGCGGCCAGATAGGTCGGCCACGAGACCTTGTAGACGAGGGCAAACGGTAATCGGAAGTAGGCGGCTTCGAGTGTCGCTGTGCCGGACGCGACGATGCCGGCTGTGGCGCGTTGCATCGTGCCAGCCGCATCCCCGGTCACGATACGCACGCGATCACGAAGCGGCGACGACACCAACAAATTCTCGATCTCCCTTGCGAGGGATTCCGACGCAGCGGCTACTTCAAAACGAAAACTGCCTTGTTGGGCGAGCATCTTGCGCGCGGCTTCCATCATGATCGGAAAAATCTTGCGCACCTCACGCAAGCGGCTGCCCGGCAACAGCGCCACGAGATCCGCTTGTCGCGCCTGATCCGTCCGGCGCGCCGCCAGGTTTTCCATCATCGGGTGGCCGACGAAAATTGTGCGAAGACCCGATTGATTATAGAGATCGGCCTCGAACGGAAAGATGCAGAGCATCAGGTCGAGGAAGCCCGCCATCTGCCGGATTCTCCCGCGGTTCCAAGCCCAGACTTGCGGGCTGATGTAATAAATTATCTTGAGAGCAGGCGATCGTTTCCGGAGCGCGCGTGCGAGCCGCAGATTGAATCCAGGATAATCGATGAGGACGACTGCATCAGGGTTGACGGTCGCCACTTCGCCGAGCGTGTTCTGGAATTGCTCCCGGAAATATCCGTAACGTTTCACCACCTCCCAGAGCCCGACCACCGCGGCAGCATCGGTCCAATCGATGAAGCTGCCGTCGGCGATCTTCGTCATCTGCGGCCCGCCGCGCCCGTGAAAACCCAGATCGGGCGCGATCTCACGGAGCGCTCGCATCAGGGCCGCGCCGTGCTCGTCGCCGCTCGCCTCGCCCGCGACCAAATAGAGCCGTCTAGACACGCGAGGCGCCTTCGATGCGTTTCGTTATTTCCACGGCCAACTCGAGCGCGGCAGCGGCTTGAAAGCCGGAGACCTTCGGGGCGCGGCCGGTGGCGGCGCACTCGACGAATGACACGAGCTCGCGCTTGAGCGGTTCCTCTCGCTCGATCTCGACATCTTCGCGCGTAAGACCCTCCGCGGTGCGCCGGTAGATTTCGCCGCTTTGGTTTTGATAATCCAGCGATAGGTATGCGTTCTCCTGGAAGACGCGAATCTTGCGCATCTGCTCCGGACTGATCCGGCTCGAAGTGATGTTGGCGACGCAGCCGTTCTCGAAACGCAATCGCGCGTTGGCGATATCCTCACGCCTGCTCAAAACAGGCACGCCCACGGCGTCGATCGTTTGCACGGGCGAACGCACGAGATGCAAAATAATTTCGAGATCGTGAATCATAAGATCGAGCACGACTCCGATGTCCGTACTGCGGTTCGGAAAAGGTGAAAGCCGGTGGGCCTCGATGAAGCGTGGATTGGTCAGGCGCTTTTCCAGTGCGCTCAAGACCGGATTGAAACGTTCGACATGCCCGACTTGAAGAACGAGCCCACGAGATGCGGCCAGCTCCGCGAGCGCGCTGGCGTGTGCCGTGTTTTCCGTGATCGGTTTTTCGACCAGCAGATGTTTGCCCCGCTTCAGTAATTCGTGCGCGATCTCGAAATGCGTGTTGGTCGGCGTGGCGATGGAAGCGGCGTCCACTTGTTCCGAAAATTCTTCCAGCGAACCGGCGCACTTCACGCCAAGCTGAGCGGCCAGCTCCAGGGCTCGGGCTGAATCGGTGTCGTAAATCGCCGCGAAATGCGCAGTCGGCAATTCCGCGTAAAGACGTGCGTGATTTTTTCCGATATGACCAACCCCGACTACGCCGACTCGAAGTTCTCTCATGGTTGCGCGGCGTTCTTCAGAAACCATTCGTAGGTCCGCGCGATGCCTTCCCGGAACGGAATGGAATGGCGCCAGCCGAGGGCGTGGATTTTTGAAACATCCAGAAGCTTGCGCGGCGTCCCATCGGGCTTGGTTGTGTCCCAGGCCAGCTCGCCCGCAAAACCGATCACGTCGCAAATCAATTCGGCGAGCTCCCGGATGGAAATGTCTTCGCCGCAGCCAACATTGACGATCTCGGGGCTGTCGTATTTCTCGAGCAGAAAAACGCAGGCGGCTGCGAGATCGTCCACGTGCAGGAATTCCCGGCGCGGCTGGCCTGAGCCCCAGACCACAAGCTCGCGCGCGCCTTTCTTTTTCGCTTCATGCGCCTTGCGCAGCAGCGCGGGCAGGACATGGGACGAGACCAGATCGAAGTTGTCGTTAGGCCCGTAAAGATTTGTCGGCATTGCCGAAATAAAGTTTGCGCCGTATTCCCGCGCGTAGGCCTGGCAAAGTTTAATGCCGGCGATCTTCGCGATGGCGTAGGCTTCGTTCGTCGGTTCGAGCGGGCCGGTCAGGAGCGCGCTTTCCGGGATCGGTTGCGGCGCGTGTTTAGGGTAGATGCAGGAGCTGCCCAGGAACAAAAGTTTGCGAGCGCCGTTCTGGTGCGCCCCCCGGATGACGTTGTTCTGGATCTGAATGTTCTCGAGCAGAAATTCCACCGGCGAGTCGTTGTTCGCCTTGATGCCCCCCACCCTGGCGGCGGCGAAAATCACCACCTCGGGTTTTTCCTGGGTGAAGAAAGCGTCGACGGCCGCCTGCTCCGCCAGGTCGAGCTGGGCGCGGTCGCGCGTCACTACGTTCGAGAAACCGTCGCCCGTCAGTCTGCGCACCAGGGCGCGGCCGACCAGGCCGCGATGGCCGGCGACGAATATCTTTTCGGACTTTTGCACAAGCTTGCGAATGACTGCGGTTTACCATTTTCTTTTTTGCCGCGATGCGCAATCCTCAGTTCGTGCGAAAGAACAATTCACGGCTCCGGGTCGAGAAAACCTACAAGCTGTTTATTGGCGGAAAGTTCGTCCGCGGAGAAAGCGGGCGGATCTCGCCGGCCCACGGAAAAGACAAAGCGCTGCTGGCGAATTACTGCCGCGCGTCGCGCAAAGATTTTCGTGACGCGATGACGGCCGCGCGGAATGCGTTCGGCGGCTGGTCAAAAAACAGCGCTTACCTGCGCGGGCAGATCCTCTATCGCGCCGCCGAAATGCTGGAACGGCGCGAACCGGAAATGCGCGAAGAACTCGCCCGCGCCGATAGCGGCAGCGCTGCCTCGGCCCGCGCGGAGACGGCGCAGGCCATCGATCGCCTTGTGCATTACGCGGGCTGGACCGACAAGTTCGGCCCCATCTTCAGCGCCGTAAACCCAGTCGCGAGCTCTCATTTTAATTTCACCATGCCGGAGCCCACCGGTGTTGTGGTGATTGTTTGCCCGGACGAACCCCCGCTCCTGGCGCTCGTCTCCTTCATGGAGGCGAGGACTACGGCTGTGTTTCCCGCCAGGATCACCGGCGCCACCAGGGAGACGAGCGCCAGGAGCGGG
>QHBM01000089.1 GCA_003244145.1 Chthoniobacterales bacterium
TTAGTTTGTACATCGGCGTGAGCAGGGCGGCCGGACCCGCCGCATCGATGCGGATATCGAAGTCGATCTTGTCCTCGAGAAAATGGATGTCGCCGTGTCCGAGCATCCCAAACAATTTTCCGGACACCTTGAAATCGTCGGTGTGAATGACGCCCTCTTTGATCGTGAAAGTTGATTTGGCCTGGCGGGCGAGGCTGTAGCCGGCGCCGGGAATGATCGTAGAGATGAGGCCGGAGAGCGGACCGAAAATCGGGATGGCGAAGATGTCGCCGTCGGTCACTTTCACGATGCCGTTGCCTTGCATGTTGCGCGCTTCGCTGCCGAGCCCGGTCCATTCATAACTGCCGCTGATGCGGCCGTGCGCGGTCTCGTATTTGAAATAGAGATTGGCCAGGTGCGGGAAATCGACACTCTCCAGCACGACGTTGGCGCGATAACGGCGATCGTTTTTCTCGAGCGAAATGTCCGCCGTCCCGCGAACGCTGCCGTTGAAAAGGGTGCCGTCGATCGCGGTCAACTGGAGCCGGCCGTCGGTGAAGAGGAGCTTTCCGGTGATGCGCTCGATGGGGAGCGTCTTGCCGAGGAAAACGTAATCCATGCCGGTGGGCGCATCGATTGTCAGCTCGAGGTGATCGCCCGGCCCGCGAAAATGCATGACGCCGTTGGCCGTGACGGTGGGTGGTTGGCGAAATTTGTAGGGCGTCACCTCCTTGAAAAATTTCGGATCGACCCAGAGGATCGCCTCCGTCGCACGCAGCGTGCTTTTGATGTCCTTGAGGCGGACTTCGTGTTTCGCGAAATCGTAGGTGAACGATCCGGTCCCGACGCCCTCATCGCGGACCACGCGCAAATTGTTGAAGGTGAGAGCGCCTTTTTCGAGATGCACCGCGGCGCTCGCTTCGTTCATCCAGGCGCCGCGGAATCGAGTGCGCTGCACCGCGATCGTTCCTTCGCCCGTCCACGTTTCCGGAAGAGGCCCAGGTCCGCGCAAAGCGATACGCACGGCCGGAGGCCGCCGCCATTCCCACTCGGCCAGAAACTTGCCGAGGTCGTCCGAAGCGAAGGCGCGCAGCACGCCAGGATCGATCGCGCTTTCGACGTTGAGGCGGAAATCGTTCGGCGCCTGAAGAAGATCGGCCCGGAGCTCGCCCGATTCATGTCGGACCCGCAGATCGCGCAGCATCGTGCGCTCGCCATCCCAGGAAAAATCCGCGGAGAGTTTCAGCAGCGGCACGCTTTTGTAGGTAAAGTTTTCCGCGACCGCGCGGCCAATCACACTCAGGCGCGGCGTCGCTTCCGCGAAATTCATCGATCCCGAAAATTCGAGCAGCGGCGGAGAAGTGAGAGTGAAATCGGCGGCCAACTGGCCGAAATCGAACGCATCCAGGAATTGCTTTACGTCCAGGGTGCTGCGTCCTTGGAAATCGCCCTGTTTGGTTTCACGGCTCCAATTGGCGCGACCCGAGAAGCTGCCGGCGTTATCCGTCCATTCGCAACGGTTGATGCTGAGCGTCTGGTTGGTCCATTCCGCGGCGAGCGTGAAGTTCTTCATCTCGTAGCCGGCGCGCAGCAATCGTTCGCCGCTCAAGGTAGCTTCGGCGTGGGCGGTCTCGAATTGCGACAGGTCGCCGGAGAATTTCACCTGGAGCGAAGGCGGCTCGCCCGGAAAACTGAAGCGCTGCAATTCCTCGGCGACGCGTTGCACCAGGAGCATTCGCTGACGCCATTCTTCGTCCGAGATTTCGCCGGTAGGTTTGTAATCGTTGCGCTTGATCAACTGGCCGGTCGCGGAAATGCGGACACCGCAAAAAAAGCCTTCCGCCTGGCTGACGTAGATTTGTTCCGGCGGAAAATAAACATGCGCGCGGAACCCTGTGAGCTGGGCTTTCGGCGCGGTCTTGCTCGTGCGCGGAGTGGGGATGGTCAGCTCCGCGCCGCGCACGTCGAGAGCGTTCAGGAATGGCTGATGATGCAGGAGCGCCGCGTAATTGATGTCGAGCGCGACCTCGCTGATGACCGCCAGAGTGTTCTCTCGATTTTTGAAATCGTAAATCCGGACGTCCTGCGCGATCAACCCGCGGACCGGATCGAGCGTCAGCCGGCGGACCGAAGCTTCAACGCCGCGCTTGTGAAGCTCGTCGACGACGCGGTCGCGCCATTCTTTGCCGAAGCCACGTTTAGCCAGATACCAACCGCTCCACGCCAGGATCAGAATGCCGGCGACCAAGCCCAGGCGAAGGAGGCGGCGTGTGCGCGAACGATGAGCCTTCAACTGGCGCCGGTAAAATTGCCGCGCGAGCGACGGAGGAGTCGGTTCTAAAACGGAAGGCACAGGGAAACGTTCAACGTCCAGCGTCGAACGTCCAATGTTTCAAAGCGGGGGAAATGCAGGCAGGATTAACGGGATTATCTGGATTGGGTTTTCTTTAATCCTGTTCATCCTGTAAATCCTGTCCTCTTCTGATTCTGCCTTGACCAAACCGCGATGAAAATAACGGACCTGCCCGCGATCAACGCGTCGCTAAATTTCATCAGCACGATCTTCATTTCGTGCGGCTGGTATCTGATTCGACGCGGCCACTGGCGTCGGCACATCGCGTGCATGATCACGGCCGTCATTTCATCGACTCTCTTTCTCGTTGGCTACGTGACCTATCACCTCCACGTCGGCGAGCGCTCCACTCACTTCACCGCGCATGGGATCGTGCGCACTCTCTATTTCGCGATGCTCATCTCGCACATCCTGCTCGCCTTTATCACGCTGCCGCTCGTTATCCTCACCCTCATCCCGGTTTTCCGGCGCCGGTGGGAACGCCACACCCGCATCGCCCGGTGGACCATGCCGATCTGGCTTTATGTTTCGGTTACTGGCGTTCTGGTTTATTTGATGGTCTACAAATGGTTCCCGCCACCGAATCTTGCACTCGGCCAGTAGTTGATGTTTGATGGCAGTGGCGAGGCCGCGAAACCATGGTGACGATTGCGACATTCAACGAGCCTTCCAAGGCGAAGCATCTGAAAACCCGTCTGCAGGATGCTGGCCTCAAGGCCGACATCCATAATGAGGGCCATCTGCAACAGGCCGTCTTCATGTCCAAGCCGCAGGCGAACGCCAAGGTCCTGGTGACGGAGGAAGATTTCGAGGCGGCCAATAAGTTGATGGTCGAATGGGAGGCGAGCGATCCCGAAATCGGCTCGGCCATTCGTTGTCCGCAATGCAAGTCGCCGCGGATCGAGTACCCGCAATTGACCCGGAAGTTTATGACGCCCTCCATCGCCAGCATTCTTTTCGCGCTAAAGATTTTCCCGAAAGAATTTTACTGCCAGGATTGCCACTTCACCTGGGGGAAGGACGGCGACCCGCTGCCTCGGCCCGCCGCCTGGGAGACTTTTTCCTAGGCCTTCTTTGGTAGGGCGAGACTCTGTCGAGGCGCCGAGTTTTTCCTGATGCGCCTGGCTCGACAGAGTCTCGCCCTACCAAGCAAGCATGTGCGCACGATTCGTTTTTGAATCATCTTCATCGGCCCCATGAAATGGCTTTTTGTTCTCTTGCTCGCGGTGCTGATTTTCGGCGGGGCCGCGTTTTTTAGTTACGATCTCTTCGTCAAGCCGGAGCGAAAAATCATCGCCGAAAAAAGCGGCGAGATTCCGGTCGAGCCGGTGCCGGATGTGAGCCTGCCGGAATTTCAGGCGGCAGCCAAGCTGCGCCAGGAAGGCAAACTGATCGAAGCCCGCGACGCCCTCATGGCGCTCATACAAAAATTTCCGAGCGGCCTCCACATCGAAGAAGCGAAAGACCTGATCGGGCAGGTGAACACCGAAATGCTTTTCTCCGATTATCGCTCCCCGGAAAAACAGGAGTACGTCGTGCGCAGCGGCGACGTCCTGGCCAAGATCGCTAACAAGACCAAGACCACGCCGGAGTTGATCATGCGCACGAATAACCTGACCAACGCCAACCTGCGGATCGGCCAGCATCTTTTGATTTCGCGCCCGGATTTTTCGGTGTTCATCCAGCGCAAAGCGCAGACGATTATTCTCCTTAATCACGGCCAGTTTTTTAAGCGTTACCACGTGAAGACGGTCCGGCTTTCGGCGAAGCAGCCTCCGCGCATCAACACGCGCGTGGCCGAAATCCTCGCCTGGAAAAACGGCAAGCGCGTCGGCTTCGGCACCAAGGAATACGTCGGCAGCACCCGCTGGATTCGCCTGGCTCAGCCCGGTTATTTTCTCTATGCGGACGCCGGCGCCAATAATCGCGACGCTGCGGGCCAGCCTCCGCCGCCGGGCCTGGGGATGAACGCGGCCGATGCCGAGGAATTGAGCAGCCTTGTAAACAGCAAGACCGCTGTCACCATTACGGACTGACGAGATCCTTCGCCCATGGAATCCCATCCTCTGGATTTTGAAAAACCGATCCTGGAGTTGCAGCGGCGCCTTCAGGATTTGAAGAGCCATTCGGACCAGCACGACCTCGATTTCGATACCGAAGTCGAAGCGATGGAAAACAAGATCCGCGAGACGCGCCGGCAGATTTACGACAACCTGACCGCGTGGCAGCGGGTGCAGTTGGCCCGCCACATCAAACGTCCTTTCGCCCTCGATTACATAGCCCGCTGCTTCACCGATTGGGTCGAACTGCACGGCGACCGCTTCTTCGGCGACGACAAAGCCATGCCCAGCGGCCTGGCCAAACTCGGCCCGCACCGTTGCGTAGTGGTCACCCATCAAAAAGGCCGCGACACGAAAGAGAATGTGATGCGCAATTTCGGCTGCGCCCATCCCGAAGGATATCGCAAGGCGCTGCGCCTGATGCGCCACGCCGAGAAGTTCGGCTTCCCCGTCATCACCTTCATCGACACCCCCGGCGCCAACCCCGGCCTGCAATCGGAAGAACGCGGCATGGCCTTTGCCATCGCCGACGACCTGCTGGCGATGCTGACCCTGCGGGTGCCCGTGATCGCCGTGGTGATCGGCGAGGGCGGCAGCGGCGGCGCGCTCGCCATTGGCGTGGGCGACCGCATCTTGATGCTGGAGAACGCGATCTATTCGGTGGCTAGCCCGGAGTCGGCCGCGGCCATCCTCTGGCGGACTGCGGCCAACGCGCCCCAGGCGGCCACCGCGATGCGCATCCGCGCCCAGGACGCCGCCGAGTTCGGCATCGTCGATCGCCTCATCACGGAGCCGGAGGGCGGCGCCCAGACCGATGTGCCGGCCATCGTCGAGCAAGTCCGCCAGGCCCTGCAGGAAGAGCTGGCCGCGCTGGAGGCGCAGGTGCGCAGCAAGCGCAAGGACGGCGGCATCGAAGGGCTCTTGGCCGCCCGCCGGGCCAAGTACATGCGCATCGGCGTCTTCCGCGAGACCGGCGCGCCGGCCAAGGCGCGCCCTAGCAAGCCGACCAATGGGCATGCCGGCGCCGCCGCGGCAGCCCCCGCGCGCGCCCCGGCCCGCGGCGCCGCCTCAGCGGTGAACGGGGCGGCCGAGGCGCCGGCCACGCACGACCAGGCCTGAGCGCGCCCGGTGGGGCGACCGCCCGGCCATAGCAGCCTCGGCGCCCGGACGCTGCTCGCCCGTGCGGTGCTTGGCACAGTCCGCGCGGTTCTCATGAAGCTTAGCCGGGGAATGGAGTCAGTTCCGCGCCGCGCGGCTCCCCTGCTGCGGGTCAGCCGCTTCGCGCGGCGGGCAGGGTTGGCATGCCGTCGGCAGCATACCAGAGTCCGAGTAGTCAAGCAGGCAGTTTGCACCGGCATATTGCAGACGTTATGATTGTGCCCATGGAACCGCGCCGGCATTATCTCCATGCCCCGATCACGGAGGCATTGATCGACATCCGCGTAAAGCTGCCACAAGGGGTGACCCTTGACACTCTCGATGCCGTCGGAGCGGCGCAAGAGGAGTACCCAAACACGGCTCGCCAAGGGCAAGTCCAATGGGAGTTCTCTGTAGGGGCGGGGATCGCCACCAGCGCGCGCGAAATGCCACTCGGCTCCCTATTTACCAGTGCGGATCAACAACGCGTGTTCCAGGCCCGCGTCGATGGGTTTACTTCGCCCGGGTTGCGATCTGACTACATGATCACGCACCGCTGTTGCCTGTGGGCGCACGGCTGTACAAACGGAAAAGTGACTACTCTCAGTTGGGGTGCCCGGCAAGATTTTGCACGTCGGCGATCGGGAGGCGGGTG
>QHBM01000062.1 GCA_003244145.1 Chthoniobacterales bacterium
CCATATACTTTTCACACACCCTCGCGATCCAGCGAACGCCTACCCGTTGTTCGCCCCACACTTTCGATGACTAAACCATTCCACTTCCGAGGCCGACGAATCCACTACCGGTCCGGCAAGCTTGTTCCTGGTCGATCCCGATGGAAACCCGGTTCTCATCGATCAACACGTATAGTAGAAATAGCGAAGAGCATTTATGACAGCAAAAACCATCCTTGAAGAGATCAAACCGCTGGGCCAGGAGAGCTACAAGAAGGTGCTCTTGAACCACGGCGTGAAGGAGCCGTGCTTTGGGGTGAAGATCGATGAGCTGAAAAAGATCCAGAAGCGCATCAAGAAGGATTATCGCCTGGCGCTCGAGCTTTACGACACCGGTAACTATGACGCGATGTATCTGGCCGGCTTGATCGCCGACGATGCGCAGATGACAAAAAAGGACCTGCAACACTGGGCGGAAAAGGCGAGCGAGCCGCTCGTTGGTTCGACCGTGCCATGGGTCGCGGCGGGCAGTCCGCACGGGCACTCGCTGGCGCTGGAATGGATTGAGTCGAAGAAGGAGTTGGTAGCTGCGGCCGGTTGGGCGACACTGAGCACGCTGGTCTCCATCAAGGAAGACGCGGACCTGGATCTCGCGGAACTGAAACGGTTGTTGCAGCGGGTGGAGCAGACGATTCACCACACGCCCGATGAAGTTCGCTCCAAGATGAACGGGTTTGTTATCGCCGTGGGCAGCTACGTGAAGGCGCTGACAAGTTTCGCGACGCAGATCGGAGAGAAGATCGGCCCGGTAAAGGTGGATATGGGCAATACCGCCTGTCAGGTACTTTTCGCTCCGGACTCGATCCGCAAAATGGAAAAGCGAGGGAGCATCGGGAAAAAACGCAAGACGGCGAAGTGTTGAAGGGGTATATGCTTGATCAACCGCCGAACAAGATCGGCCGGACATCCTGTTCACGCTTCTAATCCAAAACAAAGGACACTTATGCCGCCCAAATACGGAAACGGAAAAGTTTGTTACCTCGAAATTCCGACTGCCGACATCGCGCAGTCAGTCGCTTTCTACCAGGGTGTCTTCGGCTGGCAAACCCGCAAGAGAGGAGACGGTAGCATTGCCTTTGACGACAGTGTGGGCGAAGTGAGCGGCACATGGGTTACCGGGCGGCCGCCAAGTGGCCAGCCCGGCGTCCTGATTTACATCATGGTGGACAGTGCAGCCGCGACCATCGAGGCAGTTCTAGCTCATGGCGGTGAGCTGGTGCAGCCCATAGGCGCGGACGCGCCGGAAATCACCGCGCGGTTCCGCGACCCAGCAGGAAACGTCTTCGGTCTCTATCAACAGCGCAAATAACTCCCTGATCTTCGCGCCTTGCGAGCCAAAGATGGCCCAGTTACTCTGGTGTGCGGATTAGTCTTTGATGCTGAGGAGAGCCTTGATCTCTTTCAAAGCCTTCTTACGGGAGTTATCGTACGCTTCCGCATCGGATTTCTTCCCGCTTTCGATATAGCCTTCAAGGTCTCTTGACTCCTTTAGAACCAGGTCCAGCACATCGACGGTGCTCTGGACAAATTGCGAGTCGTTCTTCGTCAAGATATCGGCATCGACGAGTTTTTTCATCTGGTCCTTCATCCCCTTGGTGATGTTGATATAGGTGGTTATGAACGTGGTGGCTTGATCGGATTTGTAGGCTTTCCCGACGTAGGCGTCCGCGAGGGTGCCGACAGCCATGTGGGTAAGAAGAACGGATTGGCCGGTGGTGTAGCCAAGCGTGTTTAGGAGCACGGTGTCATCCTGGGCGGCGCGAAGAGGTGCGATAGCCAGAATAGTCACAGACAGGATCGTGAGACAGAGTTTGGAAGTCATAAGGCGCGAGGGTAATGAGTTGCCCACGGCGGCACAAGAGCAAAGAAATGCCGGCGGCGATAGATGCGAAAGTGCTCGACTCGGGCCTTTCCAGTGCGGAAAAATACGCTATGGAATCGACGTCGCTCCCACCTCAGCCGGCAGGCGGTTGGTGGCACCGCAACTGGAAATGGTTTGTCCCGACCGGTTGCTGTCTGACGCCGCTGGTTTTATTTGGCGCCTTCTTCGCCTTTCTCGTGCTCGTTGTCTTTGGCGCGATGAAGCAATCGGACGCTTACAAGATGGCGGTGGCGCGGGCCAAAACGGACCAGCGTGTGATCGCCGCGCTGGGCACTCCGATTACCGAAGGCTGGTATTTATCCGGCAAGACGAACGTCAACGGTGGAAGTGGGGAGGCCGATCTGACCATTCCGATCTCCGGTCCCAAAGGTAAGGCCACGATCTATGCGGTCGCGACCAAATCAGCCGGCGAATGGACCTATTCCAAGCTGGTCGTGAAAGTGGAGAACACCGGGGAGACGATTGACCTGGGACCATAATTGCGAAGGCGTAAGTGTCGGTTGAATTTCCAAGAAACGGCAACGCTTGAGCGATGGCCAGCTCATACACATCCGGCGACCAGCCACTGCTTGAGCTTTCGGCAGAAGAAATGCGGCAGTTGGGTTATCGCGTGATCGATTTGCTGGTGCAGCATTTCGCCGGGATGCGGGACGGACCTGTCGGCGCGAAGGGTGAGTCCGCCGAATTGATGGCGCGGTTGGCGGGGGAACCGTCGGAAACACCGACCGATCCGCACGCGCTTCTCACCCGATTGGAAGCCGACGTTTTCCCTAACAATTTGCATGTGGACCATCCGCGTTTTTTCGCCTTCGTGCCCGGTCCCGGAAATTTTGTCGGCACGATGGCGGATGCGCTCGCTTCCGGCTTCAATGTCTTCAACGGAACATGGCTGGGCGGATCGGCCGCCGCGGCGATCGAGCTCGTTGTGGTCGATTGGTTCCGGCGCTTTTGTGGCTTTCCGGAAACGGCGGGCGGGTTGTTCGTCAGTGGCGGTTCCGTGGCCAACCTGACCGCGCTGCACGCGGCGCGCCGCCTCAAGCTGGGCGACGACATTCAGGGCGCGACGATTTATTTCTCCGATCAAACCCACTATTCGGTCGAGCGAGCTTTGCGGGTCATCGGCTTCGCGCCCGGGCAATGCCGGAAGATTCCTTCCGACGATCGATTTCAGCTTCCGTTGGAATCATTGCGTGAAGCGATTTGCTCGGACAGGAACGCAGGTCTGCGTCCATTTTGTGTCGTGGCCAATGCCGGGACGACCAACACCGGCGCGGTCGATCCGCTGTGCGATCTCGCCGACATTTGTGCGGAGGAAAAGCTCTGGCTCCATGCCGATGGAGCTTATGGAGCCGCGGCAGTGATCTGCGAGCGCGGGCGCGCGAAATTGGGAGGGCTGGATCGGGTCGATTCGCTTTCGCTCGATCCGCATAAGTGGCTTTTCCAACCGTTCGAATGCGGTTGCGTTCTGCTGCGCGATGCCGCGCACTTGAAGTCCGCGTTTCAATTGATGCCCGAGTACATGCGGGACGTCCATCGTCACACGGAGGAAATGAATCCGGCGGATTATGGCATCCAGCTCACGCGCGGATTTCGGGCGTTGAAAGTTTGGTTATCGATCAACACGTTTGGCATGGCGGCCTTTCGTGGGGCGGTGACACGCGGCTTCGAGCTGGCGGAGTTCGCCGAGAAGGAAC
>QHBM01000139.1:0-162 GCA_003244145.1 Chthoniobacterales bacterium
CAGCCGTCCGACACCGTGCGCAGTTTGATCAAGAAAAATAAGAAACAGCCGGCGAGTGCGCGTCCCGAGCCGGAGACGGCCGCTGTCCTTGCGGAGCAACCTACGCCCGCGGTGGAGGCACCGGTTGCTCCCGCGGCGGCGGAGTAATTTTCGTAGCGGCGG
>QHBM01000139.1:218-40519 GCA_003244145.1 Chthoniobacterales bacterium
CCCGCCGCTACAGAAAAGACTGATGAGAAACTTTTCAATTCGGCGATCAATGACCGTCGCTATAGGCAAATGAAGCAAAAGATTTTCGCATCCGCTCTCCTGTTCGCCCTCGCTCTGCCGGCTCTCGCGCAGAGCGTTTCAGTCAAGGACGGCAACATCCAATTCACCAGCAAAGCCGGCCAAACCACGGCGCTTACCTCGAGTGGCCGCGATTCAGATCCAGTTCTCGCTCCCGACGGGAAATGGGTTGTCTTTGTGCGGAAGGTGGACGGCAAGAAAATCGCCACCGGCTCTGACGAAGTCGATCCGACCGAGCTTTGGCAGGTCCGCGCGGACGGGAAGGAGCCAACCCTTTTGCTGCGCTGCCGCGAAGCGAAAGAGCCCAACCAGTTGATCGCCGCCTTTCAGAGCCTCCAATTCTCGACCAACGGGAAGCTGGTTTATTTTGTTACGCCCGCGTGGGCCACCTCCGGCGCCGTCCATGTCGTCGATACCACCAATCGCAAAGAGCGTTACGTTTTTCCTGGCAACGATCTGAAAATCGTCCCTTCGGGTGAATACAAGGATTGTCTGCTCACCCAGCAGCATCGCTATTTCATCGGTGGTGGTTCCTACGATTGGTTTTGGCTGATGCGTCCCGACGGCAAGGAAGTCGGTCCGGTCGGTGAGGACACCTCGAGTTTCGAGGCGACCTACGGAAAAGAATAACGGCCCCGCCGAGTGGACGGCGTGACAAATTCGAAAGTTCGAATACACTCGGGCTCGTGAAACAATTTATCGAGTTCGTCATTCGCCAGCTCGTCGAGTTTCCCGATGAGATGATGCTCTCGGAAATTCCGTCCGGAAAGACGACGATCTTCCGGGTCCAATTGCGGCAAACCGATGTGGGCCGGATCATCGGCCGCAACGGCCAGACGATTCAGGCGATTCGCGCATTGCTCGCCAGCTCGGCCGCGCGTCACGGACAGCGGGCCACCCTCGAGATCGTGGAGTAGCTGCCCCGTTCGACATTCGTCCTTCGGCGCTCGACGTTCTTCGGATGCGCATCGATATCCTCACGCTTTTCCCCGAGGTCTGCCGCGCGCCGCTGAACGAAAGCATGATGAAGCGCGCACAGGAAAACGGCGCGCTGGAGCTGCGCATTCACAACCTGCGCGACTGGACGACAGACAAGCACCACGTCGTGGATGATGCGCCTTTTGGCGGCGGCCAGGGAATGGTGATGAAACCGGAACCGATTTTTGCCGCGGTGGAATCGTTGCGGACGGAGAACAGCTTCGTCGTTTTAATGGCGCCGCAAGGCCGGCGCTTAACCCAGGCGATCGTCAGCGAATTCTCGGTGCGACCGCACCTGATCATTCTTTGCGGACATTACGAAGGAATCGATCACCGCGTGATCGAGCACCTGGTCGATGCTGAAATTTCGATCGGCGATTACGTTCTGACCAATGGCGCGATCGCCGCCGTCGTTTTCGTGGATGCAGTTGTGCGTTTGCTCCCGGGCGTTCTCGGGCACGAACATTCGGCCGCGGACGATAGCTTCAGCGGGGGATTGCTGGAAGGTCCGCAGTACACGCGGCCATCCGATTTTCGCGGTTGGACGGTTCCGGAAGTATTGCTTTCCGGAAACCACGCTGAGATCGCTGCCTGGCGAAAAGAACAGGCGCTGCAACGGACGAAAGCCGATCGGCCCGATTTGTTGACGTAGCTGCGAATTGATTCCGGGGAGCGCACGCCTGTGGCGTGCCGGCGACGGCATTCTGCCGTCGCGAACTTTTCTGAACGAGAGCGCTATCGTCCAAGCACGAACAAGGGAAGTTCGTTTTCGCAGAATGCGAAAACCAGCACGCCACAGGCGTGCGCTCCCCCGAGTGACAGCTAGCGCATCCGCCCCAGAATCACGCACGAATTGATTCCGCCGAAGCCAAAAGAATTGCTCAGCACGTAATTCAGTTCGGCGTCTCGTCCGTGATGCGGCACCACATCGAGATCGCACGCCGGATCGGGATCGTTCCGATTTAATGTCGGCGGCACCCATTTCCCCTCAATCGCCAGCGCGCAGATCGCGGCTTCGATCGCGCCGGTCGCGCCGAGTGGATGCCCGGTGTAGGCCTTCGTGCCGCTCACCGGCAAAGTCCGCGCGTGCTCGCCGAACATTTCTTTGATCGCCATCGTTTCCGTGCTGTCGTTCAGCTGAGTGGAACTCGCATGCGCGTTGATGTAATCGATTTGCTCGGGCGCGAGTTGGGCGTCGGCGAGCGCGTCCCGGATCGCGCGCATGCAGGACTCGCCGCTCGGCAATGGCGACGTCATATGGAACGCGTCGTTATTCAAACTGTAGCCGAGGACTTCGGCAAGAATGTGCGCGCCGCGTTTCCGCGCGTGATCGAGCTCCTCGATCACCAACGACGTTGCGCCCTCGCCCATGACAAATCCATCGCGGCGCAAATCAAACGGCCGGCAGGCCAGTGCCGGATCGCCCGCCCATTGGCTCATCGTTTTGATAATGGCGAACGCGCCGAAGGTGAGGGGACTGAGGGGGGCTTCCGCGCCGCCCGCCACGATCACATCCGCGAAATCGTCCCGAATGTAGCGCAACGCTTCGCCGACCGCGACGGTGCCGCTCGCGCAACTGTTAGAGTTAGTCGTGCCGACGCCGCGAAATCCAAACTCGATCGCGATGTTCGAGTGCGCTGATCCGCCGAAGACTTGAAGGGCGAGCGTCTGATTTACGCCGCGCGTTCCTTTCTTGAGAAAGTGCGCATGCTGATATTCCGCGTTCGCAACTCCACCCAGCGCCGTGCCGAAACTGACGCCGACGCGATGTTGCGGCGTCTCCTGCGAGTAGGGCAGTCCCGCGTCGTCCAACGCCATCCTGGCCGAGGCCACGGCGAATTGCGCGTAGCGATCCAATCTCTTCAGGCGATGGGGCGGGAAATGATCTTCGGGCGTCCAGTCGGGAATTTCGCCGCCGCAATGCGCGTTGAATTCCGCTGTGTCGAAACTGCTGATCGCGCGAATGCCGCTCTTCTCCTCGCGCAAGCCGCGCCAAAAATTCTCCCGCCCGATCCCGATGCAGGTGATTGGGCCGATCCCGGTAACGACGGCGCGACGCTTAGCCATTTTGGATTTTGGATTTCGGATTTCGGATTGGGATTGCAGAAGTCTGCGAGGCCTTCTCCAAGTGTGCCTTCATGCAACGAAGGGTCTTGCTGGCCACCGGATGGATGAAGCCTCGGCCGATGACCGGCTCCACAATTGGCGCGAGCAGGGGAATACGAAATCGAAGATCATGCACAATTTCCACCAGCACGCCCGCCCGTGTTTCCTTAAACGACCAGACCACATGCATCCCTTTTGTCCAAGCTTTCAGGTGATGGAAATGAACTTCGACATTTTTGCGGTCGATGATTTGCTCCGAGGTCCACGAGATCGGAATGCCGGAACGGACCGCGGCCATGACGACGAGATTACGATCCGGTCCGCGTTCCAGGTAACGGATGTAACGGTAGTGTGGCAGAATCTTCGGCCACAGCTCAAGGTTTGCCGCCGTCTCGAAGATGGCCAGCCGCGGCGCCTGGATAATGATGGAATTGCCGGTATGCATCGCAGCGGAAACGCTCGTGGAAATCCGCTGGTCAGGATAAACTCGTGTCGGATGTTCGCAATCGAGGGAAAGTAATCATGGCGTTGGAAATGAAAGCAGCGTGCGAAAAATGCGGGCTCGAGCTTGACCAGAGAGCTGAAGCTTACATTTGCATCTACGAATGCACGTTTTGCGCGCCGTGCGCTGAGGCGATGAGTGTGATCTGCCCGAATTGCGGCGGCGAATTAGTGCGACGTCCAAGGCCGGGGAAACTCATTCCGCCTCTCCTTTAGCGACGGCGCTGCAGCAAGCCTATTTTCGCCGGTGCTTGATCCGATACGTGAGGAAACATTCTTCGCCCACTGTCCGCATTTCCGTCAATGAACAGCGGACAGTATGCGGCAAAAAATCCTTGCTCAGACCCGTGAGCGTGGGAGCATTCGCGCCGCCGAAGAGAATGGGCGCAATTGTGAGATTGAGTTGATCGACGAGATCGCGCTCGAGCAAGGCGCGGAAGAGCGTCGCGCCCCCTTCACAAGCCACGAAGCGGATACCGTATTCGCTTCGCAACTGTTGTAACATCCAGGAGAGATCGACCGACCGCGCGTCGCTCAGGTGAAGCGTCGCCTTTTGCCTGAGCGATTTCTGGTAGCGCGCCGGCATCCGGACGGTGGAGAAGATAACGATCGGTGAAATGTCCGTCTGGAAAAGCTTCAGCGTTGAATCGATTCGCCCTTCGTTGGAAACAATCACGCGCAGCGGATAAGGCGCCTGGCCGCGTGCGATGCGGGCGTCGCGCATTTTCGGATCGGGCAGCCCGAGCCGGACGTTGTCCTGCTTGAGCGTGCTGTGCCCGATCAAGACCGCGTCACCCACCGCGCGCTGCCGGAATAAGTGCGTCTTGTCTTCGCGCGAAGTGAAATCGACCGGGGTGAAATTTCGCGTCGTGATTTTTCCGTCCACCGTCATTGCGAAAGTGACGGCAACGAACGGGCGCTTTGGGGACTGGGACACTGCCTGCGCGCCAGAGCCCTGGCGGCGGCGCGTGGTCCTTCCCACCTTCTTATTCTTCTTTCTCGGTGATTTCATGCTCGAGCGTGGCGAATTCCTGCTTCATCTCGCGCATCTTCACGTGGCCGGTGGCGCCGCTTGGTTTGTAGAAGAAATAAACAATCCCGCCGGGAAGACAGCAGAGGAGAATGACCGTGAAACCGGTCAGGCCGATCATTCTCGCGACGGCCGGAGGAATGGCGCAGAGATTAAACAGCATCACTTGCAGGATGAATTCGCGCGTTCCGACGCCGGCAAAACTGATGGGGAGCGACGAAATCGTCCGCTCGATTGGCATGATCGCGAAAAAATCGACCGGCGCGACGGCCGCACGAAACGCGTAAGCCACGCAAAGGAAAGTAGCGAAAGTGCCGAGGTGACAGACGAGCGACGCTCCGAAAGCGCCGATGGTGGCGCGCCAGTGCCGCGCGTAGAGATGATAAGCGGCAGAAATCTCGATCAGCTTTTCCCGGCCCGGGAAGCGATGAGGAAGTCTGTGCAGCAGATTGAAGCCGCTCACGAGAAACGTCGTGCTCACAAACAGGACCGAGGCGCCGAAAATCGCGAGCACGACCCAGACGTAGAACCGGGGATTATGGAGCGGGTTGCTGTCGAGTTGCGCGCCGGTCTCGCGCGTGAGCCAGCCGTAACGCAGAAATATCAAAACGCCCGTGATAATGATCAGCGCGATCAACCCGATCATCCGATCGAACAGAACCGCCAAGAGCGCGCCGGGTTTTTTCGTCGGTGTTTCCTTCCACAGCAGGTAGGTCTTGACGATGTCGCCGCCGGTGCCGCCGGGCAGAAACTGGTTATAAAACATTCCGATCAAGAAAAGGCCGGAGATGCGCGCGGGGCTCAGCTCGATCCCCTGGACCCTTAAAAGAATTTTCCATCGCACGATGGCGGCGAACTCGACGATGATGTAAGCGAGGATCGCCGCGACGATCCAGCGATAGTCGGCGTCGCGAATCGCGACGGCCATGGCACTGCGCACCTCCCGGTCGTGAAAGACCCAATAGAGAAGGCCGCCGGTGACGACGAGTTGAAGAATCGTGAGAAGTGTTTTTTTCATTCGCCGAAGCGTTCTTTCCAACGTGCCACGGACCGGCGGATCTCGTCGGGTGTTCGGCGCGGGCTCATTTCCCAGACAAATAAACAGTTCGCGGGAAGGAGCGGAACAAGATTCTCCAGATCGACCATCCCGGTAAACGGCGCCTGATGATCCTGGGCCGGCCATTTGCAATCCTGGAGATGGCAGCCAAACGCGCGCGGCCCGATCTGGCGGAGCCACTCGGCGTGGTTGAGAAAGCCCAGGTTTTCCTTGATCTGGATGTGGCCCATGTCGTGCCAGTAACCGAGTTGCGGGGAATTCAATTCGTCGAGCAACGCGGGCAGCTCGCGCTCGGTCGGAATTTCTTCGTATCCGCGTCGGCCTTCCACGCCGAGGCGGATATTTTTCTTCGCGGCATATTCGGCGATGCGTTTGAGCGAATCTTTCACGCGCTCGAGATACGGCGGCGCGGCGGCTTCGCGCGTCTGCACTGCTTTCACTTTCTTGCGGACGTATTCTCGCGAAAGCATTTCGCCATTTTTCGCGAGCGCGATCAATTCGTCGGTGATCGGATTCATTTCGATTTCGCCGCAATGCAGGACGACAAACGGCGCGCCGAGCCGCTCCGCGAAATCGATCGTCTGGAAGGTTTGCTTGATCGCGCGCTCGCGTTCCTTCGAGTAGGCCGCGGAAAATTTGTAGCAATCGGGCGACGCCTGCATGATCTCGACCGGGAGGGGACAGAAGTTGTGCAAGCTGCTGAACTGGACTTCGCCAGCTTCGAACATTTTTTGAATTCCCGGCATAAGTGAGATACGAATGCCGTGGCCGAGCTCGACGCGATCGAAGCCGAGATCCTTGATCTCGCGCAGCATGTCGTCGCCCGCGGTGTGGCGGCCTGAGTTCCAGCAGGTGGAGAACGAGATCATCGATCAGTTACACGACAGAGGCCGGTGCTGCTTCCGCTTCCGGCACCGGAGTTTCCGGGCATTCGCAAACCGTCCGTCCGGCTGCGCTCAAAACCAGCACAGCGCCGATCCCAAACAAAACCGCGGCCACGGCCAGCGCTGGCCGCATTCCGATCCAGTCCGAAAGACCGGTGATCAGCAATCCCGCGATCGGCATTAATCCAAAAAAGCTAAGGCCAAAGATGGCTGAGACGCGGCCACGCAACGGACCGGGGGAGCGCTCCTGCACGATGGTGCCGGCCAGGCCGAAATTGAGAGAGAGACCGATCGCGAGCATTCCCATGCAACCGGCCGTCAGCAAAAAACTGTTCGAGCGCGAAAGGAAAAAAAGCGCCACCGCCACGCAGAGGGTGGCCGCCGTCATGAACTTGAAGCGGAGCTCCCGCGCCACGCTCAACAGCCCGATCGAGCCAGCGAGCGATCCCACCGCCGAAATGCCCATCAGCATTCCCATCCGGTCCGGGCCAAGGTGCAGAACGTTACGGACGTAAAGCGGGAGCATCACGGAGATGACGGGGAAAACGAAGATCGTCGTCAGCGCGATCAGCGCGATCATGGAAAGGATGGTGCGATCGGATCGCACGTAGCGTAGCCCTTCATTGAATCCGCTGCGGCGCTGCTCTTCCTCTTCGGCGGTGCCTTTGGTCCGGGCCGGCAATGAGACCAGCGCAATGATCAACGCGATAAAGGTGATCGCATTGGAAAAAAAGGCGGAAGCCGCGCCCCACCAGGCCACAAAGATTCCCGCGACGAAAGGCCCGACCAGACGCGACCCATGAAAAACCGAACGATCAAGGGCGATCGCGGTCGCGATCTCATCTTTCTTCACCAGCTCCGGCACGAGTGCCGAGATGGCCGGCATTTCAAACGCAATGCAGGTGCCGAGGACAGCGGCGATGATCATCACGTGCCAGATTTGGATCTTGCCGGTGAGCACCAGAAAACCAAGCGACATCGCGGTCCCGATCTGCACCACCTGCGTCGCGATCAGGATCATGCGCTTGTCATGACGATCCGCTACTGAGCCGCCAATCATCGTGAGCGCGAGCGTCGGAATGCCGGCAGCGAAATTCACCATGCCGAGCATGAGCGCGTGGTTGGTGAGCGAGCTCATGACCCAGCCTTGCGCCATCACTTGCATCCAGGTGCCGGTATCCGAAATGGCGGAGCCGATGATGTAACGCCGGAACGGTCCCTGCCGCAGCAAGTCGAGCGCTTTGCCCCAAAATGATTTCTCTCCGGCCTTCATCGGCAAGACTCATACGCGGAGAGCGCCGCTCTCGCAACGCGTTGGTCATGCCGGAAGGTTATGCATCACTCATCTGTAGACGTCTCGTCGGTTCCCAATAACGCCGACGATAATCTGGCGCGCAGTTTTATCTGCGAAGTAAAGGATTCGATAATCGCCGACGCGAACGCGCCCGCCATCGCGATTCTTGAGTTTCTTGCAGCCGATCGGAAAAGGATCGGCTTCCAGCGACAGGAGCGCTCGAGAGACGCGCTTTTGGACCGATGCAGGAAGTCGGTCAAACTCCTTTTCGCATCGCGCGCGAGCTCGACGCCCCAGCTCACACGCGAATGCGGAGAGCCTTCAGGACATCACGGAGCGGTTCATGCGGCTAGTGCCGTCGCGCTTCCAGCGCGAGCGTATCGGTGAGGTCCTCCGCCATCTCCGCATCAGTCACGAGCTTCTGTAGGACGGCTTCCCGCTCTTTGCGCTTCAACGCAGTCACAAAAATTTCAGCGGTCGCTTCCGTCGCGCTCATGATCTCGATTCTCGCGGAAGTCTCACTTCGTCACAACCTGGAATGCAATTTGGCGATTCGTCACCTTCCCGGCGCTGCCTCGCCGTACCGGGTTGTGCCGGTGACCTTCGCATTCGTGAACACGGAGACGTAGAAATTCACCGCCTCCTCCGCCTGATCGTCGAACCACAAAAATGGAGGCGACCCGCACGGGTCGTTTCACCATCCATCCGGGTTTTCGCGTCTTGCCGTGCGGCTGCGGCACCGCAGGCAAGCGGCAACTTTATCTCTTGCGCTAATAAGGGAAATCCCGTGATCATAAAGCCGTTCGGCAATCGCTATACATTGTGACCGCACGCCCCAGAGTTTTTGTTAGTGGCGCAAGAGATGATCTCGAAAGTTATCGCGAATTACTCGACGTTCTTCTGTCGGAGACTGGCTGCGTTGCGGTTTGGCACGATCCTCTTCATCAGGAGAGCGACACCGTTCGCAAGCTCACAAAGGATACGATTTCTTCCTGCGACGCGGTCCTTCACCTAGTCGGTCGGTGTTTTGGGGCGCACCCAAACGACCAGCTTCTTGATAAAGATCCCCGATCGTACAGCCAACGTGAGTACGACATCGCGCGCGAACTCAAGCGACCACTCGCGGTATTGCTTTGCGCCGATGACTTCCCATACGATGATCGGAGACCTGAAGTTGAGGGCCTTCGCATTCTCCAACAAGGACACCGGAGCGCAGTCGCATCATCCGATGAAGCGCTCTGCCTAACGATAAAGGACAAGCAAGAACTTGCATCACGGGTTCGTGACCTTTGCATAGAATTGCAGGCATACTTAGAGATCGGCGGTTCCATTTTCCCCCCTGAGTCCGAGGGAAAAGATCCGAAGACGCCGAGTGAATCATCGGAAGATGTTGGTGTCAGCATTCGCGAGGAAGCTCCGAGGCGGCGCCTCGGCGGTCCGCCTGAGCCACCTGTTAGAGAGGTGCAAACTTCGGTCGAAAATATTCAATTCACAGCTTACCGCCCCAAAGTAATTCAACCCAGCAAATGGACTAAGATGCTGGTGTTTGCGCATCTCGACGAGCGACCAGATTGGCTGGATCAAGACGAGCGCGATCCAATCGAAGAAATGGCCGCACAAGCTGCTCAAATTCTTGGCCTAACGATAGAGGATTATCGTCATACTACCGAGGATAGCGGCTCTCCCATTCCACAGGAGGGTGAAATCACATTCGTCCCGACGGTGCCCGGAATCGAGTTCAATCCAACCAGGCGCTCATTTCTCTGGAAAGACGGCGTGAGCCTTCATTATGAGACTTTTGATCTCCGAGGTAGCAATGAGATCGAGGGTCAAACGGTCCGGGGTGTCCTGATTATTTTTTCAGGTCATCTAATCTTGGCTGAAATAAACATTTCCATTCGAGTTTCCAAACAGGTGGACCAACTTGGCCCGGCCGCGCGTGAACGAAGCTCCGCCCAATCTTTTCGACGTATTTTCGCCTCGTACTCGCACCGGGATGCGGAGATTGTAGAAGCGACAGAGCGCCACGCCCGCGCTCTTGGCGATGAATATCTCCTTGACTGGATGCATCTTCGAAGCGGTGAAATCTGGAGTGATCGACTACGAGAAATGGTTAGCGGCGCCGATATCTTTCAGCTCTTTTGGTCTCGGAATTCTGCTAACAGCAAATTTGTCGAACAGGAGTGGCGCTTTGCGCTTGGTCTGAATCGGCCCTGGTTTGTGAGGCCGATCTATTGGCAGGACCCAATGCCGTCGCCGCCCGAAGAGCTTAGATCAATTCACTTTCATCGTCTCGTCGGTTCTAATTCCTTCGACTCCGCCAAATCCCTCAGTGCCGCAATGCCAAAGGTTGCGGAGACATCCACTCCTGAATCCCCACAGGTGGCGGCTGAAGTATTACGTTCGCAACCACTTTTCATGCCGAGTACTAGCTCCAGGAGTTTTATGCCTAGCACTGGTCCCAAACGAAATGTTTTGCCTCCAGTGTCCAGAACACTAAGACAACACTCGCGAAGTCGTTCCAAATTGCGAACGGCACCGATGGGTAGGATCCTGCTCGCGCTTCTTGTCTTACTCGCATTGATTGTTTTTATCGTCTTAATCAGAAAATAAGGCGCCGCGGCGCCACCGTCATCCCGCAGTGGAAAAGAGCGATGATCACCGACTGACCGCTTTTTGTATTTCAGATGACATATAGCAATCGTGATTTTGTGTTACTGTGGTTTCCATGAAAAAAGATTCGGAATTTCGCCGGGGTGCGAATCATGGCGCACAGTGGTTTCAAGATGTCGTTTGTGCGATGGCCCAAGGAGGAACGCAGCCGGATGCAATCGCAGAACGATTGAGCACTCTCGGGCAGGTGTTACTGGATTGGCGGGAAGATCAGGCAATTAACAACCTTCCTCCTGGCAACCCTTGGGAATGGAGGTCGGAAGATTTGGAAAGTTACATCGCGCGGCGACGTGATCAGTGGTGACTGACGTACGAGCTCCAACCGCCAAGGATTTATACGAGCACATTGCTAACTTGTTTCGCAGCTGGGCCATTCTTATTCCTTGCTAGTTGTGTCGGATTCTGTGAAGCCTAATTGGGTATGAGAAAAATGCATATTTCCCTGATACTGTGTGCGCTGTTTTTCGTCGGGTGCACAACGTTTGCCTCGAAAATCAATGCTGTCCGGATCGGAATGTCTAAGGCTGAAGTCTTGGCAGTTATGGGGCCGCCCTCTTCTATTACGGCTGACACGACGGCGGAATACCTTAATTATAGTCTCTTAGAAAAATATACCGCCATCGCTCATTATACGCCTTACGAGATTAAGTTGGTAAACGGTAAGGTCGTGTCCTACGGACGTGCAAGTGCAGCGACTACTGAACGCGCTGAGCGCTAGCCGCTTTGTTCGAGCGATTCGTGCGCGGCACTCATATGAAAACTATCTACTTTCAGTGCGTTTCTATTTTGCTCGCCTGCGTATTTTCCGGATGCCAGAGCACAGGAGTGATACAAACCGGGCCGAACACGTATATGATTTCAAAGAGCAGCGCAGCTGGCGCGTTTGCCAACACGTCCCAACTGAAGATTGAAGTCATCCGCGAGGCCAATGCGTTTGCGGCAAGCAAAGGGAAGATTGCCGTCCGGATTTCATCGGAGGACAATCGACCGGCGCACGGGTTGCCATCGTTCGAATACAATTTCCGACTCGCTGATAAAGATGAGCTTTCGAAGCAACAGTGACCCCTAAGGCGGCTGAGCAACCTCGGAGTAGCGGCATTTGGCGACGTTATCTTTCACGTTTCCTATCTCTTTGAATGCATCGTATGCGTGCAAGCACGCAGCGCCGAAGCAACACAATGCCGCTATGCTGCACGCGATCGCGACGCCGTTGGTGATTCGAATCCCGCCGCGCCACCGTTTTTCCTTCCGGCCAGCTGTAGATTTGGCTGCGTCCGACTCAGCCTGTAACTTCTTGAATTCGTGGCCTAGCGCCGCGGAAATGCACACTTGACCGAAATATGTCATACCTGAGGCGCAAACGGCCAGAAATGTGCCTACCACAAAAAGAGCCAGCGGAAAACGCAGTGAGATCACCGCCGGCTGTTCTCCCGCACTTGACGCGAGGTGTCCTATTAATGCCAGCATCGCTACAGCAGCGCCGCCGTTAAGCAAGGTAATCGCTTTGATTGCGTCTGAACCGGCCTTATTTCCAGCTTTTGCCGCTTCGATGGAACGCTGAGTGTTTGCCTCGTACTGTGCGAGGGCGGTTTGGTGATTTGCCTCGGCTGCCTGCATTGCCAAGCCGAGAGCATCGTCGCCGGTCATCTATCCCATGACAACCGTTTGAACACGACCTGTCAACGCGCAGCTTTGATTGCCTATCGAGCGGCAAGTTTCGATGACCTACGACTTTCACCGAAAGCCTCACGCTGGTGTTGGTCGCAGCACCAACACTTCACACCTTATATGACATATATCGGCGTGACGAGATTCCCGCGAAGTTTGGAGTGCCGAAGCGTCGATGGACCTCCTTCCGGTTGCCGACCAGCGTGCGAACATTACGTTGAGAAATGCGGCCCGATAAGTTCACGCAGAAAATGCAGGAGGCGCTGCAGGCGGCGCAGGATGTCGCTTCGCAGTTCAATCAGCAGGAGATCACGAACGAACACTTCCTGCTCGCGCTTCTCGACCAGACGGATGGGGTGACGCGACCGCTCCTGGAGAAGATGGGAGTTACGGTCGCGAATTTGCGAGACCAATTGAACAAGGAGCTGGATCGGCGTCCAAAAATACAGGGCGGGAATTTCGATGTGCGCATCGGGAACGAGCTTCGAGCGACGATCGATGCGGCCGAGAGGGAGATGGCGAAGCTGAAGGATGAGTTCCTCAGCGCCGAACATTATCTGCTCGCGCTCGCGGATTCTAAAGGTGCTGCGGCGAAATTGCTGAAGGAAGCGGGCGTCACGCGCGATAAACTGATGCAGGCGTTGCAGCAGGTGCGCGGGTCGCAGCGCGTGACCGATCAGAATCCGGAGGGAAAGTATCAGACGCTGGAGAAGTATGGGCGCGATCTTACGGAGCTGGCTCGGAAGGGGAAGATCGATCCGGTCATTGGACGGGACAATGAGATCCGGCGCGTGATGCAGGTGCTCTCGCGGCGGACGAAAAACAATCCGGTGTTGATCGGTGAGCCGGGTGTGGGCAAGACGGCAATCGTGGAAGGCCTGGCGCGCCGCATCATCAGCGGCGATGTGCCGGAGTCGTTGAAGCAGAAGAAGATCATCGCGATGGACATTGGGTCGATGGTAGCCGGCGCAAAGTTCCGTGGCGAATTCGAGGACAGGCTGAAAGCGTTCTTGAAAGAGGTAACCGATTCGCAGGGCGAAATTATTTTGTTCATCGATGAGCTGCACACGATTGTCGGGGCGGGCGCAGCGGAAGGATCGGTGGACGCTTCGAATTTGTTGAAGCCGCAACTGGCCCGCGGCGAATTACGCACGATCGGCGCGACGACACTCGATGAGTATCGGAAATACATCGAGAAGGACGCGGCGCTCGAACGCCGCTTTCAGCCGGTGATGGTGAATGAGCCGAGTGTGGAAGATACGATCGCGATCCTGCGCGGATTGAAGGAGCGCTACGAAGTGCATCACGGTGTGCGCATCCAGGACGCGGCGCTGGTGGCGGCGGCAGTGTTATCGAATCGCTACATTAGCGACCGGTTTCTGCCGGACAAGGCGGTTGATCTCGTGGACGAAGCAGGGTCGCGTTTGAAGATCGAGCTCGATTCGATGCCGACGGAAGTGGACGTGGTCGAGCGCGAGATCATGCAGCACGAGATGGAGCGGCAGGCGCTCAAGAAAGAAAAAGATGCCGTTAGCAAAGAGCGGCTGAAAAAATTGGAGAGGGAACTCGCGGAGCTGAAGGAGAAATCGTCTGCACTCAAAGCGGAATGGCAGAAAGAAAAAGCGGTTATCGACGAACAGCGGAAGTTGAAGGAAGAGCTCGATCAGGCGCGGACTGAATTGGAGCGGACGCAACGGCGCGGCGAGCTGGCGAAAGCGAGCGAGCTTCAATACGGCCGGCTTCCCGACCTTGAGAAAAAACTGCGAGAAATCGAAGAGAAGATCAAAGAGGGCGGCAATCGGCTGCTGCGCGAAGAAGTGACCGAGGAAGATATCGCGCAGGTCGTCTCGAGCTGGACCCACGTCCCGGTCTCGCGTTTACAGGAAGGCGAACGGCAAAAGCTCGTCCGCCTCGAAGAACATCTGCACGAGCGCGTGATCGGACAGGACACAGCGGTCAAATCCGTGGCCAGCGCAATTCGCCGGGCGCGCGCAGGATTGCAGGACGAAAACAAACCGATCGGCTCCTTCATTTTTCTCGGCCCGACCGGCGTCGGAAAAACGGAGCTGTCGCGGGCGCTTGCGGAATTTCTCTTCGACGATGAGCAGGCCATGATCCGGATCGACATGAGCGAATACATGGAGAAGCACACGGTCTCGCGGCTGATCGGCGCGCCGCCTGGATACGTCGGCTACGAAGAAGGCGGGCAGCTCAGCGAAGCGGTGCGACGCAGGCCCTACTCGGTGGTGCTCTTCGATGAGATCGAGAAAGCGCATCAGGATGTCTTTAACGTGTTGCTGCAGGTGCTCGATGACGGCCGGATCACGGACGGGCAGGGGAGGACGGTCGATTTCAAGAACACCGTCATCATTATGACCTCGAACATCGGCTCGCAATACATCATGGAGGAATCGACTCACGAAGCGCGCGAGCGTTTGGTGATGGACGCATTGCGCCAGCATTTCCGGCCGGAGTTTTTGAATCGGATCGACGACATCATCATCTTTGACCGGCTGACGGAGGAGGAGCTGAAGCAGATCGTCGAGATTCAATTGAAGCGTCTCGTCAGGCGGCTGGAGAATCAGAAAATCACGCTCCAGTTATCCGACGCGGCCAAGGCGCTTGTCGCCAAGCAGGGCTACGATCCGGTTTATGGAGCGCGGCCATTGAAGCGGGCCATCCAGAAATACATTCTCGATCCGTTGAGCATGGACATTCTCGAAGGGAAATTCCACGAAGGGCAGACGATCAAGGTCGACGTCTCGGGGGAAAAGCTGACCTTCGGCGACTTGAAAATTTGAACGACACTCGGGGCTTCCTGTCTTACCTTCCACTATGACCAAACTCACAGGACTAGCTTTGATAGCAGCGGCTGCTTTTGCCGTGACTTCCGCCCAGGCCGGAGACAAGGACGGCGGTTGCTGCGCGACCCACGCGAAGAACGACAGCAAGATGGATTGCTCGCAAACCTACGCGAAGCTCAATCTCTCGGCGGACCAGAAAACCAAGATGGATACGCTCGTGACCAAATGTAACAAGGACGGCTGCACCAAGGAGAGCATGGAGGCGTTCATGAAATCCGCGGAAGGCATCCTTTCGCAGGAGCAAATGGCGACCTTAAAGGCCGAGTGCACGAAGATGCACGACAAAGGCGCGAAGGCGTAACCCCGAGGCATCTAAAAATTTGAACGGCGATCCGGCGAAAGTCGGGTCGCTGTTTTATTTAGCGAGCGCTTTCTTGAGAACGTCCGCCAATCGCCAACCGGCTTTCGGTAACTCTTCGCGGACGATGTGCGCAGACCAATCATAATACGAGACGCCGTCGGTAGATTTCTTTTCGTCGAGGATTCCAGCCGCGACCACCGCTCCGTCATCCAGCGTCTTCGGCGCGACATCCTTGAACTGAAGCCGCTCGTGCGCTTCCCGCGCGACCGGCAGGATCTCATCCGCCCAGGCTTCGGCGTATTTCTTCAGGGGAACATCGGCCGGAAGCTGCCAGTTCTTCGGTTCGTGGGTGAGAAATTCGCGCACCAAATCCTTCTTGGCCGCTTCGATCTCGGCGTGCTTCTCCTCCTTCGAAATCGTCTCCGGCATCGGCGGCAGATTCGCCATCACGGTTTCGCTGTCCCAAAAGCCATGAAATTTTGAGTGACGCGCGAGCTCGCTCCCGCCGCTGGTGAGATTCAAGGTCAACGTGTTCCCGCCCTGGTCCTCCAGGCTGCCCTGCGTCTTGCCGGGATTTACCGGGTGACCTTCTTTGTCGAAAAATTCCGCGCCGACATGGAGCGGCTGATGGATGTCGCCGACGAAATGCGCGAGCAGGATCACCGCGATCGGTTTGGTGATCTTGCGCGGATTATCCTCCTGCACGTCGCCGGTTAGGACGCCGATGCAGTAGGGGATCATCTGCACGATGTCCCATTTCGAGCGGCCCGCTTTTCCGTCGCCGTATTTTTCTCCGCCAACCAAGGGCACATCCGTGTAGTGAAACCAGTGGTGTGACGGCGTGGTGGAATTCAAATCCTTCGTTGGCGGATTGGCGTGCCAGTAATCGCGCAGTTGGGCGTCGATCCGCGGGTGCGCGGAATAATGAAACGCGGATGGATCGTCGGGGCCGTTCTTGTCCCAGCCCCTGATTTCGTCAGGAATCGTCGCAGCTTTCTCCAAGGTGATCCCGTCCAGGAGCGCGGCGACCTTTTCACCGGCGGGCGTGTGCGCCAGCTTTTCGTCTGCGATCGCGCCGATGATCTCGTGGCCGACCGGCCCGTAGGCGCTGGCGTTTTGGAGAATAAAAACGCAGGAAATCGCAATAGCGAGTTTAAGATAAGAAGTCATGTAAACCTTTAATTGCTAGCGTGTAGACGCGTTCAGAGATGCAGCTGCGTGGCGCTTTATTTTTGTTCGAAGATCTGGCTGCGGGGAACGCGTTCGCCTTTCATGAAGACAGCCGAGATCGCGGACAGCGCGCGAACATCCTGAAGCGGATTGCCATCCACAATGAGCAGAGTCGCCTCCTTGCCCTTCTCGATCGTCCCGGTCCGCGAATCGATGCGCAGTAATTTTGCGGCGTTCCAAGTCGCAGCCTGCAACGCTACCTCGGGCGGAATTCCCGCGGCAACCCAAAGCTCGATTTCGTGCTGCACTGTCGGGCCGTGCATGACCAGGAAGTTTCCCGCATCCGAGCCGGTCACGAGCATCACGCCCGCGCGCCAGGCCTTGAGCAGGTTGTTGCCGCTGGTTTGGATCGACATTGGATAGTGACTGATGCCTTCGCGCAGACCTTTGAATTCGTCGCTTGCCGCCGCCTTCTCGGTCCCGCTGAGCAAATCCTTCGGCGTCACTTGCTGAACGAGCGAACGTTTGAGCAGCGTCGTGTCGCCTTTGGCGAAATTGGTAAACCCTTCGGCCACGCTCAAAGTTGGATCGTAGGCGATCCCTTTCGCTTTCATCTCCGCGATCGTTGCGTCAGGAATTTCATCGGCGAAAGAACCGTGTTCGACGGAGTCGGTCCCGAGCGCAACCGCATCGATAACGTCGGCGCTTTTTCCCGTGTGAATGGCGACTGGAAGCCCCCGGGCGTGCGCTTCATCGACCACCGCGCGCAGGATGTTTACGTCCATTCGATTGAATGAATACCCAGGCACGCCTTCTTCCAGCACGCCTTTGATGGCATCGACATGCTGCGCCGCGAGATCGTCCACTTGTTTGCGCGCTTCCTCGGCGGACTTCGGGGTGCGGACAAACTGGGCGTTGAAGGAAGCGCGCATCGCCTCCGGCAGGAAGCGCGCGTATTCTGTCCCGTGTCCGCCTTCAGCGGTAAAGAGCGGACCGCAAAAGAGCAATTCGGTGCCGAGCTTTTCGCCGGTGCCGAATTTCCCGCGCAGTTTCAACATGAAATCGAGCCGGTCGCCCAGGCTCCGGATCGTGGTGACGCCGCAGTAGAGATACGACTCCAGCGCCCGCTCGGAGGCCTTGGCCGGATCGAACTTGCTGAAGTCCTCCGGGAATCCGCCACTGGCTCCGAGATGCACGTGGACATCGATCAAACCCGGAAGGATCGTTTTTCCGGCGGCGTCGATCGGCTCCGCGTTCAACGATTTCGCATCGGGAAAACTCCCATCATAGACCTGTTCGATCTTGCCGCTGCGCACCAGCACCGCACCCGATTCGATGACCTGGCCGTTGCCGACAAAAACGCGCACATTTTGAATAAGCCAGCTGTGGCTGCGGGCGAGATCGCGGTGAATAATTTTCGCTTTGGTCAACTCCTGCCGGCTCCACGCTTGATAACCGCCGAGGAGGAAGAACGGGAGCAGCGCTGCGAAGACCCACAGTTTGGCCGAGGGCCGCAACTTCTCTTCCTTCTCCCAGCGGAAAAGTTTGCTCGCGATGAAAAGCGCGACCACCAGGGTGACGAGAAGCGCGAGGACAGACTTGTAATTCTGCGTAATCGATTCGCCTCGCTGCAGGATGCCGGACATCCCGGTGACCAAATAGCTCGCCGGAATGAATTGGGTCACGATTTGCAACCAATCCGGCATGAAGGAAAGCGGGAACGTCGCGCCGCTCAGGAAGAGCATCGGCATGTAAACTATCTGGATGAGAACATTTCCCTCCTGCGAAGAATTCACGACCGCGGCGATGATCAGGCCGAGGGACCGGAAAGCCGCCGCGCCGCAACAAACGAACACGAAAAGCGAAAACAAATTCCCCGGCACGGGCATGCCCCACATGGTGTGCGCCAGAAATATCATCAGGGAGACCGTGGGCAGGTAAAGGATCACGCCCATGACGATCGAAGCGAGCAAGAGCGGAACGGGTGTGATCGGCGTGACCTTGTAACGGCGCAGAATGTTTTCCTCGCGCTCCTGCACAGCGCGCATGCCGGCGCCGAAAAAGCCGCTGCCGAGAATGCCAATGGTCGTTACCATCGTCACCACGATCACGCTGGTGCCTCCCTGTTTCGCGTCGAAGGCGAGGCCGAAGACGAAGAAGAACATCAGTGGAAAGAGATAGTTGAAGAACAAGACCGCGCGGTTCCGCATCGCGAGCTTCAGGTCGATCTTGAGAAAGGCGAGAAAGGCGTTCATATCAGTCGCGCAGCTTCTTGCCGGTCAATTCAATGAAGACATCTTCGAGCGTGGGGCGGTTGAGATGCACGTCCTCGAGTTCGAGACCCTGACCGTCGATCCACTTCACCAATTCCACCAGGGTGCGGGCGGGACGTTTTGAATAAACGGTGATTCCCTGGCGATCGTCGCTGACGATGCTGCGAATCGATTCCGGCCACTCCGGCAAGGCAATGTCTTTCAACGGCCGGTTCAGTTTGATTTCGATGGCTGATTGGTTCGCGCTTTTTTCCTGCAATTCGCGCGGGCTGCCGATGGCGATGATTTGTCCGGCGTCGATAATCGCAACGCGATCGCACAAGCGCTCCGCCTCTTCGATGTAGTGCGTCGTCATCAGGATCGTCCGCTTTTCCGCGCGCAGTTCCTCCACCAAATCGCGAATCTCCAGGCGCACTTGCGGATCCAGTCCCGTCGTCGGCTCATCGAGAAAAAGCATCTGCGGATCGTTGATCAGCGCTAGGGCGAGGGCGAGCCGCTGCTTTTGCCCTCCGGAAAGCGTGGCATACCCGGCGTCTTTCTTTTCCCAAAGCTGCAGGCGCTTCAGGATCGGGTCGCCGTCGACGGTCCTGGAATAAAATGCGGCGAACAACGTCATTGCTTCCTTTACCGTAATTTTGTCGGGGAGATTGGTGGCTTGCAGGCAGACGCCGATGCGGTCCTTCAATTGTTTTTTTTGCCGGGCGGGATCGAAATCGAGCACGGTGACGTCGCCGGCCGAGCGCGGGCGCAAGCCCTCGAGAATTTCGACCGTGCTGGTCTTGCCCGCGCCATTGGGGCCGAGCAGTCCGAAGACTTCTCCGGGCCGCACTTCGAAATCGATGCCCTTGACCGCTTCAAAATTTCCGTACGACTTTCGCAGTCCGCGGACGTAGATGGCGAATTCGTTATTCGTGGGCATACGGATTGGCCAGAACCATTAGCGAGCAAGGGTCGCGGCGCACGAAAAATCGCGTGCTGGCTACACGGACCTTCGGCGTCTGACAAATCGCACGCTGACAAAGACCAGCGCAAGAATTGTTACGCCGACACAGCATTCCGCGAACAGTTCGCCGTGCTGCACGTAGAACGTGAGCTCGCGTTCCGCGGGAATCGCGACCTCGCCGGTCAGCACGCCCTCGGTGTATTGGCTGCCTTTTTCGTCGAGCAGGATTTGGGTGATGTTGCCGAATTGGTTGACGAAACAGGTCACGCCCGTATTGGCGGCGCGCACCATCGGAAGCCGCGTCTCGACGCACCGGAAAATCGCGTTGGCCACGTGCTGCTGCGAACCGGCGGATTGCAGGAACCATCCGTCGTTCGTGACGTTGACGAGCAGATTCGCGCCGCCGAGGACGAACTGCCGCGTCAGATCGCCGATCGTATCCTCAAAACAAATGAGCGGTGCGACCTTCGCCTTACCATTCGTTAGGTTGAAAACAGTGTGCTCCCTGCCAAAGTCGAAATCGGCCGGGACCTGGTCGCCGACTATGCGCGCGAGCAACGGAATGGTGTGACGCCCCGGGACGTATTCGCCAAACGGCACCAGGTGCACCTTGCGATAAATTTGCACGTGCGCGCCGCCTTCGGAAACCAGCAGCGCGGCGTTGAAGACGTGCGTTTCGTCCTGTTCGATCGTCCCGAGCAGCAAATCCGTCCTGGCCGACGCCGAAAAATCCATGACGAAGCGATAGCTCAACTCATCCTCGAGCACGGGACCCGGCATGGAACTCTCCGGCCAGACGAGTAAGTCGGCGCGGGAATTGGTTTCGAGCACCGGCCTGCTCAACCGGCTGAATTGATCGAAGGTGGCCTGCGCAAACGCGGCAGTGAACTTTTGCTCGCGCGGGATATTGGGTTGCACCAACGCGACGTTGAGCGGTTTCGTTGGCGGGTGGCTGTGGAGAGCATGAAGGCCGAATGCCATCACGCCGATGATCGCCGACATCGTCAGAGTCAGATCGTAATGTGGCCGCATCGGCCGCACCTGCGCTTCGAGGATGAATCGGCGCGCGCTCGTGAGCAGAATGACGTTGGTGAACGCGACCAGGAAAGAAAGCCCAGCCACGCCGGTGAATTCGGCGATTTGAATGAGCGCGAGCTGCGCATGCAAAGCGCTGCCGAGGCTGTTCCAACCCCAGCCCGAAAAGACGAGACTGCGCAGCCATTCGTGCGTGACCCAGGCCGCAGCCAGGAAAAACGCGAGCCGCAGATTGTTCGTCGAAAGCAACCAGGGAGATCGGCGGGCTGGAGATTCTTCGGGTACCGCAACCTCGGGGCTCGCAGGTTCCGGTCTGCCGCTTTGCTGCTGATATTTTTGCGTGAGGCGCGCGGACACCGCATCCAAACCAGTCGGCTCTTTTTTCATCTGGATCTTCCGCAGTCCTGGCCGAAGCAATCCGCAAAACCAACCCCAGAACGCGCCGTAAAACGCCATGTAAAAACCGACGAGGATCAGGCCCGGCACCGTCACCGTTCTGAGCCACGAGAAAACGATCCAGAAAAATATGAGGCCGGCAATGTATCCGAGCGACAGGTCGCGCAACCACCGGCGCTTCGAATTCTCGCCGGAAAACCAGACGGCCGCGAGAAGCGGAATCAACGCGACCCAGCAGAGCCAGTCATAATTAAAAGGCGCGAAGCAACCGGCATAAAGGAGCCCGCTGGTGATCGCGGCCAGCCACGGCCAGAGCCGAAGCAATTTCAGAAACGGAGCCACCGGTTTCAGCGGCGGCGGACCCGTTGGGCGCGTTCGCGCTCACGCCGCCTCGACGGATTCACCGCGTCCTGCAAATCTTTTGCATAGGAGGCGTTGACGCGGAAGAGGGCCTTCTCCACATCTTCCATCAGGCGGATATTCACTTTGTTCGAAATGACGTAGCCCTGGTCGATGAGGCCGATGAGCGTGTCGAGGAATTCCCCTTTTTCCATTTCCTGAATGCGGTCGATCAACAGTCTTCCGTGAAGGGGTGAACCCGAGAGACCGATCTTTTTCAAGAGCGAGATCTCGCCGCCATCGAGTTTGATTTCGCGACCCATGCGAAAAACCTTCCGCCTCTTCGCTGAGTTGTCGAGCAGCTTATGCGGAAGACCGCACCGTCGCGTCTTCGCGCAGCCAATCCCAAACCTTCGTCAAATGTTCACTTACTTCGCGTTTCAGGTCCGTCAGCTCGGCCGCGGTGAAGCTGGCTGCGGTGGGACGGCGTTGCGCGAACAGGTAGTATTTTATTTTCGGCTCGGTGCCGGAAGCGCGGATCGCGATTCTGGTGTGGTCTCCGAACTCGAAGATCAACATCTTTTCCTTCGGGATTTCGTCGCCTTCCACGTCGCGGTAGGTGTCGGTCTCGAAATTTTTCGCCTGGATAAGTTGCGCGCCCAGCATCTCGTTCGGCGGTTTGGTCACGTAGGAAGCGAGGAGGCGCTTGATCGTCTCCGCGCCTTCGGCCCCTTCGAAAGTCAGTGAGCCGGTGTATTCCTGGAAGTAGCCGAACTCCGAGAAAATTTCATCGAGAAGCGCGTCCACGGTCTGGCCGCGCGACTTCGCGTAGGCGGCCACTTCGCAGAACATGATCACCGCGCCATTCCCATCCTTGTCCCGGACGAAATCGCCGCCGCTGTATCCGTAACTTTCTTCGCCGCCAAAAATGTAATAGGACGAATGCTCCAGCCGGAGCCGGCGCGTTTCTTCCTCCGGCAGGTCGCGATATTTTTTCTGCACCTCCGGCGGGAGTCCCTTCTCGTACTTACCCAGCTTCGCGCCGTTGTACTTGAACCCGGTCAACGTCTCTACGCAGCGCACGCCGAACTTTTCCGCGATCGCTTTTTGCAGATCGGTGGTGACGAACGTTTTGATGATGACCGCGCGGGCGGCATTCTCCTTATTTAGAATTCCGGTCTCGAAAAGCGTTCTCGTCCGGTAATAGGCGAGGAGCGAACCGATCTGGTTGCCGGTAATTAATTTCATCGAGCCCTCCTCGCTGCGGACGGCGACTCCCATGCGATCGCAATCGGGGTCGGTCGCGATGACCAGATCGGCCTTTTCCGTTTCCGCCAGCTCGATGCCGAGACGCAGAGCCGCGGCGTTTTCCGGATTGGGGGAATCGACGGTCGGAAAATTCCCATCGAAGCCGTCCTGTTCGACGACGACGTGGAAATGGAAACCGAGCCGCTTGAGCATCGGCTTGATGATTACCCCGCCGGTGCCGTGCAGCGGGGTAAAAACAATCCGGAGCGCGTCCGCAGACCGGACGAGGTTTTTGTTTCGAATCAAACTTTCGACTCGGTCCATATAGGCGTCGTCAATCTCGCGGCCGAGCGTGATCACTTTGCCGCGGCGCGCCGCCGGCCTCGCGGGCGAGAGCTCACTCTTCACCGCGTTGACCTGCTCGATGATTCGGCTCGCGTGCGGCTCGATCACTTGCGCGCCGTCATCGAAGTAAACTTTGTACCCGTTATCGTGGGGCGGATTATGGCTGGCTGTTATGACGAAGCCTGCGCTCGCGCGCAAATAACGCACGGCGAAAGACAACTCCGGAGTGGATCGCGGTCCATCAAAGACATAGGCGTCGCAGCCATTTTCCGCCGCAGTTTTCGCGGCGAGTTTCGTGAATTCTTTCGAGAAGTGGCGGGAATCGTGGGCGATCACGATCTTTGGTTTGCCCTTAATCTTTTCCTGGCTCCGCCATTCGTGGAGGTAGGCGACGAGTCCCTGGGTCGCGCGACTGACGTTGAAAAAATTCATCGCGTTCGTTCCCACGCAGGGGAATTGCGGCGGCTCGTTCTGGCCCGCTTCCCCGCGTTCCGCTGTGGTCACGATTTTTCCAATGGTCCGGCCACGCAGCCCGCCCGTTCCAAAAGCCAGCGTCTTGTAAAAGCGATCGTTCAGTTCCGCCCACTCTCCCGCGCGCGCCAGCTCGGATATGGCCGCGGGATAAAGCGGAGACTTCGAGGCGCCGAGCAAATACCGAATGTTCTCGGCGGCCGAATCGCGCAGGTCTCCGGATTTTGTCCCGGCGTCGAGAAGAGATTCCAGATTTGCGTCCGCGCCCAACATGGTCGCGAACTTGCGACGCTGTCCGGGCATTGCAAGCGTGGTTCGGTAGAATTGCTCTAATTCAGAAAACGATTGCCGGGCGCGACGTTCAACGGCTTAGTGGTCGCTAGCAAAGCGGAATGAATATTCACGAGTACCAGGCGAAAGAGTTGCTCCAAAAATTCGGGGTCGCGACACCGCGGGGGAAGGCGGCGTCGACGCCGGATGAGGCTGAGCAGGCGGCGCGCGATCTGGGCACGGACAATCTGGTCGTTAAAGCGCAGATCCATGCGGGCGGGCGCGGGAAGGGAACGTTCGCGAATGGTTTCAAGGGCGGCGTCCACCTGTGCAAATCGCCGGCCGAAGTCCGCGAGATTGCCTCGAAGATGCTCGGGCAAACTTTGGTAACGCATCAAACCGGACCCGCCGGCCGCGTCGTGAACAAGGTGCTTGTGGCGGAGTCGGCGGAGATTGCGCGCGAAATTTATTTTGCCATTTTGCTCGATCGCGCCACGGCCGCGCCCATTGTGGTCGCAAGCACCGAGGGTGGCGTCGAGATCGAGACGGTCGCCGAAAAATCGCCCGAGAAAATTCTGCGCGAGGGAATCGATCCGCTCGCGGGATTGCAGGCTTTTCAAACGCGCAAGCTGGCCAAACAGCTCGGATTCGAATCGGGCCAGCTGAAGGCGGTGTCAAAATTGTTCGACGGTTTGTATCGCACCTTCATCGCCTGCGATTGCTCGATGGTGGAAGTGAATCCGCTCGTGGTGACGCCGACCGGCGAAGTTCTCGCGCTCGATGCGAAATTCAATTTCGATGACAACGCCCTTTACCGACATCCGGAGCTGGCCGCCTTGCGCGACGTCGCGGAAGAAGATCCGCGCGAAGTCGAGGCTTCGAAACACGGCCTGAATTACATCGGCCTCGATGGAAACATCGCGTGCCTCGTCAATGGCGCCGGTCTGGCCATGGCGACGATGGACATCATCAAGGTATATGGCGGCAGCCCCGCGAACTTCCTCGATGTCGGCGGCGGCGCGACGGAAGAGCAGGTGACCGAAGCATTCAAGATCCTGGTCTCGGACGACAAGGTGAAAGCGATCCTGGTCAACATTTTTGGCGGCATCATGAAGTGCGACGTGATTGCGCAAGGAATCATCAACGCGGTGAAGACGGTGAATTTGCCGGTCCCGCTGGTCGTTAGGCTTGAAGGAACGAACGTCGACGCGGGCAAGAAACTTCTCGCCGAATCCGGTCTCGCTGTAATCACGGCAGGCGATCTCGCCGACGCGGCGCAAAAGGCGGTCGCGGCCGCAAGCTCCAAATCCCAAAACCCAAATCCCAAGTAATATCCAAACTCAAATCACCAAAGCCGCCGTGGATGATCCCTCCAAACCGCGTGACCTCGAGGACAGAACATTTTTGTTCGCGCAATCCATTCGGGCATTTGTAAAAACTCTGCCGCGCACCCTCGGAAACACCGAAGATGTTCGGCAATTGGGCGCGTCGGGTTCGGTCGCGGCTAACTGGATCGAAGCAGATGAAGCGTTGAGCAAAAAAGATTTCCTAATGCGCACGAAAATTTGCCGCAAAGAAGCGAAGGAAAGCCGGCTTTTTCTGCGATTGATCGAAGCTGGCCACGATAACATCAAACGTCGTGACGCGCTTGCTGCCGAAGCTCGCGAGCTCACGCTGATTTTCTCGTCGATTATTTTGAAGGCCAGCGGCTCATGAATCTGCTTTTTCGTTTTGCTGGATTTGAAGCTTTGCCTGGGATTTGGAAATTGGGTTTTGGAACTTCTCGAAGAGTAAAATGAAAGTTAAGGAAATCGGTTTCGTCGCCATCCCGGTTACCGACATGGACCGGGCTCGGAAATTTTATGAAGGCGTTCTTGGATTGCAGGAATCGGGGCGATTCCTGGAAGGCAAGTGGATCGAATACGGCATCGGCAAGGACACGCTTTGCATCGCCAGCATCAGCGATACGTGGTTGCCGTCCGATCAGGGCACCGGCGCGGCCCTTGAGATGGAGAATTTCGACGAAGCGATCGCGGAGTTGAAAAAGGCGAACGTGAAGTTTGCCTGGGACCCATTCGAGTCGCCGGTTTGCCATATGGCGATCGTGCAGGATCCCGACGGCAACAAATTAATCATCCACAAACTGAAAGCATCATGATCAAAGAAGTCGCATTCATCGCCATCGCCGTTTCGGACAAGGAACGTGCGCGAAAGTTTTATCAGGAAACGCTCGAGCTAAAGCCGGGCATGACCGGTATGGATGGCGCGTGGGTCGAATACGACCTGGGCGCCACGACCATCGGAGTCGGATGTCATCCGGCCTGGCAACCTTCGCGCGACGGAACAACCGTCGCGTTCGAGGTGGACGACATCGACGCGGACATCGCGAAGTTAAAAGAGCGCGGCGTAACCTTCGACATGGAGAAGATGGAGACGCCGGTCTGCTGGATGGCGCAATTCCGCGATCCGGACGGAAACAAATTGGTGCTGCACAAACGCAAAGCGAAATAGCGCATGTCCGTTCTCGTCGATAAAAACACTCGCCTCGTGGTCCAGGGAATTACCGGCAGCGTCGGTGGATTCCACGCGCGGCAATGCATGGAATACGGCACCAACGTTGTCGCCGGAGTGACGCCGGGAAAAGGCGGGCAGATGTTCGATAGCAAAGTGCCGGTTTTCGATACCGTCTGGGAAGCGCGGCAGGAAACTGGCTGCAATGTCTCGGTGATTTTTGTGCCAGCGGCTGGTGCGGCAGATAGCATTCTGGAAGCGGTCGATGCGGGCTTGGAGCTGGTCATTTGCATCACGGAAGGAATTCCGGTGATGGACATGATGCGGGTAAAGGCGCAGATGGCCGGCAAGACGAGCCGGCTGATCGGGCCGAATTGCCCGGGCATCATCACGCCCGATGCGTGCAAGATCGGGATCATGCCGGGCTACATTCACAAGGCGGGAAGCGTCGGCGTGATCTCGCGTTCCGGCACGCTCACTTACGAAGCGGTGTGGCAGCTCACTTCGCGTGGTTACGGACAATCGACCTGCATCGGCATCGGCGGCGATCCGATCAATGGGATGTCGCACCTCGATGCCGTGAAACTTTTCCACGACGATCCGCAAACCGACTCGATGATTTTGATCGGCGAGATCGGCGGCTCGGCGGAAGAGGAAGCGGCCGAGTGGATCAAGGCAAATTGTAAGAAGCCGGTTGCCGCCTTTATCGCGGGCGCGACCGCTCCGCCCGGCCGGCGGATGGGGCACGCCGGCGCCATCGTCTCGGGCGGGAAAGGAACGGCCGCGGGAAAAATCGCGGCGCTCAAGGCCGCTGGGATTGCAGTGGCCGAAACACCAGCGACAATGGCGGAGACCCTGATTGCGCGGATGAACGCCGCGAATTAGGGTGGCTTATGACGATGGATGACTTGCGAAGCGTGGTGCACAAGGCTCCCTTTCAGCCGTTCACGATCCATTTGGCCGATGCCCATCAGCTGCACGTTTCGCATCCGGACTTCATTGCATTAGCCGGAGGCGGCGCTTCGGCGGTTGTCACCGCGATGCAGAGCAATAGGCACACGGTGGTTGATATTTCGCTTATTACCCGGATTGAGGTTCCAGCCGTCCCAAGACCCCCGAGGCGCAAGGTCTAAGGCGAACAACTGATATGATTTCACGCGGACTTGAAGGCGTCGTCGCCAATTCCACGGCGCTGAGTGATGTCATTGGCGACAAGGGCCAGCTCATCTATTGCGGCTACGACATCAACGAGCTCGCCGGCAAGGTCAGCTACAAGGAAGTCGTTTACCTGCTCTGGCACAAGAAGCTGCCGAACCGGAAAGAGCTGGACGCTTTTGTGCGCGAACTGCGAGCGGAACGCCAGTTGCCGGGACCGGTCGTCGATTTTTTGAAATCCGCGCCGAAAGACGCGGAGCCGATGGATGTGATGCGGACGGCAATTTCCATGCTCGGTCTTTACGATCCAGACATGGGGAAGGAAGCGACTCCGGAAATGAACCGGCGCCGTGCTATTTCAATCACTGCCAAGATCGGTGTGATCGCAGCGTATTTTCACCGCGCCCGCCAGGGCAAATCGCTTCCGCCCGTGCGCGACGACCTGACTGAGGCCGAGCATTTTCTCTATCTCATGTGCGGCGAGCCGCAGGCGAAGGAAGCGAGCGACACGCTCGATCTCGCTTTTATCCTGCACGCCGATCACGGCATGAACGCATCGACGTTTAGCGCGCGCGTCACCATCTCGACGCTTTCGGATTTTTATTCAGCCATCACGGCCGCGATCGGGACGCTGAAAGGCCCGCTTCATGGCGGAGCGAACGAAGGCGTCATCCACATGCTGGAGGAGATTGGCAGCGAGGACAAAGTGGACGCCTACGTTGAGAAACAGCTCGCGGAAAAGAAAAAGATCATGGGCATCGGCCACCGCGTTTACAAGACGCTCGATCCGCGCGCGCCTCACCTGCAAAAGATGGCGATCAAGCTGAGCGAGAAATTGGGCGAGCCGAAATGGATCCGAATGTCGGAGCGGATCGCGACGCTGATGAAGGAGAAGAAGAATCTGAACGCGAATGTCGATTTTTATTCGGCGACGGTTTACTACTCGTTAGGCATTCCCACGGATCTCTTCACGCCGATCTTTGCCATCGCGCGTTGCTCGGGCTGGTGCGCCCAGGTCCTGGAGCAGCTCGAAGACAATCGGCTCTACCGGCCGCTGAGCGAATACGTCGGCGAACCGGTCGGTAAGAAGGTGGTGCCGATCGACGAGCGGCCGTAAACCGCCGCTACAGTGCCTGCTCGACATTGGAAAATGTCCTCGTTAGTTTCGTCCGCAATGAAGGCGGTCCCGCTCATTCTGGTCCTGGCCACGCTGGCCTGCCCCGTGGCGACACGGGCGGAAATTACTGAAGTCGAGGTCATCGCGGACCCTGCAGTTTACGGTGAGTATCCGAAGAACTACCAGGAGATCGTGACGAAATGGCTGGAGACGAAACTGGCCGATCCGGCGAGTGCGAAGATTGAGTGGATGGGTCCGCCGAAACCCGCTGACTTGCCGGACAAGGATGGGAAGCGGCTGAACGGCTACCTGGTCGAGTTCAAAGTCAATTCCCGCAATCGCTTCGGCGCCCTCACGGGAATGCAGAAGCATAGCGCGCTGATTCGCGATGGAAACGTGATCAAGGGGACCGGCTTCGGCTTTTAGATGAGACTCGCTCGAAACGCGCGGACGAGAGCGGAAGGAGGATTGGTCCTCTGGATCATCGTGGCGGCTTTGATCGGGGGCGCGATCTGGTTTTTGTATTCGTCGCGGCAGGACGCGGAGAAGAACGCGCGCGCTTTTGCCAAGGAAGTCACTCAGCGCGTGGCAGTGAACTACGACGAAAAATATCTCCACGTCCATCTCAGTCCGGAAGCGCAGGTCAAGTATCTGCAATCCTGGCGAGAGCGGCTGCTGCAAAATGTGCGCGGGTTAGGGACCGTGAAGCAGCCGATCGAAGTGAAAGGCGACACGCATTTCAGCTCCTACTTTTTTGAACCGACCGGCAACTTTCGCGCGGAATTGGTTTATCCAACAACGACGGCAGCCCTGGAGCTGGTCATCTCGCGCGGAATGACGGTTTGGCAGGTCGACGACATCAACCTGGTCTGGACGCCCGCACCGACTCCGACTCCCGCGGCCTCGCCCACACCGGTGATGGCGCCGAGCCCGACGCCTTCGCCGATCCCGGAGCCGAAGCAGAGACGGAAGCGCAAGGGTTGAGGCGTTGCGGGGCGAGGATGGAGGATAGAGGATTGAGGATGGCTGGGAAGAGCGACGAGTCGCCCTAACTCAGCAGACGGTCGAGCGAATCGACGCAAAGCTGCGACCAAGTCTCGAGATTGTCGCGCTGGGCGTGCAGCTCGTCCCTGGTCAGGAAGGCGAGATTGGTGATCATGGCTTCGCGCTTCTGGACCTTCGGTTGCGCCAGACGAAAAACATGGACGATGCCGAGATGGACTTGTCCGACTTCGGTGGTGTCGTCATTCAGAAGAGCGACGATCCGGTCTTCGAACGGAGATTCGATTGCTATCTCCTCGTTTACTTCGCGTTCCACGCCGGCGCGATAGGCCGCTTCATCCCAGGCAAAAAGAGATTCGTCGGCGTCGTTCATGTGACCGCCGATGCCAATCGACCCTTTCGCCACGAGACGTTGCTCGCCCGCTTTTTTTCCGCGGACGTAATGCAAGACCGTGTCGCCATGTGCGATCACCGCGTAGGGAATGATTTGCTTGTGCGTCGGATCTTTTTCGGCCTGGGCGCGGGGGAGAAAGAAATTGTTCCCGCGAGAGAGCAGCGCGCCCAGATATTTTTCCGGCTCGAAATTCAGGCCGTGGAAGCTGCCGAGGTCATCGAACAGGCTCCGCCGAACGACTAAAACGTTCTCGTCTGGAGCGGGCACTAGAAGGAATAAGTCACGCCGATCTGGGGCCCGAGAAGATTCAGGCTGGGATTCGGATCGGTTTGCGCGGCGTTGGAGAGATGCTGATAGAGAACGCCCGCATTCGCTTTCCAATGATCGCTAATTTTGTAGGAGACGCCGACGGCCGTCAGGATGTTGAAGGTGAAATCCTGTCCCTGCGCGCCAAAGACGTTGGCGTGGCTGTCGATCCAACCGAGGCCGACGCCGCCGGAAACGTATGGAACGAAGCGCGCGCCCGGCTTGGCGAAGTTGTAGCGAAAGCCGAGGGAGATGCCGTAGTAAAGATTTTCCGGGCCGCGCAAGATCGGTTCCACCATGAACAGGGCGTAAACCTGATTGTAACCCTGAAGCCAGCTATCGTGCTCGACCACACCCCAGCGCCAGCGCGCTGTAAAAAATTGTGCGGCGACCTCGTAGCTGTTGGGATTGCCGATAATGCCGACCATGTAACCGGTCTCGGCCGCGACCTCGAAATTGGGCGCGTCGATGGGACCATCCGGCGTGAAATGGGTCGAGAGGCGATCACCCGCTGCGTGCGCCCAAGGCGCGATCCCGCCGAAAAACAAAAGGCCCGCGATAATGCGCAAAATCTTCATAAAAGCGCGCTACGATATTGCGACTCCGCTCAATTGCAATTTATCGCACGCTCTGCCACGCTTGGTCTCATGAAACCCTGCATCGCAGTTATTGTTTCGTTATTTGTCATGGCCACGGTGGCGGCGCGCGCCGCGGATAATCCGGCCGGGAAAGCCGAGCAACTCGCGACCGATCTCTTCAAGGCCAGCGGCGGAGACAATTGGGGGAAGGTGAAAGAAGTGCAGTTCACCTTTGTAGTCGAGAGCGAGGGCAAGGCGCTCTTCAGCGCACAACATGTTTGGAACGTTGCGGCCGGCACCGATGAGGTGAAGTGGAAAGACAAGCAGGGGACCGATCACCACGCCACTGCCAAACTTGCCACGCCCGTGGCGGACGGGGACGAGAAAACCGCGTATGCGCGCTGGGTAAACGATTCGTATTGGTTTCTGGCGCCGCTGAAAATCCGCGATAAAGGCGTAACGGTGGAAGCGGGCGGACCGAAGGATTTGAACGGGACGAGCTGTGAAACGTTGCACCTGAGTTTCGACGGGGTGGGAATGACTCCGACGGATCAGTACGTTCTTTATCTCGACCCGCAAACCAAGTTGGTGCGGGCGTGGGATTACATTCCCAAGACCGGCGACGGAATGCAGGCCACGTGGGAAAAATATCAAACATTCGCCGGCTTAACCCTCGCCACCGAACACAACTTCAACGGCAAGACGATCAGGCTGACTGATATCAAAGTGACTTCGGACAAATAGCTTGCGCGCTTCGACGCGGAGGTAGGGGCGGTAGACCACAACCGCCCGGAGAATTCGCGCACTATTTCTCGCCCTGCGCAGTCAGGCGGCGTCGCGTTTCGCCGGGCGATTGAGGTCAATCGCCCCTACCTGCAAAATCCCGCCAAATCGGGTGGCAGCGGGCTCTCCCATTTTTCGCCACCATCGATCCGGATCATGGCGGAATGGAGCGCGTGTCGCGGGAGGAGAAGTTGGCGCGCCAGTTCCGGCGTCCAATCTGTCTCAATGAACTGGAGATAAAGTTTTTCGTCGGGGCCATAAATCTTGTCGCCAGCAATAGGATGGCCTAACGAGGCCAGATGGACCCGGATCTGATGCGTGCGTCCGGTGCGAGGAACTGCCCGGACAATGCTAAAGCGATCGCCGTTGATTCCTCGCTCAAATCGTTTCTCCAACTGAAAATCCGTCTGCGCCGCGGCGCCCTCCGAATGGATGGTTTGCTTCAGCCAAATGGGTGAGGCCCCGTGCGCGCCTTGCCGCGCCAGCGGAGCATCGACCGACTTCGTTTGCCATTCCGGCCAGCCCCAAACAATCGCCCGGTATTCCTTGGCGATGCGCTGTTCTTGCATCATCAGGCCGAAACGCCGCGCCGCCGCGGAGGTTTTCGCCACCAGGACGAGCCCGCTCGTTTCCCGGTCGAGCCGGTTCACAATCGAAACCTGCCCGCCGTTTGCGATCTCGAAGGCGAGCAGTTGTTTCAATTCGCCCCACAGGGTGCGGACGCCGTTTGGCTTGGTCGGGTGCACGAGAAGAAACGGCGGTTTCTCGACCACGAGGAAATCGTCGCACTCCGCCACGATCGAGAAATCGTGGGCATCGTTTGCGCGGCCTGCTTCCGTGGCGGATAAAGCTCCCTTGATCTCGCTCAAGAATGTCACGCGGGAATATAAGACGGGGGAGCGGACGGTGCACGCCGTGGACGGCGTCTCGCTCGAGATCGCGCGCCACGAGTTCGTGGCCGTGAGCGGGCCGAGCGGTTGCGGCAAGAGCACGCTCATTCATCTTTTGGCTGGCCTCGAGCCTCCCACCGCGGGCGAAATTTTTGTCGATGGCCTTGCTTTGCACACCGCCGATGACGCCGCGCTGACGCAGTATCGGCGTCGCCACATCGGGCTGGTCTTTCAGTTCTTCAATCTCCTGCCTACGATGAATGTGCTGGAGAATGTCTCTTTCCCGCTCCTCTTGCAGGGCGTGCCGTCGCCGGAAAGCGAAGCGCGCGCCCTGGAGTTAATCGATCATGTCGGCTTGCGGGAGCGCGCCGATCATTTCGTTCATCAACTCAGCGGCGGCGAGCAGCAGCGGACCGCGATCGCGCGCGCGTTGGTGCATCGGCCCTCGTTATTAATCGCGGACGAACCGACCGGCAATCTCGATTCGCATTCGGCCGCGGCGGTGATGGAGCTGCTGGAGAAAATTGGCGCCGATGGTTTGACGACCTTGATCGTAGTGACCCACAGCGATGAAGTCGCGCGGGCCGCCTCACGTCGCGTGGAAATGCACGACGGGAAAGTGGTGCGCGATTCATCGGGGCGCTGAAGCCCCCCCATTACGTTTGCTTGACCTGCTGCCGAAAACCGCTTTACCTAAACGCCCAGTCTCGACTAACGGAGCCAGCAATCTTGGAACTCAAAGACATAAAACTCATCATCGATCTGATGAAGAAGAACGACTTGTCCGTCTTCGAGATGGAGAAAGACGGGTTCAAGCTGAAACTGCAAAAGGGCGCGGGCGAGCAGACCATTTTCGCCGCACCACCGGCAGCGCCGGCCGCATCGACCGGGCCTGCGTCGGCGACGACTCCGGCTGCGACTCCAGCAGCCGAGCCGGTGGAAAAAGGCGGCGGCCTTCGGGACATTCTCTCGCCGATGGTCGGCACATTTTACCGGGCCGCTTCGCCCGAATCACCGCCGTTTGTGGACGTGGGAAAAGAAGTCACGGAAGAAAGCGTCGTTTGCATCATTGAGGCGATGAAAGTCATGAACGAAATCAAAGCGGAAATAAAAGGCGTGATCGCCGAAGTCGTGGCCGAAGGCGGTAAACCCGTGCAGTTCGGCCAGGTCCTTTTCCGCGTGCGGTAGCGCAAGCCTCCAGCTTGCGTGGTTTCGGTCCGCGAGCTGGAAGCTTGCGCCACTCTCTGAATGTTTGAGAAAATCCTAATCGCAAACCGGGGCGAAATCGCGCTGCGCATCATCCGCGCCTGCAAGGAACTCGGCATCCGCACCCTCGCGGTCTATTCGGAAGCGGATGTCGATTCGCTCCACGTCCAACTCGCTGATGAGGCGATCTGCATCGGCGCTCCGCCAAGCTCGGAAAGCTACCTGAAGATCGATCGGATCATGAGCGCCGCGGAAGTAGGCGACGTGGACGCGATCCATCCCGGATACGGTTTCCTGGCCGAGAACGCGCACTTCGCAGAAGTTTGCGAGAGCTGCAAAATCAAATTCATCGGGCCGTCGGCGCGGGCGATGCACGCGATGGGCGACAAGAATTCCGCACGCGCGCACGCGCGAAAAGCGGGCGTGGCCGTTATCCCCGGGAGCGACGGGATCGTCGAGACCGAGCAGGAGGCGGTGAAGATCGCGCGCAAGATTGGTTATCCGGTCATGATCAAAGCGGTCGCCGGCGGTGGCGGCCGGGGCATGCGCGCCGCGCACAACGAGGCCAGCATTGGCCCCGCTTTTCATGCGGCCGGCAACGAAGCGGAGAAGGCTTTCGGAAACGGCGCCGTTTACATTGAGAAGCTGATCGTCAATCCGCACCACATCGAGTTCCAAATCTTCGCCGACCAGCACGGCCATACCGTGCATCTGGGCGAGCGCGATTGTTCGATCCAGCGGCGCAACCAAAAAGTGATCGAGGAATGTCCGTCGCCGTTGATCTCGCCTGGGTTGCGCAAAAAGATGGGGAACGCGGCGGTGAAGCTGGCGGAGTCGATCGGCTATGAAAACGCGGGCACGATGGAATTCCTGGTCGATAACGAAGGCCATTATTACTTCATCGAGATGAACACCCGCATCCAGGTCGAGCACACGATCACGGAAGAGGTTTACGGCTGCGACCTGGTCAAGGAACAGATCCTGGTCGCGTCGGGCGAACGGCTCTCTCCGCACGTCGCGCACGCACAGCCGCGGCTTCATGCCATCCAATGCCGGATCAATGCCGAAGATCCGGAGAAAAATTTTCAACCGTCGCCGGGAAAGATCGTGTTCTATTACGCGCCCGGAGGCCGTGGCGTGCGCATCGATTCGCACGCCTACACCGGCTATGTCGTCCCGCCTTACTACGATTCCATGATCGCGAAGCTGATCACGATCGGCGCGACCCGCGCGTCAGCTATCGCGCGCATGCGGCGGGCCCTAGACGAATATTACATTACCGGCATCAAGACGACGGTGCCGTTCCACAGCGCCATCATGCGCAACGCCGAATTCCGCAACGGCACCTACGACACCGGCTTCGTGGAACGGGTCATGAACTCGAACAACTTCGAGCTCAAGCCGACGCCGACGCGCTTGCACGAATAGTTGCGCCCTTGACGCCTGCCGATCTCAGTCGCAGCCGGCTCTACGGCATCCTGGATTTAAGCTACGTCGATCTCTCGCGGGCGAACCGCGTCGTCGAGCAAATGATCGATGGCGGAGTGGACCTCATTCAACTTCGCGCCAAGGCGCACGCGCCGGCCGAGATTTCAAAAATCGCGGCGGACCTGCATCGGATCACGCAGGAACGCGGCGTGCCATTGATCATCAACGATCACGCGGAAATCGCGCGGGCGGTTGGAGCGGAGGGAGTGCACGTCGGTCAGGACGATCCCCCCATTGCAGAAGTCCGAAAGATCGTCGGACCTGATTGCGTGGTCGGAAAATCGACCCATAGCCTCGACCAGGCCGTTCGCGCGTTTTACGAAGGGGCGGACTACATCGGCTTCGGACCGATCTTCGCTACGCCGACGAAACCCGATTATGTTCCCGTGGGTCTCGATCAAATCCAGAAAGTTCACGACGCCGTTCGCATCCCGATCTTTTGCATCGGCGGCATCAAGCTGGACAATCTGTCGAAAGTGATCGAAGCAGGTGCTCGCCGCGCCGTCATCGTCTCGGGTTTGCTTCAGGCAAATGACATCGCAGAGTATGCGCGCTCCGCAAAAAAATTACTGACCTCCGTCCTCTGACTTCTGATCTCTGAATTATGTCTGTCCTCATCGTTGGCTCCATCGCGCTCGATACCGTCAAAACTCCCGTCGAAGAACACGCCAACTTGTTAGGCGGATCGGCTTCCTACGCCGCCCTCGGCGCGAGTTTTTTTTCGCCCGTTAGACTCGTGGGCATCGTGGGCGACGATTTTCCCGAGGCCGAATTTGCGTTCTGGAAAGAGCGCCGGATCGATGCGGAAGGTGTTCAACGCGTTGCGGGGAAAACGTTTCACTGGTCGGGAGAATACGCCTGGGACATGAACACGCGCGAGACGCGCTCGGTGGCGTTGAACGTCTTCGAGCATTTTCGACCGGAGTTGCCGTCATCGTATCGCGAAACCGATTTTGTCCTGCTCGCCAACATCGCGCCGGCGCTGCAAGCGCACGTGCTCGATCAAATGACGCGGCCGCGTTTCATCGTGGCCGACACGATGGATTTGTGGATCGAGACCACGCGGACCGATTTGGACGCGCTGATTCCGCGGGTCGATCTGCTCATTCTTAACGACAGCGAAGCGCGCGAGCTGACGAAAGAAACGAGTCTGATCAAAGCCGGCCGCAAGATTCGCAAGAGCGGCCCGAAATACGTCGCGATAAAAAAGGGTGAGCATGGCGCACTGCTCTTCGGCGAAAATGAATTTTTCAGCTGCGGCGCTTTTCCGCTCGAAGACATCCACGATCCCACCGGCGCCGGCGACACGTTCGCCGGGGGAATGGCGGGCTATCTCGCCGCCGCGGAACGAACGCCGACCTTCGCCGATCTTCGGCGCGCGATTATTTACGGCAGTGTGCTCGCCAGCTTCAACGTGGAAGCTTTCAGCCTCGAGCGTTTACGAACGCTGACGATGGATGAAATCCGCGCCCGCTACGAAATGTTCAAAGCGATGAGCGCGTTCGAGGAGATAGCCTAGCTCCTCGCTAATCAGAAACCGGCGGGACGACTGGCAGTCGCCGCTGACTGCGGAATATAGCCCGTCGGATCCGGTGAGCGCGGCCCGGGGCCGTGAGAGGCCTGATATTCTTCATCAGTGAGCAAAGACTGGGCGCAGCCGCCGAACAACAGCACACTGCACGCCGACATGAGGAGGAGGATTTTTTTCATAAACGAGGTTAACGCTCCGGAGGCTTGGGAAGATTTCGCGCGAATTCGTCTCGGGCTTTCGCGTCCGCCTTGATCTGCGCTGGATTATCGGCAGATGGATCCGGCGGCGGCGGACCGCTGGTACAAGCTGCGAGACAACACAGCAAGATGACGAGAAGCACAGATTTCATCCTATTCGATTCTACAATCTGACAGGCCTGAGCGCCAAACAAGCCTCAATACCGCACCCGTGAAGATTCGAACTTCAAACCTTCTGATCCGTAGTCAGATGCTCTATCCAGTTGAGCTACGGGTGCTTTGGCGGATGCTAATTAGCGGATGATGCCGAGGCCGTCAAATGACCCCCGCGCAGGCCTTGAGGAGAATCCGGCCCGGGCGATTCTCCCGCTGTGACTGTTTTTCTCGGCTGCGGGTTCGCGGCGAAATATCCCGAAGGCGGCGGCAATTTTTCCGTGCCGCTCCAGTGGATGCTGGGCCTGCGCCGCCTCGGCCTCGATGCGATCTGGCTCGAGCTCCTGCCCGAGACGACCGGCCAGAGTGAGGATGAGACGCGCATCCGCAAATTCCAGCGGCAATTGCGCGCGCATGGACTTCAGGGCCGCTATTGCCTGCTGCATCAGGCGCCGGCAAATGACGCGCACGATCTCGGCACGATGCAATGCATTGGAATGTCAAAACGCGAGCTGCTCGAGCGTCTTGCCGGCCCGAACACGCTGCTCAACCTCAGCTACTCGCTGCATCCGCCGTTTCTGCTTCAGTTCGAGCGCCGGATTTTTTGCGACCTCGATCCGAGCGAGATTTTTTTCTGGATGACGAAAATGGAAATGGGCCAATCGCATCACCAGGAATTTTGGACGATCGGGCTCAACGTCAACGCGCGCGATTGCCGGCTGCCGGGCTCGAAGCTGGCTTGGAAAACATTTTATCCGCTGGTGGATACGAAACTTCTCCGCCCGCAACCGCGGCCGCGAATCCCGAAGTTCACGACGATCGGCCAGTGGTATTGGGGCGGGGGTGTCGAGGTGGAGGGCGAGTTTCCCGACTTGTCGAAAAAGTTCGCATTCGAACCGTACCTCGATTTGCCCTCGCAGGCGCCGGAAGCTCGTTTCGAGCTGGCCATGAATCTCAACCTCGACGACCCCGAGATCGCGCGGTTGCGCGCACGCGGCTGGTGCGTCGTCTCGCCTCATCGGGTGACGCGGACGCCGCAGGCCTATCGCCGCTACATCGCGAGCGCCTCGGGAGAATTCACCGCGATCAAGGGCGTGGACGTGACCTGGCGCACGGGATGGTTAAGCGATCGGGCGGCGGCGTTCCTCGCCCTGGGGAGGCCTGTGATTACCGAAGATACCGGCGCGGCTAAATATTTGCCGCGCGAGAACGGTTTCCACTTCGTCGGCGGGCTCGAGGAAGCAAGGTCGGCGGTGAAAGAGGTGATGGCGCATTGGCCTCGGTTTTCGAAGCAGGCCCGGGCCTGCGCAGTGGAGGTCTTCGATTCCGCCAGGAATCTCCGCCAGATTCTCGGACTTTGACCGGCCCGAAAACGCCGCGCGATTCCTCATTGCAAAACGGTTTGAGGGTGTTACTCGTTCCCCGTTATGGCTGACTTGCTGAAAACAGACGAAGCGAAAGCCCGTCTGAAAAAGATCCCGGAATGGGAACTGGAGAAGAAGCATATCGAGCGCACGTTCGAGTTCGATGACTTCACCGAATCGATCGATTTCGTGAACGGCGTGGCGGAAGTGGCGGAAGACGAGGAACACCATCCCGACATCGATATTCGTTACAACAAAGTGCGCCTGGTGCTTTCCACCCACAGCAAGGGCGGTTTGACCGAGTTGGATTTTGGTCTCGCGGAGCGAATCGACACGCTCTCGGAATAACGGCGTCAATGCCGACGCGTGGAAAAAAGATCGCCGCGTGGGCGGTCGTGATCCTGACGGTCATCGTGCTCTGGGAGTTTATCGATTACCGGATGCAGCCGCCGCTGCCGCCAAGAACAGTGACGAGTGACATGTGACGAGATCGGAATTCTTCAACTCGCCACTGGTCACTGGCTTCGTCCCTCATCCGCGTCGATGAACTGAAACATCGTTTCGATCTCGGATCGGGTTTCCATTCCGGCGTCGCGTTTGCGGCGGGTCAGAATCTCACTCGCCTGATCGCGCCAGCCGAATTTGCGCATGAACTCGTTCCACATCGTGATCTCCGCTTCGTTCGGACGCCGTCCGGTCTCCAAGGCCCACTCGAGCGCATCCGCGTCACTGGCGCCGTGCCGCACGCGCTCGGCTAGCTCCGCGTAATCAATGTGCAAGAACGCGCAACATTTCGCATCGAAACCTTTGCCGAGATTTGGCTGGTAGTCTTCCGGAAGCTCGCCCCGCGCATGCACGCGGATCTTGTCGAGCATCCGTCCGAAATAAACCAGCCCGCCGATTTTCTCCGCCGGACTGCGTACCGGAAATTCTTTCATCTCTGCCTTCCAGTCTCTGATTGCCTTGCGCTTTTTCAAGCTCGCAGCAACCATTGAGGCTAATGGATCGCGTCGCCGGGATTGAAACCGAATACGGCTGCCTCGTCAGCGCGGAAGACGGTCGCGCTCACACCGACGCGTGGCCGGTGCGGGTGAAGAATTTCCTTTTCCGAAAAGCGCGGGCCGGCGCGATCGACCTGCACTACCGCGATTACGAAGAGCCACCGGGCAACGGAGGTTTTCTTCTCAATGGCGGCCGCCTCTATCTCGACATGGGCCACATCGAGTACGCTTCACCCGAGTGCCTCAATCTGCGCGACATCGTCACGTACGACATCGCCGGCGACCAGCTTTTGCAATCTGCCCTGGTGGAATTGGAGGCGGCGGAACGCGTTTCGTTCATCAAGAACAACGTCGACCACAACACCGGCGCGACCTTCGGCTGCCACGAGAATTATTTGATGAAGCGCGAGGCGCAATTTACTCCGCCCGTGCTCGGCACCTTGCTCGCCTTCCTGGCCACACGCCAGATTTTCACCGGCTCCGGCCGCGTGGGGCAGGCGAATCCGCTCGCGTTCGATTTCCAACTGCCGCAGCCCGAGGTCCACGTCGATTTCCAGCTGAGCCAACGCGCCGATCACATCGTCAACGACATTTACCAGTGGGTGCAATTCAATCGGGCCATCATCAACGCGCGCGACGAGCCGCTTGCCGATTATCGCAAGTATCGCCGGCTCCATTTGCTCATCGGCGATTCGAACATG